>CADBZW010000008.1 GCA_902799345.1 uncultured Bacteroidia bacterium | reverse complement strand
CACCATGCACGTGATGCACCGTGCTTACTACGTGGACGGCGACCTGTACTACAGAGGTCAGCTGGTCATGGCCGCCAAGCAGTGATTGCTGGCGCGTGAACACGGCATACGTTGGCTACGATAGGGTGAATTATATCCCGAAAAGCGCTTTTTGGGATTAAAAATTCAAAAAAATTGCCAAAAATAGTGCCGCGAATGAAAATAATGCTTATCTTTGCATCAGTTTTCGATGCAAGAGCATTGAGAAAAAATAACGTCGGATTTTTTTCATAATCTTTATATTGTTTTTCCCCTCCTTTTTCCCCATCAGGAGGGGTTTTTTGTTATCTTTGCCGAAAATTTCAATGCTATGAAGCTTACAAAAGACAAAAAAAACATGCTAAAAGGCCTTCTTGCCGGTTGGGCAGGAATGGTTGTCACTGAGGTGCTTGTGGCCATTTTCGGTCGGCAAACCTGGGGCGATACCCTTTGGTTTATTCTCGGCTTTACGACAGTCGAAATCCTTATCGGATTGTTCTTTATGCTTGGGTCGAGAGTGCCGAAGAAAAATGATGAAAATCAATAAATTAGAATAGATCAAAATGAAAAAAGTATTATCTCTCATTGCAGCCTTAGTGTTGTCATTTATGGTCGCCCGCGCCGACGAAGGTATGTGGCTGCCTTATGCCCTCAATGGACAAAACCTCGCCGAGATGCAAGCCATGGGCTGCAAGCTCACTGCTGAACAGATTTTCAGCTTCAACCAACCCAGCATCAAGGATGCCATCGTGCAGTTCGGTGGCGGCTGCACGGGCGAAATCATCTCTCCCGAAGGCCTGCTGCTCACCAACCACCACTGCGGCTTGAGCTATGTGCAGAAGCACTCGTCCATCGAGCACGACTACCTCACTGACGGCTTCTGGGCCAAGAGTAAGGGCGAGGAACTGCCTAACGCCGGTTTGTCTGTGCTATTTTTAAATAAGGTGGAAGACGTCACCGAGGAAGTGCTGAAAGGCGTCACAGCACAGACCAGCGAGGCTGAGCGCGATGAAATCGTCGCCAAGAACAGCCGTTCCATCGCCAAGGAGCGCAAGGGCGACCGCAATGTGCGTGTCGAGATTGTGCCTTTCTATAGCGGCAACCAATACATCCTCTTCGAATATGACGAGTACAAGGATGTGCGCCTCGTGTGCTGCCCGCCTTGGGGCATCGGCAAGTTTGGCGCCGACACCGACAACTGGACCTGGCCGCGCCACAAGGGCGACTTCAATATCTTCCGCGTCTACACCGCCCCCGATGGTAGCCCCGCTAGCTATTCTGCCGACAACATCCCGATGAAGAGCAAGTGGTATCTGCCCATTAATCTCGGCGGCGTGAAGCCTGGCGACTATGCCATGATCCTCGGCTATCCCGGCTCGACCGACCGTTACTCGACTTCTTACACCGTGAAGAATGTCATCCACGCAGAAGGTCCTGCCATCATCGACTGCCGTACCACCAAGCTCGAGAACTACCGCAAGCACATGGACGCCGACCAAGAGGTGTTCATCATGTACGCCTCCAAGCAGGCCAGCGTGTCGAACTACTGGAAATACTACATCGGTCAGGTAAAGCAGCTCAAGCGCAACCATGTCTATGAGCGCCGTCTCGCCCAAGAAGAGGACTTCATGAACTGGGTGAACGCCGACCCGAAGCGCAAAGCTGAATATGGCGACATCTTCACGGGCATCAAAGCCAAGTGGGACATCCTCGACGAGATAGAGAAGTCGTTTGTCTACCATCGCGAGGCGGGTTGGAACGGCGGCGAAGCCATCGCCTTCAGCCGTAGGTTCATACGCATCAACCAGATGTTTGCGGACAAGGCCGACAAAGCCGACATCAAAGCCGCTGCCGAGAAGATGCAGCCTGCCGTGGAGACTTTCTTCAAGGACTATTCCATGCCCCTCGACCAGGACGTGACCTCGGCCCTGTTGGCGTTGTTCTACAAGAACAACCAGGCCAACCTCATGCCGAGCGAGATCCTCCGCATCGGTTTGGAAAACAACGGCGACTTTAGTGCTTATGTCGCCAAGGCCTTCAAGAAATCCATCTTCACCGACAAAGCTCGCCTTGAGAAATGGCTGGAAAAGCCTAAAGCCCTCGATAAAGACCCGATTTATGCCCTTGCCATGAACATCATTGAGTCATACCAGACTTTATATGCCCGCTATGAAGAGGCCCAAAACCTTGGCAACCAAGGCGAGCGCCTCTACATGAAGGGCTTGATGGAGATGCAGAGCAATCGCAACTTCTATCCCGATGCCAACTTCACCATGCGTCTGACCTATGGCACCGTGGAGCCTTACAAGGCCGCCGATGCCGTCAACTACAACTACTACACCACTATGGACGGCGTGATGGCCAAGTACGTGCCGGGCAACTGGGAGTTCGACATCCCGCAGGATGTGCGCGACCTCGTGGCGAAGAAGGACTATGGCCGTTATGCCAACGAAAACGGTGAGTTGGTCGTCAACTTTATCACCACCAACGACATCACTGGTGGCAACTCAGGCAGTCCCGTCATCGACGGCGAGGGCAACCTCATCGGCTTGGCCTTCGACGGCAACTGGGAGGCCATGAGCGGCGACCTCAGCTTCGAGAACAAGGTGCAGCGCACCATCTGCATGGATGCCCGCTACCTGCTTTGGTGCATCGAGAAGGTCGGCAAGTGCGACAATATCATCAAGGAATTGGTGATTAAATGATTAGATAAGCTATCAGTTTTCAGCAGTCAGCTATCAGCTCGGTTTCAATGAGGCTGAAGGCTGACTGCTGATAGCTTATAGCCAAGATATGGAACAATTTTTAGAGATACTACTCCATGAGTAGAGGCTTCATCAAAGAAGGCGATCAAGAAGAGATTCCGAGGGTGCCGATGCGGGCATATCTGCCCGAAGGCGTGCCCAACTATGTCACGAAAGAAGGGCTTGAGGCGCTCAAAGAAGAGTTGGAGCAGCTTGAGGCAGAGCGCGTCAAGGCGGGCGACAACTACATCATGGTCAATTTCCTCGACGCATCAATCAAGCTGCTCGTTGACCGTATCAATAATGCTGTGGAAGTCGACATTTCCAAGTCCAACAAGGAGACGGTGAGTTTCGGCGCGTGGGTGCGATACAATGGTCGCGTGGTGCGCATTGTGGGTGTGGATGAAGCCGACGTGAACAAAGGTCTCATCTCGTTCATCTCACCCATAGCCAAGTTGTTGATAGGGAAGAAGGCGGGCGACTTCATCGAGTTGAAAGGCTCGGAAAAGATAACTGTCGAGGAAGTGTCGTTTGAGCCGATGGTGCTCACACAGATTATTAATGACAAGCCCGCCAAGGCGTCGACAACAACAGAAAAACGGCCCCGCAGAATCATCGAAGAGCAACCCGAGACGACAGTGCAGGCACAGCCGATTGAGGAACATGTAGCCGTTGCCGCTACAGTCAAGGAAGAAGGCCCTCGCCGATTTGAACCTGAGGTGAATCCCATTGAGTTTCTGCCCATCGTCAACGAGCGGGGCAACATCGTGGGACGAGCCATGTATGTGGAGCTACACCAAGGGAATAAGATGTTGCACCCTGTCGCGCATCTGCATGTTATCAATGGCAAGGGAGAGACCACAGGGCGCTATTGGTGGCATGTGGCGTTTGGCGACACACCGGAGAAAACGCTTAAGCGGAAGATGGCGGAAACCTTGGGCCTATCAGGAGTGAATCCGAAGTTGAAGCGGCAATATATCCGGGAGACCAAGGCCGAGAAGGAGTTGGTTTATGTCTTTACGGTTGTTTCCGAAGCGGATTTGCCTATTACTCCCGAGGTGAAAGAGTATATTGAGGTTTTTGCGAAAGATTAGATTGTCTTGAGTTTATTACCTATCGATGGTTTCAATGGTCCAAACGACATCCTTTTTAGGGATATCAGTCTTGGTGATGACATAGAGTTGCGTTCCGTTGGAGTGAGCAAACACAAAGCATGGTTCGGCGGCTTGGGTGATAGGCCCGTATTCGGTGTTCAAATGGAAGTCTTCTGTCCTTATTTTGGTCTTGTAGGTCAAGTCCTCGGAATTATACACATAAATGTAAGGAGGATTTGGTATTTGGTTATCATATTCGACATAGCCACCCTCAAGCACCATGTAAACTTCGTTCTTCAATTCAAGGTGGTCGAGCCATGCGATTCTCGTGTAAGAGCTTTCCAGCGCGATTTCTCCGACTTCGACCATGTCTATGCTTTGATCCTCGTTGCTTTTTACTACGGTACCTGATCGGGTAAACAACCTTTCACCGTTCTCCTTAAACCACAAGTCACCATCAATTCTGTAACTGTAGGAAGGTGCTTGGTAAAGATAGCGTGCCGTACCTTCTTGAATGTCGTATTTCTCCATGTCGTAAGATGACTCGGCCCCATAAATAAATTTCCCGGAGGGATGTAACTTGGCTTTGGTACCGGCATAGATATGGTTGCCCGTGTGTAAGGTTTCCAAAGCAAGTTCGGTGGAAACATTGAGACAGCGGATACGCTCCCATTGGTCGTGGCGCGGGAACACATAGGTCCAACTGTTGTCGGTCAGTACAATATCTAAGGCATCGCAAGAAACTTCATTTACGGTGAGCACTGTTTCGGCCGTCAAATCGACGTAGGTGACATGCTTATTGTGGCCTACGGCAGCCTTGGTGCCATCAGGTGAAACCGACACGCAGGTCGGCTTGTAGGAAAGTGCAACGGAGCTGAGCGTTCTATTTTCGGGATGATAGATATTGAGCTTCGAATCGGAGGACACATACACCAGCAAGTCAGTGGCTTTGGTATACTCCGCGTCCACCACATCATTGGGCAGCTTCAGCTTTCTTTCGGGGATGATTAGTACGGTGTCAACTTTGTTGCCAATCGTTACAAACAATTTTGGGTTGGGTTCTGATAGCAGGCTTGTGCGGTCAATGCTGACAGTGATGTCGGTAGATTTCATCTTTGGCACTCGGCCTGAAGCGGGTGAAAAGCTAACAAAATCGCTAGAAGCGGTGATGGAGTAGTCCATTGCGGTATTGTCGTAATTGCCAATGCGCATGATAACGCTGTCGATGTCAAGTGGGAAGAGTAGAGTGTCGGGGACAACATGCAGGTTGCAGCCTTCTGGCAAACCAATAAGAGTTACTGCTTTCTCATCGTAAGAGCAAACGACGTACAGAAGACCTTCTTTAATGATAGAGGAGTCTTCAAAAAAGGAGGTGAGTTTAATTTCAACCGTTTCGTCTTTATCAATTTTTCCATAGCTAGGGTTGGCATACACCCATAAGTAAGGGTAGTCGACGTAAAAGTCGTGAGGCTTGGAACTGTTGGTGGTGACAAACAGCGAATGGGTCTCGTTGCCTTTGAAAATCAGCGTGTCGGATGTTATAGTGAGTTTTGGTTTCTCGGGGGTCTTGCTGCAGCTAAAAAACATAAGGGATGCCAATGCGAGGAGCAATAGCATTTTTCCGAGGCCTTTGAACTTAATGGATAATGTTCTCATTGTTTCTATGTTTTAGTTGTTTAACAGCGGTTTTATCTTCTGTCGATAGTTTGAATAGCCCATTCATGTAACAGTCCTGAGCCATTGGCTTTAATGATAACGTAAAGCTCTTCTCCATTGGAGTTGGCAAACACAAAGTAAGGATTAGCAACATAAATGGTATGGTTGTCTTCTGTGCCGACAAAGAAGTCTTCTATCCTGATTTTGGTTTTATAGGTCAGGTTGTCGGAGTTGTACACATAGACATACGGCGGATAGGTTATTCCGTCATAAGTATTACTGTTTTCCAACACCAAATATAGTTCGTTTTTCACATTGAGTTGTTCCATCCAAAGAATCCCTCGAGGGCTGCCTTCCAACGTGATTTTACCGTTGTAAACCATATCCATATTTTGCTGTTCATTGGTCTTGAACACGGTTCCAACTTTGGTAAATAGCCTTTCTCCGTTTTCGTCGCACCACAGGTTGCCCCCCATGCCGTAGTCGCCATGGTAAGGAGATTCGTAAAGATAAACCGCCGTACCGCCTTGAATGTCGTATTTCTCGATGTTGGAAGGCGACAAGCCATTGTCGGCACCATAGATGAATTTTCCTGAAGGATGCAATTTGGCTTTGGTGCCATAGTAGATGGAGTAGCCTGTGTGAAGGGTCTCTGGTGCGTGTGTTGTGCTGACATTGATGCAGTGGATATGACGTTCCGAGTAGTGGGAAGGAAACACATAGGTCCAGGCATCGTCGGTCAACACGATATCGCCGGCATCGCAGGAAATGTCGTTGGTGGTAAGCACCGATTCCGTCAACAGGTCCACATAGGTGACGTGTGCATCGTGACCTACCACGGCTTTGGTGCCGTCAGGCGAGACCGAAACACACAAGGGTGCATAAGAGAGTGGAATGGAGCTAATGGATCTGGCTTCAGGATGGTAGATATTGAGAGTGGCATCACTACCGACATATACCAACAGGTCGGTCGGCTTTGCATATTCTGCATCAATCACATCATTTGGCAACGAGAGTTTCTTTTCCACCATAAGAAACACGGTATCAACCTTATCGGCGACGGTAACATACAACATGGGATGGGCCTCGGTGATCAAGGCATCCCTATTAATATTGACTGTGACTTCAGATTGTCCCTCCACGGGTATTGTACCTGACGATGGCAACACATTGATATGGTTAGAAGAGGCGATGATGGAAAAATCCATGGCGACATTGCCCAGGTTGGTTACAAGCATCTCCCGACTGTCGAATTGTGCAGGGAAATATAGTGTATCGAAAACATGAAAGAGTTGTATGTTCTCAGGAATACCTTTCAAATCCACTTTCACCGAACCATAGTACGAAGAGATGGTCATGGAGCTTTCGACAGGGAACAAGAAATTATCCAGTGATGAGGTCAGACGGAGAGTGACAGGGTTTTCGGCATCAATCGAGCCCCAAGGTTGGTTGATTTCAATCCACTCCGGGTAGTCATAAATCCTGTAATCACAATAGATATCCTGGTTGTTGAAATTCGGGGTTTCCAAAGACAGGGTCAGTTCTTTGGTTTCGTTGCCATTAAAAACTAGAGTTTCTGCTGAAACAACGATTTGGGGATTCTTTTGGATGGCCTTGTTGCAGCTTGGAAATAGCCACAGGGCAACGACTGCAAGCATACCCAAAATGCTTGCCAATTTATGAGTAAAAAATGAAAGGCTCTTCATGATATATGGTTTTATTGATGGCTATTGTCAGTTAGTTTTTATGGTTTGGAGGGCCCAACTAGAATCCAAGGCTGGACCGTATGCTTTTGTGATAACATATATTTCGCCGTCATTGTCGTTGGCAAATAAATATACGGGTTTGGCGTCGATGTGGGTAGTGACTCCTCTGTCACCAATAAAATAAGGCTCCAGCTTTATTTTGTTTTGATAGATCAGATTGTCGTAATTGTGTATATAAACATAGGGAATGTGTGGCGGTTCATCAAAACCATGGCTGTATGTATTATAAACCATGTACAGCGCGTGGTTGGTTTGAGAATGGTCAATCCACGCGATAGAATGGCCGTCATAGAGGGATGCGTCAATTAAGCTAATTGTGCCATTGTAGGTCATATCGATGCTCGGACTTGCTGAAGTTTTGAACACTTTTCCGTAGGCTGTGAATAACCTATAGCCGTCTCCTGAAAACCAGAAGTCATGACCTGTGGTAATCGAGGCATCTAGCAGGCATGTCGCCAAACCGGCTCTGACATCAAATTTGAGCACGGAGCTGTCGTCGACAACATAAACATAGTCGCCAGAAGGATGTAGCTTTATTTTGGATTTGCCGTAAACGGAGCCTCCTGCCGCCAATTCCTCAATCGAGTTGGGCTCTAACAGATTGAGACAATGGATGCGGTCCCATTGAGCGTTTTTGGGAGTGACGTATGCCCACCCCTGGTTGCTCAAAACGATATCGTAGGCCTCGCAAGTGATGTCGTTGGTCAGAATGACTTCTTTTGTCAAAAGGTCGACATAGCTGACATGTGCGTCATGTCCGACAGCGGCTTTGGTGCCTTCAGGCGATATTGACACACAAAGGGGAGAATAGAAAAGTGGGATTTCGTCAAAGATTCTGGTATCGATGTGATAGATGTTCAGCATACGGTCGGTGGTTACATAGACGAGCGAATTATTGGCCTTTGAATACTCCAAATCTATGATGTCCTTATTCAGCAATATTTTCCTTTCCATCATAATGTGAACCGTGTCAATTTTGTTGTCAATGGCTACATATAGCTCCAAATTGCTATCATTAAGAATGTGTGTGTTTGAAACGGTGACGCTGATATCTATGCCATCATTAGCGAGCAAAAGCCCTTCTCTTGTAGATAGTGAAATGGCTTCTGTCGAAGCGGTGATAGAATACTCGAATGATACTGTGCCTGTGTTCTGAATGTGGAGATTGCCGTTTCCGCTATGGGTGTAAATGTAAACTGTATCATTCAATTCATATTGGACTGTTTCTATTCCAGGCAGTTTGTGACAGCCGGAGAAAATGATAGCAATCCAAAGCAGCGATAATGAAATAATCCAGCCTCTGTGTTTCATTTGTTGAGTGTTTTTCCTAGATATTTCCATAACCTTACTTGTTTTGATGAATCCGCAGCAAATTTATGAATTAATGCTGATAATCAAAAAAAATGAATGTTTTTTTTGA
Organism: uncultured Bacteroidia bacterium; assembly: GCA_902799345.1. GTDB lineage: Bacteria > Bacteroidota > Bacteroidia > Bacteroidales > F082 > Limimorpha. The sequence goes on along the minus strand of CADBZW010000008.1, from coordinate 63,858 downwards.
TTGCCTCACAAAAAAGCTTCTTTTTCTCCCTTTCAGGACTTTGTTCTTCGTGCGCTTTGCGTCACTGCGAGGCACGAAGTAGTCCGGATGGACAAAAAAAGTCGGAAAAGCATTTCGCTCCCCCGACTTTTTCGTTGGGCCAACCTCCTGTCAAGGTATTAGCGTTAAGGAGTTATCGCCGTGTTTGGCGGCCAGCAGTCCCAACTGTTCGCTATAGTACCATGCGTAGGATATGTTGGTAGTGTCTGCCATATAGGACCCTTGGTCGACATGCACATTCTCGTAGGTGGTTTCTCCGATCGTGAATGTGGTGGTGGAAAGGTCGTTCAAGGGGAGGGTGCGGCCTAATATGGTATGCCAAGAATAGAAGTTTCCGTGATTGTCCTGGAAAAGGCGGAGCTTTTCGAAACTCACAGTGACCACCTTCTCTGGTGCCACGATGCAACGCAGCAGGCAGCTGTCTTCGGGCGGACTTTGAAGCACCACCTCACGAGCATAGAAATAGGGACGAGGCTCAATGGACATTTTTCTGGAAGGGTGATAACGGTAGTCGTCGTAGTTATTGGCTACATAAGTGGTGTCGTGTACAACGGTGAAGCTGAGTGTATCGCCAACTTGGTTGAGCATTCGGATGTTTTGCCCCATCTGATAAGGGACGATGGCCGCTTCTTCCTCGGTGAGGCGACGGTAGATTTGAGGCTCTTTCACGCAAGAGGCCATCACGGCCACGAGGGCGATGCAAAATATCAAGTGTCTTTTCATAGCGTTTACTCCTTATCTTTTAGTCCATAACGAAAACCGATGCTAATCATGCCTTCCATGCCGATGCCGCACTGGATGAAGCCGGCGCAACGCTTCGTGCCGATTTCCACTCCGATGGGAACGATTTGGTAGGCGTAGTCGATTCTGTCTTTGAATTTGTTGGAAGGCATGTCGATTTCAAACACGTCGGGTTGGTATTCCTTAAGGTTGTAGCCCCAAGCCATGACGCCTTGCCCGACTTTGCTGTAGAGGTTCACATACTTGGTGTTGAGCCAGTTGATTTTGAGGTGAAACATGAGCGTGTGGCTCGACTCGCCGAGGCGGCAGATTAGGCCTTCGCGGGTGCGAGGCGTTTCATAATAGGTATAGACGCGTGGGTCGAAGCAATAGGTGGCTCCGATGCCGATGACCTTGTTGAGGCGGCGCGTGTAGGTGGCATAAATGGCACCCACATGTTCCTCCAAGGGATAATAGTGTTGGCCTGGTTTAAAACGGAAGCTGCTTGACGGCATCACGCCATAGCCGATGCTGAACTCGTTCTTGTTGCTCCTGATGGTGTCGCGCTGCGCGAAGGCAGGCACCGCAAAGGCGACGAGCAAACCGAGGATGATAAATTTGGTTTTCATAACTATTTGGATTTAAATTATTTACTTTCCGAAGTGGAAATTGTATGCATAGCTGACGAAAACAGCGGGTTTGATGCCTTGACTTTGTTTTTGCGGAGGCGTGATGTCATAGTCCATTTCGTAGGTGTGGATATTGATGAACTGCACACCAAGGCCGAGGTCGGAATGTCCGAACGAACAACCGCCAGCCACGGTGGCATAAAAGCCCTCGCATAAAGCCGATGACACATAACTACTGCCTTTATAGCCCAAACCCAATAGGCAAAAGGCATAGCCGCAACGGGCCTCCACAAAGGGCTTGACATTGCTGCCATTGAAGCGATACTTGGCCGAGGCGAACACCGGCAACCAAGTGACCACATCGGAAGTTTGGCGGACATTGGCACCAATGCCTATGCTCAAATGGTTGCCGACTTGATAGCCGAAAACCGCTCCAAGAGCAACTTCGGGATGAACTTTTCGATTGTCTTTCAACAAATCGTGGAAAAGCACGCCCGCATTGGCTTCGGCTTGAAGCACGAATTGACCTTTTTCTTGGGCGTGGAGACCTCCTATAACAAGTAGCAGTCCGAATAACAAGATATTTCTTTTCATAATTATTTGAATTTTAAATCTTTCAGCAATGTTAGAAATGATATTCATATCCAATCCGCAATAAGGCGTTGGCTTCTACTCGTCCGAAAAACAGTTCTTTATGATAGCCGATGCTGAGTGTGGTTCCCACTGAGGTTTGTAGTCCGATTCGAAGTTTGCCATTATCAGAGAGCCGAATCCTACCGCCTATTTCAATTGTAGGTCCGAGGGTAGCAATCTCTTTGATGCTGCCTGCAGAAACATCTCCGAATGCCTTTTCCAAATAAGGGCCAAAAGCCATATAAAACCAGCGCTTATGATACTCCAAACGGATAGGTAGTCGCATGATATGTCCAGTCGCTGTGTAGGGAAGATTCTCAACGCCATCGGGGTCACTATGAATATAATAGCCTTTGAAATACCAAAATTGGTAGTCCAAACCTACCAAAAGCGACCAGTGTTCGGCAAAATCATATTTACCATCGATTCCCAATGCAGCAATGCGATGGCTGGTAGTCATATCGCCATCCAGGAAAGGGAAAGAACCACTTCCACCGCCAACATGCGCCACTAATGAATAGGGCTTTTCTGAATTTTGAGCCAACGTCGCTATGGAAAGCAAAACCATTAGACTTAATAGGATGGCTGATTTTTTCATAATGATTTGATTTTTAAATCTTTAAATCTTAAATCTTGAATTTTGAATCTACTGCTTTGGCCTAACGGCGACAATCTTGAAGTTGTTGAACCATCCTTCGGCCTCGTCGGTGCCGTTGCTGATGACGAGGTGGTAGCGACTCATAGGTTGATCGCCCATATAGAATCGCGTTCCTGTGTCGTAACCCGAAGTTACGGTGTCGCAAAAAATGACATGGTCTTGTCTGTTGCTGATGCTGACGACGCATTCACCCATATAATCGTGGAAGTACACATAAACAGTCTTTCCCCAATAACCCGCCTCAATGTTCGGATAGCGCATGTCGCCATTGGAAAGCGAGCCTTTGATGTCGATTTTGTCTTTGTCGTCAATGAGGTTGTTCGGATTGACTGGCTTACTGCAAGAAGCCGTAATCAAGGTGACAAACAAGATGGTAATTAATGATAAGTGTTTGGTTTTCATATTATTATTGCTTTGTATTCATTTTATTGTTGAGGCTTGCGCGGATTTTGTCGACATTGTAAACGCTGCAACCGAGCACGTCAGCATATTCTTGCCGCGAGAGCTTGAAATGCGAGAGCAGGCAGTAGCGGAATTCCATATCGCTGAGGTCGGGATATTGCTTATGCACAAAAGCGATGAAGCCTGGATGTACCCCTTCGAAAGCGGCTTCGAAGCCAGCCCAATGGTCTTCGCCATCAAAGAGCGACTTCTCCAAGTCCCTGAAAGCGATTGGATTGCTTCTGTCGCGCGACAGCACTTCGAAGCAGCGGATGATGTTGCATTTCTGTAGGTATTCGTCTTTTAGTTTGTCGCCAAATTCTGCTTGTAGTTCACTTTGCTGCGCGTTCTGTTTTTGTAGTTCATCGTATTGTGCTTGCATTGCATTCTGCTCTTGCTGTTGTTGCGCGTTGCGTCTCTTCAGTTCCAGCAAGTTCGCGTTGATTTCGGCTTCGATGCGTTTCTTTTTCAGGGCGTTGAGAATCAATATGGTGACTAAAACCAAGGCCGCAATCAGGACGATGGTGAGCACGATGATCAGCCTTTGTCGCGAGAGCATCTGGCGGTTGTGCTGGTTGGCCTGCGCCTCAAAGTCGTATTTTTTCTGGATCTCGAGGACGGAGCTTTGGGTTTGGTCACCAAGGATGTCCAAAGCCACCTGTTCGTGCTGTTTTTCAAACTGGTAGGCACTTTCATAGTCACCCACGGCAAGCGCATCCTTTATCAGGAAACCATAAACGGCGGCCTGTGTCTCGGGTTGACATTCCACTTCCTCTATTGCGCTGAGCATCTGTGTTTTGTAGTATTCCAAAGAGTCGCGTTCATCCAAAGCCAGATACACCTTGGCGAGGTTAAGCAAGGCGATGGGACGACGTTTTTCGTCCACCAAAGGCAGGGTTTTTCTCAGGCAATCCAAGGCGGTGTCGTATTCGTCAAGCAATTGATAGGCAACGGAATAGTTGTTCCAAACCGAGGCCTCGGTGACTTTGTCTTGGGCGGTTTGGGCCAAATTCAAAGCTTGGTCGAGATAGACAAAGGCGCTGTCATACTCGTCGATGACAATGTTCATCATGGCTACGGCATTGAGGCATTTGGCCTTGCGTGAGAGACTGTCGCCCCACAATTCTGCCGCGGCTTTGTAGTTGGTGATGGCTTCGGCTTCGTTGCCGCTGGCGTTAAGGAGGTCACCTATATAATACTGTGCGAAGGCTGCGCTCACCGAGTCGCCAACCATCCGACCGTACTTGTCGGCTTCCTTGTAGCAGTTCATCGCCGACTCGTATTCCTTTTTGGCTTGGCGCACGCAGCCGCTGTAAAGCGCGGCAGGCGCGGCGTTGCCATAATCCTTTTGCCTCACGAAGAAGTCGTAAGCCTCAAAGATTTGGTCGTCCTGGCTGATGTCCTCGTAGGCCTTGTACTTGGCGCGTACCTCGTTGACCACGGCTTGCATCCTTTCCGACTTGCTTTTGGTGTTGCAAGCGGGAAGGAGCAGGACCACTCCAAGTAAGAGCAAAAAGCGTTTTTTAATCATGACCGGAATGCAGTTCATAATGCGTTCGTTTTTCAAACGCAAAAGTATAACTAAAATTGGGCTTTTTTACACGCCAAAAGGCCATTACAAACTTTTACAGTATATTTGTTCTGATAATCAATGTGTTGATAGAATGGATTACAAACTTTTTGATGCACAAAAAACTTGTTTTCCCTCTTTCGGTGTAAGAAATTCTGTGTATTTTTGCGCCCATGAACTTCATTCCGCGAAAGACGGAACAAAAAACATAGTAAAAATGGAAAAGAAGAAACTTTATCGTTCGATGACGGACAATAAACTCTGCGGTGTGTGCGGCGGTATCGCCGAATACTTTGAAATTGATCCCACGTTGGTTCGTTTGCTCTGGGTTTGCGCTTCCTTGTTTTCGGCGTGCTTCCCCGGGCTGCTGGCTTATATTATTTGCGCCATCGTGGTGCCGCAGCAAAACCAATTGCCGAATCCCTAAGTTCGGACACTAAAAAACACTAACCGAACGAATCCGAAGAGACCAGAAAAACGGTCGGATAATTTCGGATACGTTCGGTTAGAGCTTGTAAATGTAATGCCAATTTATCTATTGATAATCAGCTTGCTGCAGTCGTTTCCTGATTTCACGAAATACATACCTTCCGACAGCGAAGTGACGTCGAGGCTGCCAGAGCCTTGCATCACGAGCTTGCCGCAGAGGTCGTAGATGTAGACGACCTTCTCGCCCACGTTGATGACGTCGTTGGCGGGGTTGGGATAGACGGCCAGCGTGTTGTCGGTGACTTCAGCCACGTCGTTCACGTCGATGGTGTTGTTGAAGAAGTTGACGATTTCGGTATTGTAGTCGATGTCGTGGTTGTTGCCCGAATACCAGTTGTGAGTGCCATTGTAAACTTTGATGAAGGCCACGCGCGAGTCGTTGCTGCCGTTGAGGTATTGGTACATCTCAAAGGTCATGCCGTCGTTATAGGTGTCGGGATATTGCTCCACGATGGGCGTGGCGTCGCATTGGTTGAAGCTGCGCCAGTATTCCACGGTTTCTTCAACGGGCAAGCCCAGGTTGTAGAGACCGAGTTGTTGCAGCGAGATCATGCCGCCGTCGTAGGAGATCATCTCGTCGCTGGTGCCGAAGATTTGCAGCACGTTGACGTTGGCGGCAGGGGTGAGCGTGGTCAGGTCGTTGCCGATGACACCGCTGACGGCGGCGATGCTGTTGATGACATCGCCGTGTTGGATGGCCATGCGATGGCTCATGAAGCCGCCCAGCGAGAAGCCGACAAAGTAGACTTTGTCTTGGTCGACGTTGTATTCAGCCTTAGTCGCTTCCAACATGGCCATTAGGAAACCTTCGTCGTCGGCGTCTTCGTTGACGGTGACGTCAAAAGTGAGAGGCCAGCCCATAGAGGAGAAATCGACGGCGATGGTGCTGCCGACATTCCAGCAGGCACCGAAGTCTTGCGAGCCTAGACCAGGGATTTCATAGGTGAAGTCTAGGGCCTGGGGGCAAAGGACGATCCAGCCTTGTTCTTCGGCGACGTTTTGGATCTGCGTGGCTTGGAACATGTTGTCCATCGTATCGCCCATGCCGTGCAGCAAGAACATGACGGCTGCGGGTTGAGATGCTGAATAGGACGTTGGCACGTATTCGATATACTGGCGCTCTACACCGTCCCAAGTCATGGTTTTCGTGGTCTGCGCGTTAAGGCTCAAAGCCATAATGGCGAGGAAAAAGAGGGTAAATGCTTTTTTCATGATTAAATTTTATTTGATGACATTTTAAACTGCAAAAATATGGATAATTATGGTATGACAAAGATTGTTTTGGAAAAAACTGCAATTAAGATTCCTCAATTTTGTTTTTGCGTACTACAATGGAAGCTTCTTTTTGCTTTGGAAGACAATATTGGGAATAAAGCTCTGCGTTTTCCAAGCGGAAAGTTTTGCTATCAAATTGCGTCACGGTTTTTGCAGGAGTGTAATTGATAGTGAAATACTGTGATTTAACTTGCTCTTCGCCATGTGATTCCATCTGTTCTTTGATCTTTATGCGGAGAGCATTAATGCGTTCTTCAATTTCATTTTTGCTTTCGATAAGTCGTAGCATTTCTTGCTCAATTTCCTGGAACCAATGGGATTTATCTATAAGAGAGGGTTTATCTGACAAGGATGGACAATCTGATGGAAACATTACTGTGGCCACTAATTTAAAATGAAAACCTTCGAACTCCATGCCGAGTGAAAGCACCAGATACACCCCATTCAAATCAGTGTATTTTTCTGGGCTTTTCTTGAATTGCTCCAAGAAAACAGGATCGGTGATAGGGAAGTCATAGTTTGAGCCAAAATAGGTGAACTTCATCCGATACTTTGAGTTTTCCCTTTCTTCGTCACAATAAGCACTGACATTTTCTGGCAGAATCAGCATCAATGAATAATTGAGTCGGTCAATGATGGTAGCTGGAATAGCTTTTCCCCTGTAATAAAAGACAGCTTGATGTTGTGTGTCAAGGAGTTGGTTTAAGAATGATTTTGTGGGAAGAAGGTCGAAAGAGCAAATCTCCATCCGCGAACAATGCACGTCTTCGGTATGTGCCTTGTCGGGACAAGGTTCAACGTCATATAGTTTGACCAAAGAAAATATCTTGAAACTTTCGGCTAGATGGTTAGGAATTTCACCATTGACTGACATCGAAACCGGTCGTATCCATCGCGGTCGACCATCGTCATGACGGACAATAGTAAGGCTGCCGTCTGCTTGTGGAACGACCTCAATGCCTGCAATGCATCTGCCTCCATGTTTATAGGAATTGGCCAAACAAATGAAATGCTTATCCATGGTCTTCAAATTAAGTGGATAATATGAACTTTCTCTTTGCTGTGTTCTTGCAAGTATTCAGCTAATAAGCGACGATGGCATTGCTCGGGGGTATCTTCGCTACAGAGAAAACAGGCACCGTGGAACGACTTAACTCCATATTTCTTGACAATTTCCCTGTCATTTAGCATTTTGGTGTAGATTTCCACATACTCAGTCCAGGTCACTTCATTCTTATGCCATTGGTCAAGAAGCTCTTTGGTGGGCGCAAAGTCGACGATATGTTTGTAAGGAATGTGGCAAATTTCGTTTGTGAAAAATTCCAAATCCTTGCCTTTGGCAAAGCCAGCCAACTGGCTGGTATTGTTGATACGAACGTCGACGAGTTGCTTCACGCCGTTGTCGCGTAGCAAGCCGAAGAATTGTTCAGCACTTTTCTTTGTAAATCCTATAGTATATAGTGTAATCATGTCAATAGTTTCCTTCCATTTGTAATGCAGGTTTATAACCTATTTCTTTGTTTTTCAATCTGTAGGCATCCGCCAATTGCTCTTCGGCAGTATAGGTTCCAAATAATTCGTCTATTTCGGCAAGATGATATTTCCTCGAATGGAGAAATTCGTCCACCATTCTTTTTTCTATTTCGCGTTGAGTGGCTAAATTTGCATCTTTCAAAATGTGATAGACTTCAATTCCGTGATTATGGAAGTATCTGGAAATCAATGAAAAACGATGACATTCCAAAGGATCGGCCTCCGAGCACATCAATGCGATGTTGAAGCCTTTTTCCAAACCTTTTCTCAGCCTTTCCGTACCTTGTTGGAATAGCGGTGTTGTGACTGCCATCTCAAAATTTACTTGACCGTCATCATCAATGCAGTCGGTACGACGAGCACCAAATTCATCGCCAAAAGGCAGATATTGGATGCCATTTGACTTCAGGAAGTATTTTAGGTTTTCCTCGTTGAACTGTGGCGCGTACTTACTTGCGGGCACACTCCTGACATCCACAATGCAATTGATGTTGTAATGCTGCAACAACGAAAGAAATTCTTCCAACAACTGATTGGAATGGCCTACCGTATATAATTTCAAGGTTTTCAAGGCTTATATTATATTGTTTAGATTGCAAAGATAGTAAAAAATATTTGAATCATGTTCATGGCTCTTTGAAGTATCCTTCCCGTTTCATTTCAGCCAAAACCATGCGTATCTCATAGTATTGGTAGTCATCGCCCATAACGTCTCGTGCTGTGGTGATTTTTGGGTCGCCAGTAGATTCAAAGTAGTCGCGGATTTCAGCCATCTTCTCGCTTGAAACAAATCTTGAGGCAGGGAAGGAGCCTTGTTCTACCCAATAAGTAAGATGACTATAAATAGTTGACTTGGCCAACCCTCTTGCTTTGGCGATGGCCTCGGCACTCATGCCTTGCTCCGCCATTTCTTTAGTTTGGAAGTAAGTGGCTCCATTGGTTCTTTTTGGGGGAACTTTTGCCAAATCCCCGATATCTGCTTTTTGAGGGTCTTGCCCCAAATGCCTCAGCACGATATCGATGATTTCAGCGCCGTAGTTCCTGATGCGTTTTGGTCCCATACCTTCGACTTTTCGCAATTCGGCAAGGGTGACGGGTCTGGTCTCGGCTATGGCTTTCAAGGTTCTTATAGGCGCAATGTTGGAAGCCGGCACATCGTCAGCTTCTGCTCGTGCAGTGCGCCACGACAGTAAAATGGAGTAAAGACCGCCATTTTTGCTCGGTTCAAACTTGATTTCGACCTTCTTCTTACCGCTCTTCTCCACCTCTATCACCTTCACCGACTTGGTCTTTTGGTATTCCTTGACTGTGAAGCCGCTCTTGCAAGCTTCGAGGCAGCAGCTTTTCAGATAGATGTCTTCTTTGATCTGCTTCAATACCTCGGTGAGTTGGTCGTTGACGGCTTGGTTGTCGGTCTTGAAAGGCAGGTCGAAGAGTCCAGTGGCCATGGCCTTCAGATGCTCGTCGAAGTAGGCAACGCCTTTTATCAGGCGTTCCTGCAAAAGTGGGTTTTGTTCGCACGAAGAGGCTTGCGAGTGGAGTTTTTGTATCTGGTTCTCAAACTTATTTCCGATTTGGCACAACTCCTCAAAGATGCGGTTGCGCCGCTGCGAGAGGTCTTGGATCAACGAGCGTTCAAAAAGGGTGTCGTTGTCGTAGATGACCTTCATCAGCTTGCCGAAGCCTTTGTAGATGCCTTCAAAATCGATGAGTTCGAGCATGGTCTCCAGCTCGTAGTCGTGGCGCAGCTGGTCGACTTTCTCTTGCGTGGGTTCCCTCTCGGGCAGGGCGTCGACAAACCGGTTGACGGAGAAGTCGTTGACCAAGGCATGGGAGGCGATGGGCGTCTTCAGCACGAGGCCTTCGAGCGAGGTGCAACGGCTGAGGGCCACATACACCTGTCCGTGGGCGAAGGCCTGTCCCGCGTCGACGATGACCTTGTCGAAAGTGAGACCTTGGCTCTTATGAATGGTGACGGCCCAAGCCAAACGCAGCGGTATCTGGGTGAAGCTGCCGATTTCCTTTTCCTCGATGTCTTGGTTGTCGGCGTTGATGGCATACTCCATGTTTTGCCAGGTCAGTTTGGGCACTACGATGCGCTCGCCCTCGCTCTCGACGGTGACGGTGCCTTCGTCGTCGTTGTAGCCGACCAGTCTCCCGATTTTGCCGTTATAGAAAGCCTTTTCAGGGTTGGGGTCGTTTTTGACGAACATGACCTGCGCCCCGACTTTCAGCACCAGTTCTTCCTTGGTGGGGTAGGTGTTTTCGGGGAAAGTGCCGCGAACCACGGCCTTGAAAACCAAAGGCTTTGCTTCAATAGCCGCCAGTTTTGTCTCGTTGATTTGGTCGGCTTGGTAGTTATGCGTCGTCAGTGTGATGTAGCCTTCGTTGTCGTGGGCGATGAAGTTGGGCTTGAAACGACTGTTGAGCAAACGCACACAATCGGCATCCATCTGGTTGTTGCGCACTTTGTTTAACAAGGTGATAAAGTCTTCGTCGTGTTGGCGGTAGATGTGTTCCAGTTCCACGCAGACGTAGGGGGTCTTTTTCAGCACTTGGCTGCCGAAGAAGTAGGGCGTGTCGTAATACGGCGACAGCACCTCCCATTCCTTGGCCTTGGCCACGGGCGCCAGCTGATGTACGTCACCAATCATCAGCAGCTGCAGCCCGCCAAAGGGTTTCTGCGAGCGGCGCACGCGACGCAACACGGCATCGATGGCATCCAAGACATCGGCGCGCACCATACTGATTTCGTCGATGATGAGTAGGTCGAGGCTGCGTATCAAGTTGATTTTCTTCTTGTTGAGTTTTTGGTATTGCGCGGCCAACGTTTTTGCATTGTAGCCTTTACCTGATGCATTTTCAGGCAGTTGCGGCCCGAAAGGCAGCTGGAAAAACGAGTGGATCGTCTGCCCGCCCGCATTGATAGCTGCCACGCCCGTGGGAGCCACCACGACCATGCGCTTGTAGGTCTTGAGCGGCAGGTTCTTCAAGAAAGTGGTCTTTCCCGTGCCCGCCTTTCCCGTGAGGAAGATATGTGCGTCGGTGTAGAGTACCAGCTCCTCGACGAATTCAAGTTTCTGGTTGACAAAGGTTTGCTGTGCCATGCTTTCAATCGTATTCAATTGGCTAAAGTAAGGAATATTTTTCATTTTTTGTGGTGGGGTTTTAGTTTTTGTTGTATTTTTGCAGGCAGAAATCGTACACATTCCAATTGTTTAGACGAGAGGTAATGTAGAGTGCGGTGAAAACCAATCTGACCATGGACGGTCCAAACGAAAGCGAGGTACTGTGAAACTTGGTCAGATTTTTATTTTGTCACCTCGACTTTATTGACGCTATATTGAATATGTTTTTGTGACGCAGTTACTCCAATGGTTAGTTTAGCGGTGAAATTCATGTAGTCGAATTGCTCATTCTCAAATTGATAGTACAAAAGGATCATATTCTTGTAACCGTTTTTCCTTTGGGCACCGGCTTTGATAGAAGAAAACAGGGGTAGACCTTCGATAGAACTCGCGTTTTCAACGACTTCCTTTAAATGCTTTACAGCATAGGTGGATTTCCAATTGTGTAAAGCCTCACGAGCAGTTTTTTTGTCGCTTTCATTTTTTACAATATACACATCAGCGTTAAGGAATTTGTTATGGATGTAATTGCTGCCAGTTTCTCGTTGCAAGTCTTTCCAAAGATTCTCATAATACGACTTGATGAGTTCGAAACGCTCTTTTACTCTTTTCTTTTCTGTCGGGATGCCTTCAATGTATTCTGGTGTTTCCATGATTGTAGGTTTGTAATGTTTTCCGCTGCAAAATTGCAAACCCTGTCAAGACTAAGCCGTTGATTAAACGTTTGTAGTCGACTGTAGTCGTTTGTTGTCGTTTGCTGTCGGATATAGTGTTGGTTCATAAGTTTTTAAAAAATCCATAAACGATGACTATTGACTATGACCATGACTACTTTCACCGAGGTTGAAATGGTCATAGTCATAGTCATAAGCCATAGTTAAAAAACAATTATGCAAAACAACACTTCCTAAAGAAACAATTTCCTATCTTTGTAGGCTCTAATAGAAGTATCATCATTAAAACTATATCCAATGAAAAAAGTATTCACTGCAATCCTGGTTTTGGTCCTCGTTTTTTCCTTCGGGAAGGCCAATGCCTGCACTAACTTCTTGATTACCAAAGGCGCTTCTACCGATAGCTCCTGCATGATCAGCTATGCTGCCGACAGCCATGTGCTCTATGGCGAACTTTATCATTATCCCGCCGCCGACTGGCCGGCAGGCACTATGCGCGATGTTTACGACTGGGACGGTGGCATGTATCGCGGCCAAATCCCCGAAGTGGCACATACCTATAATGTGGTTGGCAACATGAACGAATACCAGCTGGCTATCGGCGAGACGACCTACGGCGGCCTCGAATGCCTCTGGGAAGGCCAGGGTATCATCGACTACGGTAGCCTGATTTACATCACCCTGCAGCGCGCCAAGACAGCCCGCGAAGCCATCAAGTGCATGGGCGAGTTGGTGGCCAACTACGGCTACGTCAGCGAGGGCGAGTCGTTCAGCATCTGCGACACCGAAGAGGTGTGGATCCTCGAGATGATTGGCAAGGGCAAGGCCAACAAAGGCGCCGTTTGGGTGGCCCGCCGCATCCCCGACGGCTATGTCAGCGGTCACGCCAACCAGGCCCGCATTACCACCTTCCCGCTGGCTACTAGAAAATGCAAGACCAGCATCACCTTCAAGAACATCGACAAGCTCCTGAAAGACCCCAAGATTGACTGTGTCTATGCCGATGACGTCATCAAGTTTGCCAAGGACATGAAGCTTTATAACGGTCCCGATGAGAAGTTCTCGTTCTCCGATGTCTACAACCCCGTCACCTTCGACGGCGCCCGCTTCTGCGACCTGCGCGTGTGGGCTATGTTCAACAAGGTGACCGACAACATGAAAGACTATTGGGGCTATGCCACGGGTCGCGACATCAAGCGCGCCAAGCCTTACACTGCCAATATGTGCCAGACTCCCGATAATTTCCCGACCAACCGTATGCCTTTGTGGGTGCTGCCCAACAAGAAAGTCAGCGTGCTCGACATGATGGACTTCATGCGCGACCACCTCGAAGGCACCGACCTCGACATGTCGCAAGACGTGGGTGCTGGCCCGTTCCACTGCCCTTACCGCTGGCGTCCCATGGACTGGGAAGTCGACGGCGTGCATTACATCCATGAGCGCACCACAGCTACCCAGCAGACGGGCTTCAGCTTCGTCGCCCAGAGCCGTGGCAAATGGGATTGGCCCATCGGCGGCATCATTTGGTTTGGCGTCGACGACACCGACAACACCGTCTACTGCCCCATGTACAGCTGCATGACCGAGATTCCCGAGTGCTTCCGCGAAGGCAACGGCTCGATGAGCGAGTGGTCGGAGACCTCCGCCTTCTGGACCTTCAACCAGATGAGCAACTGGGCTTACACCAAGTACGACTACATCCACCCTGAGATCCGTCAACATCAGCGTGATTTTGAAACCAACTGGGTGGAGAAGGAAGTCCCCGCTTTGGACGAATACGTCAACACCATCAAGGGCAGAGAGGCCCAAATCAGGGAACTCACGCAGTTCTCCAACAATGCCGCCACTAAACTCGTCAAGTCATGGCAAAAACTTTATCACGAGCTGTTCATGAAGTATGTCGACGGCAACCTCAACACGCCTGGAGAACCTGTTGAAGGTCAGGAATATGTGCCTATCAACAGTAAGCACCCGAAATACAGCGACGAATACTATCGTATCCTCATTGAAAAGACGGGCGACAAATACAAAGCCTATTGATTAGGAGGAATCTTTAATTCTTTAAATTTTAAATCTTTGAATCTTTAAATCTCGAAATATGTACAGAACACATACCTGTGGCGAACTTCGTCTTGCCGACGCTGGCAAGGAAGTGACATTGGCCGGCTGGGTGCAGCGCACCCGCGACAAAGGCTCTCTCGTTTGGATTGACCTCCGCGACCGTTATGGCATTACCCAACTCTTTTTGGATGGCAGCAGCGACCCGAAACTCATCGAACAGGCCCGTACCTTCGGGCGTGAATTCGTGATTCAGGCCAAAGGCACTGTCATCGAGCGCGAATCGAAGAACCCGAATATGCCGACGGGAGAAATCGAGCTGAAAGTCAGTGAGTTCAAACTGCTCAACAGCAGCAAGACTCCGCCTTTCACCATCGAAGACGTCAGCGATGGCGGCGATGACCTCCGCATGAAATACCGTTACTTGGACATCCGCCGCAACCCCGTGCGCCAGAACCTCGAACTGCGTCACCGCATGGCGATGTTGGTGCGCAACTACCTGAGCAACCTCAACTTCCTCGAAATCGAGACCCCGATGCTTATCAAGAGCACGCCTGAGGGCGCCCGCGACTTCGTGGTGCCGAGCCGTATGAACCCTGGTGAGTTCTACGCCTTGCCGCAAAGCCCGCAGCAATACAAGCAGCTGCTGATGGTGGCTGGCATGGACCGCTACTTCCAAATCGTGCGTTGTTTCCGCGACGAAGACCTCCGTGCTGACCGTCAGCCCGAGTTTACCCAAATCGACTGCGAGATGTCGTTTGTGGAGCAAGAGGATGTGCTGAACACCTTCGAAGGCTTGGCCAAGCACCTCTTCAAGGAGATGAAAGGCCTCGAATTTGGCCAGTTCCCACGCATGACCTGGCACGACGCCATGAAATACTATGGCTCCGACAAGCCCGACATCCGCTTCGGGATGAAGTTTGTGGAGCTGAACGACGTGGTGAAAGGCAAGGGCTTCGGCCTCTTCGACAACGCCGAGCTCGTGGTGGGCATCTGCGCCGAGGGCTGCTCGGAGTACACCCGCAAACAACTTGATGCACTTACCGAGTTCGTGAAGCGTCCGCAGGTGGGTGCCGGTGGCATGGTCTACATCAAATACAACACCGATGGCACGTTCAAGTCGTCCGTTGATAAGTTCTACACGCCTGAAGACCTGAAGGTCATTGCCGACAAGTTCGGTGCCAAGCCCGGCGACTTGATGCTCATCCTCTGTGGCGAGGCCATGAAGACCCGCGTGCAGCTCAACGCCCTGCGTTTGGAGATGGGCAACCAACTGGGCTTACGCAACCCCGACGAATACGCACCGCTGTGGGTCATCGACTTCCCGCTGCTTGAATGGGACGAGGAGACGCAACGCTACTACGCCATGCACCATCCTTTCACCGCTCCCAAGCCCGAGGACGAAGCTCTGCTTGACGACCCGACGAAGTGGGGTGACATCCGCGCCAACGCCTACGACATCGTAATGAACGGCGTAGAGGTGGGTGGCGGCTCCATCCGTATCCACGACCGCACTTTGCAGAACAAGATGTTCCACACGCTCGGCTTCACCGACGAGAAGGCCCAGGAGCAGTTTGGCTTCCTGATGGGTGCCTTCGAGTATGGCGCTCCGCCTCACGCTGGTCTGGCCTTCGGCTTCGACCGTCTCTGCTCGCTCTTCGGTGGTGCCGACAGCATCCGCGACTTCATCGCCTTCCCGAAGAACAATGCCGGTCGCGACGTGATGAGCGGCAGCCCTGCCCCGATTGCCCAAGAGCAATTGGACGAGCTGCAGATTGCTTTGAATTTGAAATGAAAATGTAATCGATTGTAGAGACGCGATTAATCGCGTCTCTACAGAAATCAATAAAAACAACAAACCCATGAAAATCAACCTGAAAAAGTATTTAATCGTCCTCTTAGGAGCACTTGTTTTATCTTCCTGCAACACGGACAAAACCATGGTTGCCAAAGGCGTGAACCTCAACAAGTATGAGTACGCCTCGCTGACCCAGTCGAGAAACGGCCAAGGCGCCGCAACCGACATCGAAATCAAGCCGGGCATCTACGACGCCGTGGAAGCCACGCGCCTGCAAATGGTGGGCGACCGCCGCCTCGAAGACCTTTCGCCGGAGCAAAAGGAAAAGCTCGTGCTGGTGAAGTATTCCACCACCTCCGAGGCCCAGAAATCAGTGCTCAGCGTCAGCTTCGAGGACTACATGACGGGCAAAGTGGTGGCCTCAAGCCGCGTGTCAAGCACCTCGACCTTCACGCACCAGGCAGCGGTTGACAAGGCCGTCAGGAAAATGGCCAACCGCATCCATAGTATCTGGAAATAAGAAAACGCGATTCGATATGAAAAGACTACTCGTATTAACCGGTGGCGGCGATTGCCCGGGCCTCAACGCCGTGATTCGCGCCATCGTCAAGAGAGCCGCCCAAGAGAAAGATTGGGAAGTGCTCGGTAGCATACAAGCCTACAATGGCATCCTTTGGGAACCCACCGAGGTCGTCAGGCTGACGCCCGAAACGGTGCGCGGCATTCATTTCCGTGGCGGCACCATCATCGAGACCACCAACAAGGGCGGCCCGTTCAACTGGCCCGTCAAGAATGCCGACGGCACCTGGACTACCGTGGACCGCAGCGACGAGATGCTCCGCAAGCTGCAATACATGGGCATCGACGCCGTCATCAGCATCGGCGGCGACGGCTCGCAGCGTATCTCGCAGAAACTTTATGAGAAGGGCCTGAACATCATCGGTGTGCCCAAGACCATCGACAACGACCTCTCCTCAACAGAATGCACCTTCGGCTTCCAGACCGCCGTGCAGATTGCGACTGAGGCCGTCGACAAGCTCGTCACCACAGCGGCCTCGCATAACCGCGTCTTCGTCCTCGAAGTCATGGGTCGCGATGCCGGATGGATTGCCTTGCATTCTGCTATCGCTGGTGGCGCAGAAGTGTGCCTGCTACCGGAGTTCCCTTACGACATCAACATCGTCAAAGAATGTCTGGAGCGCCGTTTCAACCACGACCGTGGCTTCGCCGTGGTGGTGGCCTCGGAAGGCGCTCGGCCCAAGGATGGCCAGCAGGTGTATGAAATCAGCACCGAGGTCGGATACGAGAATAAGAAACTGGGCGGCATCGGTCGCCGTTTCATCGAGGAAATGAAGGCGGCGGGCTTCACCCACGACATGCGCGAGACCACTTTGGGTCACCTGCAGCGTGGTGGCGTGCCGATTGCCTACGACCGCGTTCTGTCTGCCGAGTTTGGAGTGAAGGCCTTCGAGATGGTGCTTAATGGCCAATTCGGTCAGATGGTGGCCTACCATCATCCCGACCTGGTGGCAGTCTCACTTAAGGAAGCTATCTCCAAGCCCAATCTTGTCACCATCGACAGCGACCTGGTGAATACAGCAAAAGGATTGAATATTTCTTTGGGATTTTAATCCAATCAAATAGGCTTGATTCAAACAAAAACCGACCGTCTATGTCATTCCTTTGGGAATCTATAGACGGTCGGTTTTTATTGTTTTTGTATAACGTGTTATTTCTTTACAAATCTTCTGACTTCGGTGGCATTCTGTGTCGTCATGCGGATGACATAGATGCCGGCAGGCAGGTTGGCCGTGTTGATTTCCAGCGTTTCGTTATGGCTCGTCATGCCTAACACCTTGGCACCGGTGATGCTGAACACTTCGAGGTGTTCGATGGCTTCGGTGGCCTTGATGGTCAGCTTGTCGTTGACGGGGTTGGGGTAGAGGCTAATAGCAACAGCGTGTTGTTCTCCGATGCCGTCGATAAACGAGAGGTGGGCGACGAGGTTGCGGACACCCGTCACGGTGAAGGTGTAGTCTTGGTCTATAGAGACGATCTGGCCGTTCTCAGTCCAGTTTTGGAAGACATAGTTCTCGTTGGGGACGACCTTCAAGGAAGCTAACGAGCCGTATTCGTAGTTGCCTGCGCCGACGATGGTTCCGCCAACGACAGGGTCAACGGTGGCATTGATGGCATAGGTCAAGGCGCTGAAGTGGGCCACGAGGTCACGGTCGCCAGCTACGGTGAAGGTATAGTTCGCTTCGGTGGAGACCTGTACTTCGTTTTCCGTCCATTTTTCAAACATGAAGCCCGTAGCTGGGTAGGCTTTCACCGTGCACGACTGCCCTTCTTGATAAGAGCCGCCGCCAATAACGGTGCCGCCGTTATCTGGCTTGGCAGAAAGGGTGATGGTGTAGAAAGGCAATGGGTTTTCGGTGAAGTGGGCGACGAAATTACGATGGTCGGTCACGGTGAAGGTGTATGAGGCATCTGACGAGACGAAGCTACCCTCTTCGGTCCAGTTGATGAAGGAGAAGCCGTCGTTGACCGTGGCCGTGATGGTGCAGCTCTCACCATAGGTGAAGGTGCCACCACCAGTGACGGTGCCGCCTTCCGTTGGGTTGGCCGACACGCTGACGGTGTAGGTGTTGATGCTGAAGTTGGCGATAAGGTTGTGGTTGCCATTCACAATAAAGGTGTAGCTGGCGTTAGATGAAACCACAATGCCGTTTTCGGTCCAGTTGTTGAAGGTGTAGCCGTTGTTGGCCACGGCCGTGACAGTGCAAGGCTGTCCTTCTTCATAGGAGCCACCGCCAGTGATAGTTCCACCTTCGTTCGGGTTGGCCGACACGCTGACGTTGTAGATGGGCAGGGGGATGAAAGTGAAGTGGGCCACGAGGTTGTGGTTACCATTCACGGTGAAGGAATAGCTGGCATTTGTGGATACTACGGTGCCGTTTTCAGTCCAGTTGTTGAAGGTGTATCCGTTGTTGGCCGTGGCCGTGATGGTGCACGACTGCCCTTCTTCATAGGTGCCGCCGCCTGTCACCGTGCCGCCTTCTGTTGGGTTGGCCGACACGCTGACGTTGTAGATGGGCAGGGGGATGAAAGTGAAGTTGGCCACGAGGTAGCGGTTGTCATTCACATTAAAGGTGTAGCTGGGATTCGACGATACCACGACGCCGTTTTCGGTCCAGTTGTTGAAGCTGTATCCGCTGTTGGTCGTGGCCGAGACAGTGCAACTCTCTCCTTCCTGATAGGTGCCGCCTCCAGTGACGGTGCCACCTTCCATTGGGCTGGCTACCACGGTAATGGTGAAGGTGGGCAACAACGTCTCGGAGAAATTGGCGACGAGGTTACGGTTAGCGTTCACGGTAAAGGTATAGCTGGCAGTAGTGGAGACCACAGTGCCGTTCTCGGTCCAGTTTTCGAAGGTGTAGTTGTTGCTGGCCGTTGCGGTGACGGTGCATGAAGTCCCCTCGTCAAAGGTGCCACCGCCGGTGACGGTACCGCCTTCATTTGGGTTGGCCGAAACAGTGATGGTATAGCTGTCTCCAGTTGGGCAGTCGCCTTCTTGGTAGAAGGTGATGTTGTTGCTATTGCTGGTGCCAGTGTAGAAAGAGCCTCCGCTATAGAACAGATAATAGGTGGTGCCACCTCCCCAGCTGCTTGACGAAGTCTGGCTTATGCCGCTTGCGCTGATGGTCCAGCGGTTGTTGCTGCTTTGGTTGGCGCTCCATGTGATGGCCTTGTTGCCGCCTCCCCAACCGCTATTGCTTCTTGTGAGGTAGTATCCGTTATAGGAGATGTAGTATTGCTCGGATGTGCCAGTCGAAGTCAGGACGAACTGGTTCTCTATTTCACCTTCTTCCACGGCAAAACCTTCTTCTTCGTTGGGTGTGATGCTCACTGTGGCGGTGGAAGCCGAACCGTTGTTGTTGGTGGGCATGGTGAGGGTGCTACCATCGCTATAGCCCATCACGTAGTTTCCATCTTCGGAAGGCATCGCACTCACGTAACAATCAACGGGACAGCTGCCGGAGGGGCTAAGGAACACTTCGAGGTCGACGCGCGCGTTGTCTGCCACCGTCACGTTGACGGTCTCGGAGCAGTAGCCTGCTTTGGTGAACTTGAAGGAATAGCTGCCGCCTTTGATGGGACGGTGAAAGTCGCCGACGTTATGTGAGGTCACCCATGAGCCTAGGGCGTCGTGGTTTTGCACCGTGACGGTGACGCCTTCGATGGGTTGCTGGGTGTTGGCATCTTTCACCACGCCGTGGACACCGTTCAAGGATTGCTCCATAAAGGACAGCATGCTGTTGTGGTTATAGTTCCAGAAGTTGGGCAGCTGCGAGGCACTGGGGGTCTTCGAAGAGGAACATTCCAAGGTCAGCTCGCGGCATTGGCCGTAGTAGTTCATATAGTCCTGACGGCTGCCGTTGATGGTGTACCAGGCATAGCCGTTGGTGATGCCGCTGCTGTAGGTGTCGGTCATATATGAGGAATGAACAGCACGGGCGTTGGTGACGTATTCCGTGCTGACCAGGCGCCACCAGGCGTCGTCAGGATGCACGGGTTGGTAGGTGTCCCAAGGATAGTTGACCACTTCGGCACCGCCGTGGTAGTTGGCACCCATGGTGAACAGATATTGCTGGGCAAGATCCATCATCCATTGGGCTTCATCCTGATAATAAGATGCTCCGTCGGGATGCGGCCCGTCGTCGAAGTCGGGGAAGTGACGGTTGAGGTCGATGTTGTTGCCGTTGGCGCGTCGGGCACCGGTGACGGTGTTGTTGCCGCCGTAGTAGGTGCCATCGGGGTTGGTGCAGGGGAAGATGAAGATGTCGAGGCTGTTGACGAGGTCGACGATGCGCGCGTCGGTGCTGGTACACAACTCTTCGATGAGGCGGAGCATCAGTATCATGCCCGTCACCTCATCGCCGTGCATGGTAGAGGTGTAAAGGAACCTCGGCTTGCCATCGGGTTGTCCGTTATTGATGCGAACGCCTAAAATCTTGCGGTGGTTGCTGGTCGAAAGCGTGCCCAAGTCAAGCAGGGTGCAGGTCCTGCCGCTGACTGCCGTTGCAGGGAAGCCTTCCATCATGCTGACATATTGCGTGTAGGTCAGATAGCTGTCCCAGTCGTACATTCCGCGTTGTGGGTCGTACATCTTGGCCTCGTTGCGCAGCGAAGGCGGGGTCATCAGATAGGGGCGATAGCCGGCGGCCAACAGGTTGTCGTATTGGGTTGGATTGGCATAACATACAACGGTGCTGCCGTCGGTGGCGTCGATGGAACAGATGGTGTTGATGGTCTGGATTTCGGAAGGTTCTTGCACGTTGAGGCTAAAATAATACTCGCCTCTCTGATGCATGAGGTCGGCCAAAGATTGCTGGCTCTGTGCTTGGATGTTGCCGAATAGAACGGCAAAGAGTAGGAGTGAGAAGTAACGTAAAGCTTTCATTGTTTAGGTTTTTGCAAACACTATTTGGTTTTTAAGGCTGCAAAAATACTTTTTTTTCAATTCTAGTTGTATGGCATTGTGGTAAAAACAAAAATATTTACTTTTGCGCCCATGTCGAAAAATAAGTTTTACGTAGTCTGGCAAGGTGGCCATCCCGGCATTTACGACCGCTGGGAGGTTTGCAAGAAGGAAATCGAAGGTGTGAAAGGTGCCAAATACAAGGGCTTCCCTGACCGTACAAGCGCCGAAACCGCTTTCAAGGAGGGCCCTGATAACTATTGGGGCAAGGAAGTAAGTGCGCCCGTTGTCGACCTCTCGAAGGCAAAGGAGCAGCCCGTCAGCCCTGCCGTCGCCGTGGATGCCGCCTGCTCGGGCAATCCCGGCAAGATGGAGTATCAAGGTCTGTTCGTGGATTTCGGCACACAGCCTGCCACGACGGTGCAGCTGTTCAAGAGTCCTGTCTTTGAGAACGGCACGAACAACATCGGTGAGTTTCTTGCCATCGTGCATGCCTTGGCATGGATGAAACAGAAACGCGTCCAATATCCGATTTACAGTGACTCCGTCAATGCACAGCTTTGGGTCAGGCAGAAGAAATGCAAGACCAAGTTGCAGCCTAATGCCAAGAATGAATACCTCTTTGAGCTCATCGCTCGTGCTGAGAAATGGCTCAACGAAAACGCCATTGAGGTGCCCGTTTTAAAGTGGAAGACGGAAATCTGGGGTGAAATTCCCGCCGATTTTGGCAGAAAATAATTCCGTTTTCACGGAATGAAGTTTTTTTTCTACTTTTGAGGCCCGTAATACAAGAACAAAATGCTGAAATACGACTCGTTTTATTTCCAATGTCCGCATTGCCAAGCCTGGCTCGAAGGTCGCAACCTGAAGGCCGAGCTGGTCAATGAGGCTATCTTGTATTCGGACGGCAAGGTGCTGAACGACAACCTCATCACCACGCCACAGAAGATGATCATGTGCCCTTCGTGCGGCCATATTTTCTGGGTGGAGAATCCCGTCGAGCCGTTTATCACCTACGAAAAGCCTGATGCAGATGTCTATTCGTGGAACACCTGGCGTTTCTTTGGCATCAGTTTCTCCGACAACAAGGGGAAGATGGCTTTGGTCAACCATTACAAGACCTTCCTGAAGAAAAGCCATTATGAGCCGAAGAAGGAGATCTATCTGCGTCGTTTCTTGTGGTGGGCTTACAACGACCTGCACCGCAACCATCAGCATGTGAGGTTGAAGTATCTGCTCAACGGCTTCATGAGCTTCGGCGTGTGGCATTGCAACAGAAAGATGATTTTGGAAGGGGAGAAGCTGTTCCTCAAAAATCACAAGGACTTCACCGACAACTTACAACGCCTATTGGCTTTGCTCGAGAAACATCCTGAGGAACAAATCGACCTTGAGTTGCCTGAGATCTATCGTGAGCTGCGTCAGTTCGACAAGGCGAAGGAACTGTTGGATCAGGTGGGCAGCCGCACGCACTTCACCAATGAGATGCTACGCCATTCCAAGTGGAAAGACCCGCGCGTTTTCATGGTGACTGGATAAACAAAAAGGGGCGACCGAAAGGCCGCCCCTTTTTCGCATTCATTGAAAAGAATCATTCCTTTTCAAAATCAATCAGGAACAAGTCGTTCACCCAGACCTCGGTGACGGAATGGCGCTGGCCTTTATCGTCGGTCCATTCGTTGTTTTTGAGGCTGCCGTCGATGGCGATGCGCTTGCCTTTCTTCACGTTCTTCTCGACGCGGTCGGCGACAGCACCCCAGGCGATGATGGGAAACCACTGGGTGTCGTTGACCCATTCTCCGTTGGCGTTCTTCTTGTTTTCCGTTACGGCAAGACTGAAACGGGCTTTCTTGTTGTTGTTGAAGGTCTTGATTTCAGGTTCTGCACCCGGGCGGCCAATCAGCATGACCGAATTTCTCATTGTACTCATAGTTTTGTTTGTTTATTGGTGAATAATAGTTGATTTTTTGACTTCGGGACTTCGGGACTTCGAGACTCCGTGACTTCGAGGATTCTTCGTCCCGCAGTCTCGTGTCAGATGTTTAGCTGTTTTGCTCTTTGCCCCAATCGAGGAGGATGAAGTTGTTCAGGTGGATCTCGGTCGACGTGTGGCGTTGGCCGTTCTTGTCGGTCCATTCGTTGTTGCGCAAGGCGCCGTCGATGGCGATGCGCTTGCCTTTCTTCACGGCCAGCGCGACGCGCTCTGCCGTCTTGTCCCATGCCACCACGGTGAACCACTGCGTGTCTTTCACCTGTTCGTGGTTGGCGTTGCGACGCGTCTCGTTCACGGCGAGGTTGAAGCGCGTGACGACGCGGTTGTCGTTGAAGGTTCTCGTTTCAGGTTCTGCACCCGGGCGGCCAATCAGCATGACCGAATTTCTCATTGTACTCATGGTTGTGTGTGTTTAGTAATTAATTAAATAAGTTGTTTTAGTTGTGTCGTTAACCAGTTGGTGAGCTTGTCGAACCATCGGTTTGACGATGCAAAGTAACAACACTTGTCAAGACTAAGCCGTTGATTAAACGTTTGTAGTCGACTGTAGTCGTTTGCTGTCGGATATATTATTGGTTTATAGTAAATTAAAAAATCAAAAAACCATGACCATTGACTATGACCATGACCGGTTTTTCCGAGATTGAGACGGTCATAGTCATGGTCATCAGTCATAGTCGAACAACAATTGACTACGTCGAATCAAAGATTTAAACGATTAAACAGTTCAACAATAAACAATTTACTACTATTTTTGCGTCAAAATTGAAAAACAAAGGTAAATGGCAAAGGATTTGAAGCCTCATATCGGCATTTTCGGTCGCAGAAATTGCGGCAAAAGCAGCCTCATCAACCTATTGACGGGACAAAACATCGCCATCGTGAGCGACACGGCGGGTACCACCACCGACCCGGTCAAGAAAAGCATGGAGATTTTCGGCATTGGGCCTTGTGTGCTCATCGATACGGCCGGCACCGATGATGTGGGCGCGTTGGGACAGCAGCGAGTGGAGAAGACGATGAAGGTGCTGGAAGAAATTGATTGCGCCATCCTCGTCGTCACGGGAAACAACTTCGCCGAGCCTGAGAAGCAGCTGATTGCCCGAATGAAAGAATTGGCGGTGCCGTTTTTCATCGTCCACAACAAGGCCGACGAAGAGCCGCTGCTTGCCGTCGTGAAGGCGGTGATGGAGCAGCAAACGGGCGCTACCGTGTTGGATTTCAGCGTGTCAAGAAATGACGACATCGCTCCGTTGGTCGAAGCCTTGAAAAAAGCCATTCCTGAGAGCGCCTATCAAAAGGTGTCGCTGTTGGGTGGCATCATTCAGCCGAACGAGGTGGTGGTTTTGGTATGCCCGGTCGACTCGGAAGCCCCCGAAGGCCGGTTGATTCTGCCGCAAGTGATGGCCATCCGCGATGTGCTCGACAACGAATGCATCTGTGTGGTGCTGAAAGAGACGCACTTGCAGCAATATCTCGACACCATGCCCAAGCCCGCTTTGATTGTCACCGACAGCCAAGTGTTTGGTTTTGTAAGTAAAATTGTCCCTGCCGACATTCCTTTGACCAGCTTCAGCATCGTCATGGCGCGTTTGCGTGGCGACTTCGACAACTACGTGAAAGGGACGCCGCATCTCTCACAACTGAAAGACGGCGACACGGTATTGCTGCTAGAGTCGTGCACCCATCATAGCACCTGTGTGGACATCGGCCGCGTGAAGCTGCCCCGCATGATCCTGAAATACACAGGGAAAGACATTCATTTTGAATATGTGGCGGGCCTGTCGCCCATCGAGCATCCCGAAAAATACGCCATGGCCATCCAATGCGGTGGCTGTATGAGCACACGCAAGCAACTGCTCAACCGCACCAACCTGTTTGTCAGCCAAGGCATCCCGATTAGTAATTATGGCATGGCATTGGCGTATATGAATGGCATTTTTGAGCGGGTGATGGAACCGTTTGCCACCACCCTGTAGAGACGCCGATTTATCGCGTCTCTACCGAATTATCGTGTCTCAAGTTATTCTTCTCCCATCCGCGATTTCATATTTTCAAGGAAAGCCATCGTGTAGTATTGGAAGAAGTTGAAATTCATGGCTTTGGAAATACGGAAAATCAAGTCACTGTCGAGGGAGGGTTTGTTGAAGATTTTGTAGACATGGTTACGGGTGCAGCCAATCTCACGTGAAAGCCAGCCCACGCTGCGCTTATCGGCCTTTAATTGTGCTTGGATGAGGTGCCCGATGTGGATGTTTTCCTTTTCGTTCATGATGGCGCAAAAATAATGCGGCATAATTAGTCCAAATCCATCCATTTCATCCATTTGCAACCGCAAAAATCCTATCTTTGCCGTCACTATGTTACCTTTATCCGTCATCGAACAAATTAAGCAGAAGTCAGGATTAGACTTTGCGAACGCCAAGGATTTTGAGGTGCTTTCAGAGTCGTTTCTGGCCAGCGACCGTCTGGGTGTGAACACACTGAAGCGGTTGATGGGTTATGCCAAGACCCCGATTGAGCCTCGCAAGACTACACTCGATGCTATCGCGCACTATCTGGGCCAAACTTCCTGGGAAATGTTGGTGGGCTTGCAACCTTCCGACAGCGACTGGGTGGAGAAATCCGTCTGTGCCGATGAAATCAGGGAAGGCTCATTTGTTGATGTACAATGGCTGCCCGACCGCGAAATCACGCTGCTTTGCATTGGCGAAAACCGTTTTTGCGTTACGAAAAGCCGCAATGGACGGCTCATTTTCGGTGACGAGATTACCGTTCATCATTTCCGTCTCGATTATCCTTTGGAAGTAACCCACATCGTCAGAAACGGAGTGGTGGTGTGCGATGACAAAGGGCTGGAACTGAATTATATAGCGGGAAAGAAAAATGGCATCACCCATTTAAGCATTTACGACTAAGCCATGACCGAAGATTCCGAATTTACCACCCAATCCTTGGCTGACAGTGCTGAAATGCTGTTGGGTAGCGGAGGCACTGCCGACTGCTACAAGTGCATCATCGGCAACCGTGCCTATTGCATCAAGCGCCCAAAAGCCACTTGGCGACAATCGGAGGACTATATGAATCTCTTCCGAAAAGAGTTTGAGTTGGGCATTGAGTTGGAACACCCCAATATAGTGCGCTATTTCGACTTTGGCGAGGACGAGAAAGGGCCTTTCATCAAGATGGACTACTTGGATGGCGAGAGTTTGGATGAGTTTGTCGCCACGCATCCTGACTTCCTCAAAAACAATACAAACCGTCGACGCCTCCTTAACGAGTTGCTGGATGCTTTGGCTTATCTTCACGGTAAGCACATGTTGCACTTAGATTTGAAGCCAAGTAACATCTTGATTACCAACAACGGGCATCATGTGAAACTCGTTGATTTGGGTTTCGCTTGGACCGACGGCTACCTGCACGATGCCGGTTTCAGCCGCGACTACTGCGCTCCCGAGCAGTTGGCCAACAAGATGGAACAAATATCGCCTGCCACCGACATTTACGCTTTGGGCAAAATCATGCAGCGTTTCCATCTGGCCAAGGATTTGGTGGTCAAACGCTGCCTGAAAGAAAACCCTCAAGAACGTTTCCAAAGCATAGATGCCTTGAAGAAGGCACTTCGCCCCAAACGTTGGCCGTTACTTGTATTAGCTGCACTCTTTGTAGGACTGCTATGTTGGACGCTGCCAACAACAATCCGGCAAGGCGGAACCGTTTCCGTGCCGCACGATACTATAATTATCATGCAAGTTGATACGGTCTTCATGCCCGAGCCGAAGCCTGAACTTACCCTCGAAGACTCGCTGATGCTTTTCAAGGAGGAGTTGCAAAACGCCTTGGCACCCACTTTCAGTTATTGGTATATGATGATTGACAACATGTTTGAAAATCAGCCCAACCTACCTAAAGAAGTGCATTTGGAAACATCAAAATTCTATATTGACAAAGGCATCAGCGTTAGTCAAGGCATCATCAAAGAGAAAATCAACACGATGGGTCTTTCCAAAACCGTCAAACCTTATTACGAAAAAGCTGCTCAGGAGGTCATTGATTATTATTTGAAGGATTACAGGAAACTGAAGAAAAAGTTGGAGAAAGAACTGGCAGTACCTTGATAAAAAACGACCACCTATGGATTTCTAGTCGTCAGACCTTCTATGTCATTCCTGTAGAGGCAGGTGCGAGGGTGGGAATCTATAGGAGGTCTGACGGCGGAATGACCTAAATGGTCGATTTCAATTACGGCTTTATTATCCTCCTATCCTTTGCTTCATCCCTTCGATAAACTCCGCCGTGTAGTATTGGAAAAAGTTGAAATTCATGGCCAAGGAAATGCGGAGCAGCAGTTCGCCTTCCAACGAAGACTTGCGGAACACCTTGTAAATATGGTTGCGCGAGCAGCCAATCTCGCGTGCCAGCCAACTTGCGCCGCGTTGGTCAGCCTTGAGTTGCTCACGGATAAGTTGCCCGATGTGGATGTTGCAGTTGTGTTCCATTGCCTGCTTGTTGCTTGGCTTTGGCTCTTTTCCCTATGGGCAATGAAAAAGCGTGAAACGCATTTCCTCATGTCATCGAAGGCTCTGGAAAGCCGCTCACGTCATAAGTAATGGCAGTTCACGCTAATAGCATGAACCTTTGCCAAACTTATTCCTACGTGATAAATTTTCCAGATTTTCGATGAAGGAACAAGAGCAAAAGCTCAATTTTTATTTCGATGGTTTATTTCTTTTCCGTTTTTGACTTTTAAGATTTAGGCTTCAAAAATACGGAAAATATCCAAAATGGATATGGATTTTGTGTCGATATCCGATAAAAAGGATAGTTTTTATGTCAAAACCCAGCGAAATCTGTCTTTTTTTCGGGATTTCGCTGGGTTCTGACGGGAAAATAAGGCAACGTCCGTTCGGGAAAAACTATTTATTCCAAATGTGTATATTGTTTTGAAACCCAAACTTCATTACCATTAAAATCAATCTTGTAGAAATCGCTCGACTCGCCAAGGTATTTGAACTTGTCGCCAACATTGGGATGACGGTTTGTGCCATCAGTCCATTTAAAAGTTTCAGAACTCGTTGAGGGGCCAAGACGCAAACGAAGTTGTGAACCGTCAATGACAACAAACCGATTTCCATTCTTGATATTGGAAGTCCCTTTGATGTTGTCAACTTTCGGAGAAGGATTTGATGTTGAAGCAGAATGAGTTTGTGATCCTTGATCATAAGTAATCTCTCTAATTAATTGCGTTTTTGGATACATCATCTTACCGGGTTCTCGTTTGTCTTCGACTATCATATTTGTCCAATTGTGGTGGCTGTCATATTCCAAAAAGGTCCACTCCATTCTAGCACCTTTATAACTGGGTTGAGGATTGCTAGGACACCGTACTGTTTTGATGTCTCCGTTATCATATCTATCAATGCTCACCGTAAACTCATCTGTTCTTTCCTTACCGCCTGGTTGGTTTTGATCAAACCAATATTTTTTTACACTAACAATATCATAAGCCTTACCAGAATAATAATCATTTAACTCCTTCCCGTAACGGAAAGAATATTCCGTATATTCATATTCTGTCGTTCCGTTTGGATAACGTGTTGGAATTTTGTGTGAAGCCTTTTTCAGATACGGATTTCCATCAATGTTGATGTATTCGTAATTAACTTCATACTTGAGATTTCCTTCTCCGTTATATTCTTTGATGGAAGAAATATAGTCTGAATTGGCAAGGTATTCGAATTTGGTTATTGATGCAGTGTTGTTATAGTTTTTAACTGTTGCTGAAATCACTCTTTTTTCCTGATCTCTAGTATAAGTGATCTTTGTGTTATTAAATTCAATCTCGTTTTTTGTTTCTGCACCTATAACTGGACTATCGTTTTTTGATCTAGTTATTTTAGAAGGTGTTTCTGATAGGATGGAATGACGTCTGACATTTTCGTTTAGGTAAACTCTTTTCCAATAATGATTCTTATTATTATAAACGAATTTCCACGCGTCTGTTTCTTTCATTTGAAGCTCGTCAAAAATCGAACACTCAACATATTGAGTGACTTTTATCTGTTTTGTTGGGCCAACATGTTGGAGACTATTGATTACCATACTGGACCAATTAAAGTCATATCCAAAAGTTACATAAAATTGATCGCCTTCATCATACTCAATTTGTTGAGCGGTAAGTGGAAAACCGAAATGGGCTTGAGCAGATGCTTTTAAAGGGCCCATTAGGGTTAGGATGATAAATCCCCATCCCATTAATATTCTATATAATTTTTTGATTTTCATATTAGTGTTGTATTAATAATATATGTATTCTCTTATGGTTATATCTTTTAAATTCTCAATATCAATATCTCCATGAATCACTTCATAGCGTTCTCTCTTTGTCCAATTCCCATGGTCGTCATAAACATATCGCCATATTGTTTCCTCTTTGGGTGTAGGAAGTTGGTTGAAGTTGTAAGTAAAAATATAGTTGATAAACTCATCGTAATCCCTGTGAGACCATGGCCAATAAATGTCCGCAGTATTTGCCGAACAGACATTCCCTTTGTCATCATATGTGTATGATTTGCAAACACCTTTATAATAAAGGTCTGTTGTTCCGTATAAATTAGCGTTGATTTTCTTGTTAGTTGAAGTGACCATGTGCGAAAGATGTCCTTTCTCGTCGTAAAAATAGCAAGTTTTATACTTATCTGCTATACCTGTTGTCACCATTTTTACTTTTGGAAAATCATAAAATGTAAACTCAGGATAATAATACAACTCCTTTTCACCATCGTTCCATATGCTCGCCAATACATCATTTGATTTCCATACATATTTATATTCGCCTGCATCATACCCTTCGGGAGAATAAAATTTGATGCTGTAATTCGCGTGTTGTGGATCATAGTTATAACCCCAAGAAATTTTTACACACGGCTTCCCATTTTCCAATATTTTAGCGAGACGATCATAAGTGTCGTATTCAAATTCATAAAGTAGTTGGTTGTTTTCATAAAGTGCTGTAATTTTTCCAAGAGCATCATACTTATATGTTCTTTCAACATTATCCAGAAGTCTTGTTGAACCACTTTTTGCTTTTCTTTTTTCGATTTTGATTTGTGCGGGATTTAATAGATTATGATCTAATATGAAATCGTTTGGAGAGCCTTCTGGTGTTTGTGTTTGAGATCCCCGAAAATTTATTTTATCTCCAATAGGCAATTCCTCTCCTTTGGGATATATACCATAACCTAAAATCCAATTTGCATCTGATCGATAATAAACAATATTTCCAGTTTCGTCAAACTTTTTCGTCACACAATAGCCAGAGCCTCCATGGGTTTCTTTTTCCACTTTTTCAATGTATGATTGTACGCATCCGTAGAGGTTCTCGTCCGCCCAAGTATATGATGGAGAATCTGTTATTCCATGTATTCCTTTGGCATCTGGCTGATTTGCTTTTGCAATAGCGGATTCTATAGTTTCTCCTTCGATTTTATCCAAAGGTAGAATGGAATACTCACCTAAAATAACATATGGGCAATGATTTGCAACATCAACACCAACAAAATCATTCATACATAGAATATCCTTGCCAAGAATATAATTATTTCGTATCTCAATAGAATATTCTTGTTTAGGTTGATCCTCTACCTTGTCAGACAAATCATTCCTGTTGCTATTAACCATCTGCATGTATTGATCGGTGATTATCAACCTTGCAAAATTACCATAATCATCGGATGCCGCCCATACTCCTTCAATCCATTTATAGCCATTGGGGTCAACTTCAGGAACTTCATCATCGTATTCATCGACATCGTCCAAATAAACTTCGTCCTCCTGTTGATTAGTTGTCTCTGTTTGAGATGTTTGTTGTGGTTTACTTTGGTTATTACAGGAAACTGCTAAGCATAGTCCTAGTATAATAACTAGAGTGATATTAAGTTTTTTCATGATTAAGTTTTTTAAATCCATAGATGTTTGTATACTGTCTCATAGCTTTTCGTTGGTTTGCCAAAATCCAGCGAAATCCATGTTTTTACAGGGTCTCGCTGGATAATAATAAGATATGCAAATAAATGGCCGCTTCTTATTTAAGATTAAAAGCCATACTTCACATTGGAAGGTTTGAGCTTTTTACAGTCTTTGAAAACCGAATTATAGTCAAGAGAAGAACTCAGTTTCGTGTTTTGAATGTTTACAAAAGTTAAATTGTTGCATAACCAGAAAGCACCGTTTCCAATACTCGTTACACTATTGGGAATGGTGATGGAAGTCAAAGCCGTACTGGAAAATGCATATTCTCCAATGCTCGTCACACTGTTTGGAATGGTAATGGAGGTCAAGCTTTTGCAATCAGAGAAAGCACCAGCCCCAATGCTCGTCACGCTGTTGGGAATTACAATGGATACCAAACTTTCGCAACCACCCGCAAAAGCACCGGTTCCAATGCTTATCACGCTGTTTGGAATTTTTGTATTGCTACAACCCACAATCAATTTATTAGAGGCCGTTTCAATGATGGCATTACAATTGTCTCTGCTATCGTAATTTTTATTTTCCTCTGCTACTACAATTTTTGTCAATCTGCTGCAGCCAGAAAAAACACTCCAATATATGCTCGTCACACTGTTTGGAATGATGATGGAAGTCAAACTTGTACAATTATGGAAAGCATATTCTCCAATGCTCGTCACGCTATTTGGGATGGTGATGGAGGTCAAACTCGTGCAATCTTCGAAAGCCCCTCTTCCAATACTTGTTGTTTTATAAGCAACTCCCTTTGACGTGATTTGACTAGGTATAATCACGTGTTCAGATGTTGGACGGCAGTTTTGAACTTTCACTTCTCCAGTGGCATCATTTGAAACCTGGAATGTCATTTCCATTCCATCATCAAAGGTTGCTTTGATGGCTTTTTGTCCGTCTTCAACTGTTTCTTTTACTTTTGGTGCCTGCCCGTTTGAGCAAGACACAAAACTCGCCATCAATGCGATGGCCATAATGATTTTGTTGAATGTATTCATAGTATTATGTTTAAAAGTTTAATTGCTTTTCGCCATAGTTTTTGGACTCTTTATTATATATGTCTTTGTCAATATAATGCTTCTCTATGCCATATTTCATCAACTTTTCGAACTTGAATGGTAGTTTAACCCTGTCACAATAGTGATATAGGTTGAAGAAGTATTTTTGTACATCTTTGTTGTCCACAATCTTATCAATTTCATACTGATAATTTGAAAACTCGTCCTCGGTCAGAAGCTCCTGTTCTTTCAGATACATGATGTGCTCAAATTGGAGCAGGGCATTGTCAACGGTTTTTTCAAACTCGCTGTTAGTGAAGCTATCCCCATACCAATCGCCTTCGGAGAAATCGATCTTTCTAAAGAACTCGACTGTGTCGCTGTCTTTCCGAATCCTCATTAGCAAATCAAACATTCGGTCTGCATGTTCTGCTTTTACTCTTTCGTGGTACTTACGTAAAGCGAGCAATAATGCTACAGCCGCAACAACCGTTGATATAGCAGTTGCAATGGTGGAAATGAGTGTCAATGTTGTTTCCATTTTTCTTTAAGTTTTTCTGTTAGTAATTCCTTTTTCAAAACTATTCGTCTTGACCATCGTTGTCCGTTATCTGCCTGTATTTAATATAAAGTAATATGAGCCAAGTGATTGCGGAAATGGCAATAAGAATCACTTTCAGCGCCCTAAGGAAAAACCCCGAAGATTCTTCATAAAAATGCCAGTCATCAACCCAAATTGTTTTGTTCCAAGGGATAGAAATTGCTGGAATCCATGCAGCACAACATGCTAATATTAATAAAAACCGAAGAAAACCGCCAGGCCTTCCATTTTCATTTTGTTCCTGAATGTTGTTATTGTCTTCCATAGTCGCTGTTATTTTAGGTTGTTTTTATAAGTGTCCCAGTATGTAGATTTGTCTTTATAATCGTATTTCTGAAGATGCTTTTCCATTATTTTTTCGGCTTTAGTCATAGCATCTACATCATTTTTTTCCATGGCCTTATTCATGGCTTTGGCATCTTTTATCGCT
The DNA here is from genome assembly GCA_902799345.1 of uncultured Bacteroidia bacterium. GTDB lineage: Bacteria > Bacteroidota > Bacteroidia > Bacteroidales > F082 > Limimorpha. Next base: position 30,687 of record CADBZW010000008.1, on the reverse strand, counting down.
TGTTTCTCTGGAGAAACTGAACACGAGACAGCCATCATGCCCAAACCAAGCAGGAGCATCACTGCATACAGAAATCTTTTCATCTTGCAATTAGTTTGATTTAATATTTGTTTGTTTTATCGCAGCAAAAATACAAACATTTCCAATACAAACAAATTAATTATTTGATAATCAATATTTTAATAATCCAAATCGGATGCAGAAACTGTATCCAAAATGGATAATTTGGAATGGAAATGGATGAAGTGGATGGGAAAATGGCTGAAAAATCGAAGGGAAGCTACAACAACGGCGTCATATACAGCGGCAGGTAGGTGATACGGCCTTCCTCCTTGTAATCGGCTGAATGTAAGACGTATGGCGTTGAGAGATAGGGACCGTACTTGTTGATGCACTTCGTCAGCGAGGAAAGGCTGTAGCCTGCTCCCGACTTCACTTCGATGGGAGAGATGTTGTGCCGTGAGGTGATTTGCAGCTTCCTGACCAAGAAATCAATTTCCATTCTTTCCTCGGCATCATCACGAGAAGCGTTGCTGTAGAAATATAGTTTGTGTCCCGCCGCTGCCAACATCTGCGCCACGATGTTCTCCACCAGCATACCTTTATTAATCTCTAATTTGTCCAACAAAAGTTTTTGGTATAAGTTATTGTCCATCAACTCGTTTTCGTCAAAAGCATGTGAAACCAACAGTCCAGTGTCGGCAAAATAACACTTTACCCGCATATTGTCCAGTTTCAGGCCCAAACCCACATTTGGCTCGGTGGCGGCAAAGCAAAGGTTTACCACACGAGCCTCGTCGAGCCAAACGAAACTTGACTCGTAGCTGCGAAACTTGGCGTTCTTTTCCAAATCCGCCAAGCGGAACTTCTTTTCATGGCGCTGAAGTTCAGCAGGGATGGTGTCGAAAATGCTTTTCACCTTCTTTTCAAGGCGGTCAGCATGTTTTTCGATGTCCTGACGATACAGGTCGAGGATCATGCGTTTTTCCCTGTCGACCTTGCGGAAATCGCGATGTTCGACAAAGTTCTTCACCACTTGAGGCATTCCGCCAATCAGCAAGTATTTGCGGAAATAATCCATCGCCTTGGCATGGACGGGGCCAAGTGGCCGTTTCTTTTCAAAGCAGTTTTTGATGAAAGGCATCATCATCTCGTCGCCCAAAGCCCAAAGAAATTCCTCGAAATCCATAGGATACATCTTGATGCGCCTCTCTTCCGATGGAATCAGTATGTCCTTGACATTCTTGTTGATGGAAACCAACGAGCCAGTCTCGATGTAATCATAACGCCCGTCGGCCACCAAATGCTTGATGGCCGCCCGCGCCTGCGGATACTCTTGAACCTCATCGAACACAATCAAGGAGTTGCGCTCATGCAAGGTCACATGAAAGTGCAACTGGAGCTGAAGAAACAACTCTTCGCGGTCATGCAGATAGTTGTCGAAGATGTGGCGCAATGGCTGCGACATGTCGCTGAAATCCACAAAAATGGCCGATTTATACTCTTTGGCAAACTCACGGGCGATATAACTCTTTCCAACACGCCGTGCACCGTCAAGCAGAATGGCCACACGGCCTTGGTCTTCCGCCTTCCATTTCAATAGCTTATCGTAAATTTTTCGTCTCATAACGGCTGCAAAGATATAACTTTTGCACCTTTTCAAGCAATTTTTTCTATACTTTTTGCACCTTTTCAAGGAGTTTTCCTGTCGCATTTTGCACCTTTTCAAGCTGCTGTGTTGCGATTTTATCATTTTTGCAGCCTGTCAATTCAAGAATTACCGCGTCCAAAATGGATAATTCGGCTTGAAAATGGATGAAGTGGATGGGAAAAAGACAGAAAGACAACTGGCACTGCCTACAGCAATCGCTCCAAGTCTCCAGTCAAGAAGTCTTCCACTGGGATACCACCGCTACCGATGACAAAAGCTTGCTTAAGTTGGAACAGCTGTTTTGCGCAAAGAATATCATAATTATTTGATATTCAATGAATAAATTTAACAAAATTCTCAATTCTTCGTTACAAAATTCTCAAAAGTGTATTACAAAATTCTCAAATCTTATTCGCAAAATTCTCAAAAGTCAGGAAAACTGATGCGGTTTTATTACTTCTTCAGATAGGATAAAAGTCCTTTGCATCCCTCCAAAACATCCACCCAAGTGGCTTCAAAATCACCTGTGTACCAAGGGTCGGCTACATCGCCGGGACGATGGGTGTAATCCATCAATAGGCTGATTTTGTGGTCGGTGTCCTCGCCGAACATGCGTTTCAGGTTGCGTAGGTTGTTCTGGTCCATGGCGATGACGTAATCGTAATAGGCGTAGTCCTGCCGTGTCATCTGGCGGGCGGTCTTGCCCTCGCAGCCGATGCCGTGCTCCGCCAGTTTGCGCCGTGCAGGCGGATAGACGGGATTGCCGATTTCTTCGGTCGAAGTGGCTGCCGAGGCAATTTCAAACTGCTCGCTCAAGCCCGCTTCTTCGACGAGGTGTTTCATCACAAACTCGGCCATGGGACTGCGGCAGATGTTGCCGTGACAGATGAAGAGGATTTTTGTCATGTTGAAATGTTGATTGTTGAAGTGTTTAATTGTTGTGCTGACAGTGGGACTTTAGGACATGGTTGGCTTTTTTGTCACAAAACCTACAAAACCGCCAAAACTTTTTTCATGGTGGGAAAGCAGCCAACCGGCCTGCTTTCCAGCGGCGACGCGGTTGCGCGCCGCTCACACTTCTCTTTTCTTTGGGGTTTTGCATGTTTTGTGGGTTTTGTGATTAACGAATTAGACGTGCAAAATTAGCAAAGATTCTCGCTTGCAGGGCAGACAAATCCATTTCCAACAAGTTTGCCGCTGCTTCATAGACCTTTTCAATCTCGATTTCTGCCATGTCGGTTTCAAGGAAGAGATAATCCAAATCAATGAATTTGAAGGATTTATAAATCTTTCTTTCAGGATGAAGCAGGCTTTCGCCCACAGAAAGATAAAACCCCTGCCCGATGAGTTGCTTTACATCTTGCTCCGTACCGCTGAAACCATGCAAAATCCAAGGTTGTTTGGCTTTGTGTTTCTTCCGTAGGGCGATGATTTCGTTATGGCTTCTCACATCATGCAGTATCATGGGCTTTTGCAAGGCTTCCGAAAGTTCGATTTGCCGCTCAAATAGTTCAATCTGTCGTTCAAAACTAGCCTTGTGCATTTTGTCCATACCCGCTTCGCCGAGGGCAATGACTTGAGGTAATTCCAGTTTTTCTTCAAGGGCTTGCAATGCTTTTTCTGCTTGAAATTCAACTTCATCCAATGCCCATGGATGGATGCCGTAACTATAGTAGCCTTGCTCGGGACAAGTCTGGTTCAAGTCCAAATTTATAATTTGGATTAGGTTATCGTTGGCTCTTGCAATATGGGTGTGTATGTCAACGAAAGGCGTTTTCATGACTGCAAAAATAGAAAAAATCCCTATCTTTGTCGCATGGAACAGAACCTGCTGCAAACGAATATCGCCTATCTGAAGGGCGTCGGGCCGAAGAAGGCCGAAGTCCTGAAGAAGGAGTTGGATGTGCATACCTATCAGGACATGCTCAACCAGTTTCCGTTCCGTTATATCGACCGCAGCCAAATCCAAAAAGTGGCTAACATCAACGACGATACGGTGTATTACCAACTCGTCGGCACCATCTCCAACATCAAACTTATTGGGGCGCCGAGGGCGACACGCGCCACGGGTCTCTTCAACGACGAGACGGGCAGTATCGAAGTGGTGTGGTTCCGTGGGCTGAAATGGATTAAGGACCGCTTCAAGCCTGGCGTGAAATATGTGTTGTTCGGCAAGGCGAGCGAGTTCAACCACAACTTCAACTTCGTCCACCCCGAAATCGAGGAGTACGACCCCAAGGACCCGCTCATCGGCGAGGGCTTGCAAGGCGTCTACAACACCACTGAGAAGATGAAAGACCATGGCCTTGGCACTCGTGCCATTGCCAAGCTGCAGAAACTGATACTCCAGCAGGTCTATGAATACATTCCCGAGACGCTACCGAAATCCCTTATCGAGCAAGAGCAACTGATTCCGCGCCGATACGCCTACTATCAAATCCATTTGCCTTCTAGCAACATCGAAATTCAGCAGGCCACGCGTCGGTTGAAATATGAGGAGCATTTCTTCTTCCAACTGAAGCTGCTGCGCAACAAAATGCACCGCGAGCAAGCCATCAAAGGTCATGTTTTCGGTGTGGTGGGCGACTATTTCAACGATTTTTACAAAAACCATCTGCCTTTCCCGCTGACCAACGCCCAGAAGCGCGTCATCAGGGAAATCCGCAAGGACTTGGGTTCGGGACACCAGATGAACCGCCTGCTGCAAGGCGATGTGGGTAGCGGCAAGACCATCGTTGCCCTCATGGTGATGCTCTTGGCCTTGGACAACGGCTTCCAAGCCTGCCTCATGGCGCCTACAGAAATCTTGGCTACACAGCATTTTGCCACACTTCAGGAGCAACTGAAGGATATGGACGTCAACTTCGCACTGCTGACAGGTTCCACCAAAATCGCAGAGCGGAGGAAGATCTATGCAGGCTTGGCCGATGGCACCATGCAAATCGTGGTGGGCACCCACGCGCTGATTGAAAGCAAGGTAGTATTCAAGAACTTGGGCTTGGCCATCATTGACGAGCAACATCGCTTCGGCGTGGAGCAAAGGTCAAAATTCTACGAGAAAACCGAGATTCCACCGCATACATTGGTGATGACCGCCACGCCCATCCCGCGCACCCTCGCCATGACACAATATGGCGACCTCGATGTCTCCAAAATCGATGAGTTGCCACCTGGAAGAAAACCCGTGCAGACCTATCACGTCTACAGCGACGACCGCTACCGCATCATGATGTTCATGAAGCAACAGATTGCTCTTGGACGCCAGATTTATGTGGTCTATCCTTGCATCAAGGAGTCGGAAAACACGGATATGATTGCGCTTCAGGAGGGCTATGAGGCTTTGCTGCACGACTTCCCCGAGCCGCAATACAAGCTCTGCGTCTGCCACGGCCGGTTGACTGCCGAGGACAAGGACTTCGAGATGCAGCGCTTTATCAACAGGAATGCGCAAATCATGGTGGCCACGACGGTCATCGAGGTGGGCGTCAACATTCCTAATGCCACGGTGATGATCATTGAAAACGCCAACCGCTTCGGCTTGTCGCAGTTGCACCAGTTGCGCGGTCGCGTGGGTCGCGGTGCCGACCAGTCCTATTGCATCCTCGTCACCGACCACAAGTTGACCAACGACGGCAAGACCCGCATGAAGACCATGTGCAGCACCAACGACGGCTTCGAAATCGCCGAGGTCGACTTGGAATTGCGCGGTCCTGGCGAGACGGGTGGTACCAGACAGTCGGGGCAAATCGAAATGCTTATCGGTGACCTTCAAAAAGACGGTCCATTAATTCCTCAAGTCCGCGAGGCGGCCATCAAGCTTTTGGCCGATGACCCGAAGCTCGCCAAACCCGAAAATAGGATGCTTCGCGAGCATTACAAGGAGTTGTTTGCACAAACGTTTGACTGGAGTCAGATTGGATAGTTATTCTGCCTTTTTTTCTTTCTTGAACGAATAAAACTTATTCGTCAAATAGCTGAACGTCACGCAGATGACGGAGATGATGACGTAGGAAATGGTCGGCCACCATTGGAACACTTCGACAAAGAGCTTCAGGCCGAAGTAGTTGATGAGGATATTGCCCACGGTGACGAGGAAATACCTGACAATCTGTGTCCTACCGCGCAAAGTAGACCCCGAGAAACTGATGTGTCTCGCCATCCAAAAACCCGTCAGGAAGGTGATGGGGAACTTGAACACGAAGGCCGCGATATGGGGCGTGAAGGCAATGAAGCCGAGGTCGAAGACCTGCTTGTGGAAGACGAAATGGTAAAAAACATAGTACAGCACCCATTCCAAAACAAGGTTCAAACCGCCGCAGGCCGCATAGCGGAACAGCTCAAGGCTCAGAAACTTGCGGAAAGGCGGATAGAAAAAGTCGATGACCGTGGTCAAAGTACGTTCAATCCAGGATTCTATGTTTTTAAGGGTTGACATTCGGGGCGCAAAAATAGCAATTTAGAGCCAAATAACATCAAAACCGCCTCTCATAGATTTCTTCGCCTTTTGATTGCATGTCATACCGACCGAGGAACGAGGGAGTGTATCTATGCCGTCAAAAGTCTCGAAATGACATGAGAGGCTTAGCAGCTCATTGGCTTTGGTAACATCGTCAGTGAAACCCAACACATAACCGCCGCCACCAGAGCCAGAAATCTTTACGCCAAAGTTGAAGTCATAATCGGTGGTAAACAAATCCAAGGTATTATCCGTAATCATCGGGCGGAGGAATTCCAATTGGCCCTTGGTAAGTTGCTTCAACGATTTGAAAAACAATTCTTTATCACCTTCAATCATCGAATTGATGCAAGAGGTCACGCAGGGCACATACTCCGATTGGAAACGGCTCAAAAACTCGGGATCCTCGCGTTGCGCCTTGAAATGGTTGACCAAAGGCTTGGTGTTGCTCTTTATCTTTGTGTCAATCAAGCAAATGTGGATGTCATTTTTGAGGAAATCATCGGGAAGGATTTGTACTCCTTGGGGCGTGATTTTGAATGGTTTACCCAAATAGCATTGTAAAGGGTCGATGCCGGAACTACTGCCGTGGAAGTGGCTCTCCATTTTGCCGAAAAGGGTTTTCAGTTGCAGGTAGTCATCGGTTTTTTGAATAGCGTAACGGTCATAAACGGCGGCCACCAAAGTCCCCGAACTGCCTAGGCCATAGCCCGATGGCACATAGGAAGCAAGGAAAAGGCACTCGTCCAAATCCTTTCTTAAAGTTTGTAAGTCAAAGAGGCTTGACAGTGCTTCGTTTTCTGAAAGGTATTGGCAAAATCGCTTCAAGCTTTGGTTGGAGGGTAGCGAGGCGGCTCGGTTAAAACTGAGCGGCAACTGCCATTGCGCCGAAAAACGCTTCAGCGGTATCATCAAGGCGGTGGCGTCGAAAATCATCGAATACTCGCCGAAAAGGATGACTTTGCTATAGTAACGGTCTCTCATCACAGTAGTTTTTTCGGTCCGTCGCCTACATGGTCGGCAATCCAACGTTCTCTGTCGCAATAATCCGCCAAGACATTTTTGATGTAATACTCTACCTTATCCGCTTCCTGTTCTGGATAGAGCAGATGCACATTCGGGCCCGCATCCAAAGTGAAACAAAGCGGGATCTTGGTTTCTTCACGGAATTCCCTAATCTCATTAATAAGGTTCAAAGTATTGGGTTTCATCAAGATGAAAGACGGATTGGAGCACATCATCAAGGCATGAAGTTGCAAGGCTTCGCTCTCGGTTATATTAATAAAGGTGTCCAAATCGCCTGATTTCAAGGCCAAAAGCAAGTTCTTGATGTTTTCGTTGGCTTGTGCGTAGCGCGCAGGAGCGTATGGGTTGCCTTCCATCAAGGCATGACCGGCCCGACTGGAAACGGATTTGGTCTCACCGCTGACAATCAAAATGCTGTCGTGATAAGTCTTGAAAACGGGATGGATGTCATCGGCCAACGAAACGGCATATTCGTCGGAACTGCCTTCGTAAGCCTCCGTTTTGCCCCAAAGCGCCATTTTCGTAAATACTGAGCGTGCCGCACTGCCCGAGGCCAAACGAGAGAAGTAGGAAGCTTTGCATAAATCTAAGGTCCCTGAGCCCTCGGTTCCTGAGTTTGTCGAAGGAGTCGAAGGGCCGGTTAATAAGGATTCAATTTCCATCAAGCCCATCACAAACGCGCTCATCGACGAAGCCGAGGAAGCAATACCCGAGGAATGCGGGAAGGTGTTGCGGCTCTTAACTTTCAGATTCAGTTGGTTGACAAATGGGAAAAACACCTGATTGTCAAGCAGAAACTTCTCGATTTTCGCTCCAAAAGCGGGATTCTCCTTGCCTTCAAAGAAGAAGTGGAAACCAAATTTTTCTGCTTTTTCAAACTCGATAAATGTCTCGGAGCGACATTCCGACAAGGTGAAGCTAATCGACGGATTTTGAGGAAGTTGTTTGCCTTTCTTGCCCCAATATTTTACCAAAGCGATGTTGGATGGACTTGCCCAGCCCACTTTACCGTGAAAGTCGTTAGGCACCTCGCCTTTGAAGGCTTCATTCAACCAAATCTTTTCCATGTTCGATGTTTTATGCTGCGAAGATAGGAAAACTCTTTATATCAACATCTCCTTGTATCCAAAAACCACGTCCAGTTCTTTCCCCTTGAAGTATTCTTTCACTTGACTTTCAGGCCATTCCGTTGCTGCAAGAATGAAGTCACCGCCCCAAGCCCCCAAGGACTTCAAGACGCCCTCGAAGTCGGGGAAACGCTTTTGCACTGGCTCTTGTCCGATACAACGGGAGATGATGCGCTCGTGGCATTGCATAAGCATAGCGAATTCATCCAAAGTCTCGCATTTCGGCACAGCCCGACTGATTTCCGAAACGGCCTCAATATCTTTTTGTAAATCAACAGGATTTGCTTTGGCTAAAAACGCCTTGATTTCTTTGGATGAGCTTTGTTTTTGACCTTGATAGATGAAAAAGAGGTGGTCGGCAAAAGACGGGTTGAAATCTATAGGTTCAACCAAGGGAATCGGCCCTTCGACGGGCTCAGGGACCTTAGCTTTTACTTGATAATAAATTGGCCCTTCAGCCGTGGCACATGCGATATCGTAGCCTGAGCCGCCGAAAGTCAGTTTAAGCAATTCGTAAGGATTCACGTTGGCCCATCGTGCGAGGTTGGCAATCAAGGTGGAGCTGCTACCGAGGCCCCAGTTTGGGTCGAAGTCCAAACGGGTTTCAAAATGCAAGCCGTCTTTAAACGCAGTGGGATTCAGTTGTTTTATAGCCTTTAGAATCTGTGTCAGTTTCTCGGCTTTGGGTTGATCGTCAGAATTGATGATTTCGAGGTTTTCAGGGTTCAATGTGACGGAAAACCAAGGGCCATCGGGTTGGTGGGCATCCCATTGTAGAGACGCGCCATGGCACGTCTCTACCGACAATGTCTGCCCCAGTTTCAACGGTATTGCCAATGCCAAAGCACCTTTTAAAACTAGGTACTCACCTGTCAATAGGAATTTTCCGTGGGCTTGGAATTGGCTCATTTTTTCAAGGAATCAAGGTATTGTTCAACACCTGCAAACGACACCGTCTTGTCCTTGAAATACTCCCTCGCCTTTTTCTTGTCTTCTTCGTTGGCATTCAGCTGGTTAAGGATGTTGTTGAGGTGCATCTTCATGTGACCGGCTTGGATGCCCTTGGTGGTCAGCGAACGCACGGCGGAGAAGTTGTTGGCCAAACCCATCGTAGCGGCAATCATCATCAGCTCTTTGGCAGTGGGATTGCCCAAAAGTTCAAGGGTCTTTTTAGCCAATGGGTGTAGGCTCGTCAGTCCGCCCACGGTACCCAAGGCCATCGGCACCTCTAATTCGAAGTGGAAGATGCCGTTTTCAAGGGTCACGTTCGAAAGGCTCTCATATCTTCCATTGCGCGAGGCGAAGGTGTGTCCCGCCGCTTCCACAGCGCGGAAATCGTTGCCCGTAGCGATGACCACGGCATCAATGCCGTTGTAGATGCCCTTGTTGTGCGTCGTGGCGCGGTCGACGTCGATATGTGCGATGTCGACAGCCTTCTTGAATTTCTTGGCGTATTCGGCACCCGAGAGGTGTTCGTCGATGCCATCCAACTGCTCTACAGGACACTCCACCCATACCTTCACGCGACAGTCGGGCGTGTTGTTCGATAGGATGGTCATGATGATTTCCACCTTGCGGAGCTCTTCGTGTAAGTCGTTGCGTTCGGCGAAGAAGTCCTGCAGACTGTGGCCAAATTGCTCCAAAGCCGAGTTGATGAAATTGGCACCCATGGCGTCGCCCGTGTTGAACTCCACACGAATTTGGTAATAGTCAGGGATTTGTGTGCTATAGTCGATGAGTCGCATCCCAAGGATGCCTCCGCCGCGCTTGCGCATCTTTTCGGTCATGGCATCCGTGTCGGCCAGCAGTCGCTTCTCGATTTCGGGGAACAGTTCAAGGAGTTTTCCCTTGTCGCCGCCCCAGCCGAAATGCACCTGTCCGACCTTACGAACATCAATGACTTCGGCATGGAAGCCGCCACGTTCGCCCCAGAATTTGGCCGCCGCTGAAGCCGCCGCCACCACGGAGCTTTCTTCGATGACCATCGGCACGATGTAGTCCTTGCCGTTGATGGTTACGTTGGGTGAGATGCCGTAAGGGATATAGAAGTTGGTGATGGTGTTCTCGCTGAACTCGTCAAACAATTGCTGCTGCTTCGAGTCGGGATGCCAATAGCTTTTCAGCAGGTTGATGACCTCACCTGGATTCTCGAAATAGTTGGCAATGAGTTTCAGCTTCTCTTCCTTGAGAAGTTTCGAAAAGCCTTTTTTTATGCGTTCGCGAGTGGCCATAGCCTGTTTACCATTCTTCCTCTTCAAAGACCTTTTCGGGGACGAGGCTCTTTTCAAACTGTTGTCCCCAGTCCTCTGCAAAGGCAGCGATTTGGTTCAGATACCTGTCCCAGATAGGATTGTACAACGGGTCTTCCTTGTTCATCCATTCCTCGCAGGGGTGGGTGCTTTGGGTCTTCTGCATGAAGTCGGTGAGCGTGTAGCGCACACGGCCGGGACGCACCTCGATGGTGAAATAGTAGGTGACCCAGGGCCATTTCGACTTCACGGCATCGCCGTTGTCGAGTTGGAACTGATGCTTGCCTTTCATGGTGCGACCATCGTTTTGCTGAAGGATGGTCGAAGGACTCTTGTAGTAGGAGTTCATGAACTGGCTGTAGATGCGGTTGTACACCTCTTCTTCAGAGCCAACGGTTTGGATGACCTTACGGAAGGTGATCTGTTCCGTCTTTGGGTCGATGGGCAGTTTGGATTGGTCTTCGTTTTGGGCAAAGGTGGCCGTCGCAAACAAGACGGCGACAAGTAACAGGGTGAATCTCTTCATTGTGATTAAATTTTTGACAAAATTAGTAATAATTCAGTTGCTACGGCGCAACAAGGGATGAAAATAGCAAAATTCAGGCCAAAATCAGATGGGTCTGAGGAAAGAACCGTCGCTGCAGTCGACTTGCATCTGCGGATGGCCTTTATAATACAAAGTTGAAGCGTCTCTCACCCAGCCTTCCAAAAGGCCGTCGACCCACACCGTGGCTTCGGAGCCGTCGGTAATCTCGACGTGCATCTCGTTGACTAAAGTCTCCACGATGTTCAAGCGGCTGGCATCACGCACTTTGATGTTGGCCAAGGCGGTCTCACCACCTTTGTTGACGAAGCGCGAGGCGTCGTCCAAATCAACGTCAAGCTGCTCGGTGACCTTAATCACGCCGTTGAATTGAGAGGCGTCTGTCAATTCGGCCTTACATGAGCTTCCATCAAACTGGAAGCCAGTAAACACAGAGGCGTCTTCCATCTTGATGTCGCATGTTTGGCCCGTAAAGACCAAATTATTGCATTGTGCGGCATCGCTGAGCTTAATGTCGAGGTTGCTGCCTGTAAACTCACCATCGCATTGTACTTTTGCGGCATCGTCTGCCTCAATTATTTCAATGCGCGCGACATGTACGGTGGCGCGATAGGCGGAGCCGATGACGGGATAGGTATGGTCCTTGAAGCCGATTTGGAGTTCGTTGCCTTCCATCTGCACTCTAAGGCTTTCCTCAAGATAGGCGGAATAATCCAATTCAACGTAAGTGCTGGTGTCGGCAATCACGGTCACATGCCAGGCGTCGCTGGCTTTGATTTGGGTGATGCTGGCGTTTTCGAAAACGGTTTTTTGCACCAGCGTCATGTCGACTTTTTTGCACGAAGTGACGAAACAAAGCGCCACGCAAAGAATGAGGATGGATTTAATTGTTTTCATATTTTTCTGTTTTTGGAATGAACGAAGAATGGTCGGATTTATTATTGGTGATGATAAGGTTCGCCTTTCAGGATGGTGAAGGCACGGTAGAGCTGTTCGACGAAAATCAAGCGTACCATCTGGTGGCTGAAGGTCATGGGCGAGAGCGATATTTTGGCGTTGGCGCGGTCGTAAACCTCTTGCGCGAAGCCATAAGGTCCGCCCACGATGAAGACCAGCCTCTTGGCCCCCGATGCCATCTGTTTTTCAAGGCTTTCTGCAAACTGTATGGATGTAAGTTGCTTGCCGTTTTCGTCCAAAAGGATGACTTGGTCGCCAGGTTGCAGCTGTTGCAGCAGCAAGAAACTCTCGGCCTTCTTTTGTTGGTCTTCGCTGAGGGTCTTGCGGTTGCGCGGGTCAGGGATCTCCTTCATCTCAAACGAGGCATAATGCCCGATGCGGCCCACGTATTTCTTGATGCCGGTGATGAGGTAGTCCTCATCCGTTTTTCCTATGACTAGAAGTAAGATCTTCATGCTAGGATTTGCTTTGCTTTCTCACGGTCTTGTTCCAGGTGTTTTTTCAACTCATCCAAGCTGTCGAACTTCTCTTCATCTCTGATGCGGTCGATGAAACGCACGTGGATTTTCTTGCCGTAGAGGTTGCCGTCGAAGTCGAACAGGTTTACCTCGATGATAGGGTTGTCCTCGCTGCGGTCGCCGATGGTAGGTCGGTGCCCTATGTTGGCCATGGCCTTGTAGGTCTGGCCTTCGTAGTCGACGAGGCAGGCATACACGCCTCGGTTGCTGATGAGCATGTATTCTCTCGGCAGCTCGAGGTTGGCGGTGGGGAAGCCCAAGGTCCTACCAATCTTGTTGCCCACCACGACTTCGGCAGTGATGGAATAGGTATAGCCTAACAGCAGGTTGGCGCCTTTCACGTTGCCCGTGGCAAGGGCGTTTCGTATCTTCGTGGAACTGACGGCGATGTTTTCCACGTCTTGTGCTTCAATACGTTCCACCTTGAAGTTGTATTTGTGCATCAGCTCGCTGAGTAAGTCGAAGTCGCCCATGCGGTTCTTCCCGAAGTGATGGTCGTAGCCTACCACGATATAGGCAGGCTTGATGTTGTCGATGATGTAGTCTTTGATGAACACCTCGGAAGGCGTGCGCGAGAATTCCTTGGTGAAGTTGATGACCACCACGTTGTCGATGCCGAACTCCTCGAATTTCTTGAGTTTTTCCTCAGGCGTGCAAAGGAAGCGCAGGTTGGAGCTGTCGATGTTGAGCACCTGACGTGGGTGAGGCTCAAAGGTGACCACAACAGTCTCTCCTCCAATGCCATGCGCCAATTCCTTCATTTTGTTGAATATGGCCTGGTGGCCGAGGTGTACGCCATCGAAGGTGCCGATGGTGACCACGGCGTTGTGAATGTTGCGGGCTTCTATGATATTTCTAAAGACTTTCATGAATGCTTGAATAAGAAAGAACTATCGTCTTTACCGTCATGGCGGAGAAACATCCGCCATCTCCTGAATAATAGGGATAACCTTTGTGTTCAGGAGATTGCGGATCAAGTCCGAAATGACGGTTAAAAGTGCTGTATTGTGTTTTCAATTAAGTATTTAGCAATCTGCACGGCATTGGTGGCAGCGCCTTTGCGGAGGTTGTCGGCCACACACCAGAAATTGAGGCCGTTCTCCACCGAGAAGTCGCGGCGGATGCGACCCACGAAGACTTCATCCTTGCCTTCGGCATAGAGAGGCATCGGATAAATGTTGTTGGTCGGGTCGTCTTGCACCACCACGCCAGGCATGGCAGCCATCAATCTGCGGATATCGTCGATTTCAAAGGGCTTTTCTGTCTCCACGTTCACGGATTCACTATGGCCGCCCCACACGGGCACACGAACCGTGGTGGAAGAGACGGCGATGTGCTCGTCGCGGAGGATCTTGCGCGTTTCGTTGACCATCTTCATCTCCTCTTTGGTATAGCCGTTGTCGAGGAAGGTATCGATGTGGGGTAGGATGTTAAGGTCAATCGGATGGGGATAGCAAGTCGTGCCACTTGCGCCAGCGCGCTCGGCCTTCAGTTGGTTGACACCTTTTTGGCCGCTGCCCGAGACGCTTTGGTAGGTGCTGACGACGATGCGTTTGATGCCGTAGGCCTTATGGATGGGTGCCAAAGCCATGACCATCTGGATGGTGGAGCAGTTGGGGTTGGCGATGATGTGGGTGTCGGGCGTGATGGTGTCGGCGTTGATCTCGGGGACGACCAGAGGCACGCCTTTTTCCATGCGCCAAGCCGAGCTGTTGTCGACGACAAAAGTGCCTTGTTCGGCAAATCTTGGTGCATATTGCCGCGATGCCGTGGCGCCTGCCGAAAAGATGGCGATGTCGGGTCGCGCGGCGATGGCCGCGTCGACGCTGACGACGCTATAGGTCTTGCCCTGAAAAACGATTTCTTTGCCCACGGAACGCTCCGAGGCGGCCACAATCAGTTCATCGATGTGAACCTTCTGTTCGTCAAGCACTTGAAGCATCTTCGAGCCGACCAGTCCGGTGGCTCCCACCACTGCGATTTTCATTTTCTTGTCCTCTATAGGTTTAACTTCGTTGAAATCTTCGATTTGGGTGCAAAAATAGCAAAAATGTTTCATACCTTTGCAGAGGTAATCACAAAGGTTATGGCAAAGGAAATCGAAAGAAAGTTCTTAGTCCGTGGCGACTTCAAGGCGGAGGCATTTCAAGCTACGCATATCATCCAAGGTTATCTCAGCCACAAGCCTTCGGTGCGGGTGCGCATCAGGGGGGATAAAGGCTACCTCACTATCAAAGGACCCGTGAGTGAGTCCGGATTGTCGCGCTTCGAGTGGGAGAAGGAAATCGCTGTGGACGAGGCTCTTGCTCTACTTGAGTTGGCTGAGCCTGGACGTATCGACAAGACCCGCTATCTCGTCAAAAACACTGACGGCAAGCATACGTGGGAGGTGGACGAGTTTCATGGCGACAACGAAGGTCTCGTCATGGCCGAAATCGAACTGGGTGACGAAACTGACACTTTCGACCGTCCCGATTGGTTGGGAGAAGAGGTCACAGGAGACGCTAGATACTACAATTCCAGGCTGAAGGACCATCCTTTCAAGACATGGAAATGAACTTTTTTTCCTTTGAGGTCAAAAAAACACTATCTTTGTCCTTTCCTAAATCAACATGCTATGAAAAAGACACTGCTGTTCCTGTTGTTGCTTCCCTTGTCGCTATGGGCGCAGGTTACCGACGACTTCTCCGATGGTGACTTCACCCACAATCCCACTTGGTCGGGGACGACAGCCCAATATATCGTCAATGGCAACGGCCAGCTCCAACTCAATGCTGAGGGAGAAGGCACGGCTTATCTCTCCTTGCCCATCACCGAGTACGAGACCATGGAATGGCAATTTTGGATCCGTGAGGCATTTGCCCCGTCTGGAAACAACTATTCCGACGTGTGGCTCAGTGCCGACAATGCCGACTTGACACAAGCAACACAGGGCTATTTCCTCCGCTTCGGCGAGGGCGGCAGTCATGATGCCATAGAGTTGTTCCGCAAGGATGCCGATGGGCAACAAAACATCTGCCGATGCACCGACGATGCCATCGCCGCTTCGTTTGCCGTGTTTGTCAAGGTGAACTGCGACCGTGAAGGCAACTGGATGATACAAACGTGCTACGATAACTCGGGTATTTATATCATTGAAGCACAAGGTGTTGACGATACCTATGGCCGTGGTGGCTTCTTTGGCTTTTGGTCCAAGTTCACTTCGAGCAATGCCAAGAAGTTCTATTTCGACGACGTCTATGTCGGGCCGCGCATCGCCGACCACGAGCCGCCCGTCTTGCTCTCTTGCGGAGTGCTCGACTTGACCCACATTCAGCTTTCGTTCAACGAAGCCCTCGATGAAACCACGGCATTGAATCCTGCCAATTATTCCATCGATCACGGCATGGGGCAGCCGGGTTCCGTGGCCTTTGGAGCAAATCCTGCCATTGTGGTTTTGACGCTTGACCGCGAAATCGGCAATGGCATCAACTACACGCTGAGCATCAGTGGCATCAAAGACCTGTGGAACAACATGATGGAGCCGACTTCCACCAGTTTCTCGATCTACGAAGCCTCGGAATACGACATCGTCATCAACGAAATCATGGCCGACCCCAACCCCGTGGTGGGCCTTCCAGAATGGGAGTATGTGGAGCTTTACAACGCCACCGAGTTCGGCATCGACTTGAAGGACTGGAGAATAGAAATCGGCTCCAACGACAATACCTTTGGCAATTATGTCCTTGCCCCGCATGGCTATGTCATCCTTTGTCACAACGATGCCGTGGCCGAGTTACGCGAGTATGGCGACTGCATCGGCTTCGGCAGTTTCTCGGTGGGCAACAGCTCTTCGGCCATGTTCCTCTACAGCAAGGAAGGCCTGATGATTTCGCGTGTCAACTTCAGCAACACCTGGTACCACGACCCCGACAAGAACAACGGCGGCTGGTCGGTGGAGCAGATCGACCCGCTGAACCCCTGTGCTGCTGCCTCCAACTGGTCGGCATCCGTCGACGTTTCGGGCGGTACCCCTGGCCGGCTCAACTCGGTGAACGGCGAGAACAA
This sequence comes from uncultured Bacteroidia bacterium, assembly GCA_902799345.1. GTDB lineage: Bacteria > Bacteroidota > Bacteroidia > Bacteroidales > F082 > Limimorpha. The sequence goes on along the minus strand of CADBZW010000008.1, from coordinate 14,112 downwards.
CGTGGCACCACAAGTGGAACGCGTGAGCATGTTCTCCAACTTCATCGTCCAACTGTGGTTCGACCAGCAGATGGATGCAGCTAGTTTGATGGACTTGCAGCATTTCCTCGTGGAAGAGTTGGACGAACATCCTGACCAGATAGAGACCAATCCCATCGACCCCAGTTATGTTGGTCTGGTCTTCGACCACGGCTTCGAAGTGGGTAGGGTTTATACATTAATAATAAATAATGTCACCAACTGTGTGGGCACGGCCATTGGAACTGACACCCGCATACACTTCGGCATCCCCAACGAGATTGCCGAAGGCGACATTCTCATTAATGAGATACTTTTTGACCCCATCGCTCCAGGCGTGGATTATGTGGAGCTTTACAACAACACCGACAAGACCTTCGACCTCAGCCTGCTAATGCTTGGCGCTGTCAAACAAACCTTCCCGAATCCTGCCGACACCACCCTGAAGGAGATTACAGCCGACAGCCGTTTGTTCCTGCCTGGCACCTATGTCTTGCTCTCCACTAACAGTGAGATTGTAGGCATGCAATACGACTGCCCGACCGACAACTATGTGCAGATGGCCTCGTTCCCGAGCTTTGCCAACGCTGGCGGCACGGCCATCCTCATGAGCAAGGACGGCACCATGGTCGATGCCATGTATTATTCCGAGAAGATGCACTATCCGCTGCTGAAGGTCACCAAGGGCGTGTCGCTGGAGCGTGTGGCTTTCGACCAGCCTTCAATGAGCACCGACAGCTGGCATTCTGCCGCTGAGCAGGCGCATTTCGGCACCCCGGGTCAGCCCAACTCGATGATGCAGGCTCCCGAGCCTTCGGAAGATGCCATCTCCATCAGCCCCGATGTCTTCTCGCCCGACGGCGACGGTTACGACGATGCCTGCTTCATCAACTACCACTTCGACGAGGCGGGTTACACGATGAACGTCTACATTTTCAATGTGGGGGGACAGCAGATCCGTCATTTGGCCAAAGGCGAGTTGGTGGGACAGGATGGCAGCGTTATCTGGAATGGCCTCGACGACAACGGCAACCGCGTCCCGATAGGCATCTATGTCGTCGTCACCGAGGTGTTCAATTTCGACGGGAAGGTGAAGAAGTTTAAGAATGCGGCGGTGGTAGGCACCCGCTAAATCACATATCCATATTGGATTGCGCCACGATTTCTTTTTTGTCAGGGTCGAAAGCGGTGAGGTTGCCTAATCCCGGCTGGTCAGCCACATAGACGCCGTTGTCCAGGACGATGAAGTCGTGGTTTTGGTTGTTGTCGATGACATGGTTGATGAAGCTGTAGTCGACGGGGATATGTCCGTGGATGATTTTCTTGCCGTGCGACTTGCCGTAGTCGACCTTAAAGCGTCGAGTCCACATCATGCTGCTTTCGTCCTCAAAGGGGTCGGCGATGTTGAAGTTCATGCCGGCATGGACGAGGATATATTCCTCCAACTCGATGTAAGGCATGCAATCATTCATCCAGTCGATGTATTTCTGGGGTATCTCGCGCGGATGCTTCACTCCGAAGCTCGCCAAGGTGGCCTTGGCGCCCACGGCCTCCCATTCTTTCTGCTCGGGATGCTTGCCGAAAAGACGCTTCTTCTGGTCGGCCTCAAAGGCCTTCACGCACATGTCCTCGTGGTTGCCCTTGATGAAATGCACTTCATACTCCTCCTCCTTCAGGTGCATCAGGTAGTCAATGACGCCCTTGCTGTCGGGACCACGGTCGATGTAGTCACCAAGGAAATAGAGCTGGTCGTGCTTCGTGACCTTAAGCATGTTTTCGAGCAGCACCTTCAAGGTTTTGGCGCAGCCGTGAATATCGGGGATGATCCAGCGTCGTGACATCAGAATAGGTTGTTGAGATTGAGTGATTCGTATTGTTTTCTTAGTTTGGTCTTAAAGGTCCAACGCACGTCTGAGATCCAGCGGCGACACAGCTCGCAGTAGTCCACGAAGAGCATATAGGAGAAAAAGAGCAGCACCGTGCCGCCCAAGGCCCACATCCACGGTAGGTTACAGAATAGCAGGATGGTACCCACGATGAAAATGATGGGGAACAGCACAAACTCCACACCGAAGCTGACGGTGTTGCTGAAGGCTTTGTCTTTTAACTTTCCCTTGATAATCAAAGTGGTAAGCCATATTGGAAGAGTGACTGCAGCCGAGGCCACGAAGTAAGGAAGACCCAAGAGCAGAACAATCAACCTCCAGATGAAATTAATCAATGGGTATTTCCTTGCCGTCGACATCACGGAGATCTTTTGCCTTATGCGTTCTTTGGTGAAGTCATTTACGCGCTCGAAGAGGTTCTTGGCTTCCTCGGGGTGTTCTTCCTTGTATTTCAGCACCTTTTCGACGGTGGCGCGGTTGCGGAGCATCTTCTTGTAAAGGCCTCCGGCGCGCTTTTCGTTTTTCATCTTCACGATTTCCCAAATGGCGTCGTAGTCTTCATCGTCTGGGATGTAGGTGAAGAGCTTCGAAATCTCGTTGTGGAGCCTGTCTTTCAGCAGGTTGATGTTGACGGCCTCGTTTTCTTCTGTGGTGTTTTTGAGGAACTCGGTCACGTTGATAGGCTCGCCGAAGTTGATCATCGCCGTGCTGCGGTAGCGGAAGTAGTCGCCATATTCGATGGCAGTGGGGATGATGTAAACGGGATGTTGGTCGCCAAACTGCTTGCTGGCGTCAATGGCGATGTGGAACAGGCCTTTGCCCATGCGCATCAACGAGTGTTTGGTGCGATGCGTGCCTTCGGGGAAGAGGTAGAGGTCGACACCATCGTGGACGACATCCACGGCCTTGTTGAGCGAGTCGTCGTTGTTGCGGACAGCCGCCACGCCGTTGCGGATGCGGAAGATAGGCAAGATGCGCAAGAAGTTCAGCACCTTCGCGACCATCGGGTTTTTGAAGATGTCGCCGCGCGCGATGAAGACCTTGCGGATGTTGTTCGACGACAAAAGCACCAAGGCATCCATCAGCGTATTGCTGTGGTTGACGCCAAAAATCAGCCCTCCGTCTTTCGGCAGTTTTTCCTTTCCGTGCACTTCAAAACGACGATACGATTGACGTGTATGCCAATTGACATAAGGCAGCAAAACGGAATATAAGTAGTCCGGATCTTGGATTTTCTTGGCCATTTCAGTAGCTGAATAAGGGTACAAAAGTACAGTTTTATCCCAAACGTGCCCTCATTTTTCTTTCAAACCATAAAAATTACTACTTTTACCGCCTCAAAAAGCGACAAAATGAATATAAAAACACCTGTCATCCTTGGATTGTTGTTCTTTTGTTGGGCCTTGACTTCGTGCCAAAGCAAGTCTCAAAATCCCGAAGGTGAGGCCGTTGCCGACACCCTCACTATGTTGCAGCATGTGCAGGACAGAGGCGTGCTGAGGGCTGTAACCAATTGTGAGATAATCAACTATAACACTGAGAAGCCGACACCTTCAGGCTTTGAATTTGAGTTGCTGAGCGATTTCTGCAAAGACAACGGCCTGGAGCTGGAGATGGTCGTCAACGAGAACCTCGACTCCTGCTTTATGCTGCTCGATTCGTGTAAGGTCGACATAGTGGCAGTGGGTGTAGGCTCCAACAAAGACATGAAACGCCGTTATCTACTGACCAACCCCATCCTCATGCAACGCAGCGTGCTTGTGCAACGCCTCCCGAAAGACTGGAACAAGATGTCGACGGCCAACGAAGTGGAGAACCAACTGCTTCGTTCATCGGTCGACTTGGCGGGCCAGACCATACACCTGCCTCAGGGTAGCCATGTGGTCAAGTTGTTGGAGCACCTCTCCGACCAGATTGGCGACACCATCTATATCGTGGAATGCGACAGTCTCAACAGCGTCGATTTGGTGAAGGCCGTCGCTTCGGGACAAATCGACTATACCGTGGTGGAGGAGTATGTGGCACGTATGGCGTCCATCGGATTGAAGGGCCTCGACACCAAACTCAATGTCAGCGTCGAACAGCCACTGGGATGGGCCATCCGCAACCACGAGGGCGACTCGTCGCTCCTCTATGCCCTCAATAGCTGGGTCGACGGCTTCGAGCAGCGCAACGTCAACCGTATCCTGGCCAAATATGTCAACAAAGGCAATGTCTTCATGACGCGTAAGCCCACCAGTGGAGCGCTTTCGGAGTTCGACGACATCATCAAGAAAACGGCGAAAAACATCGGCTGGGACTGGCGTCTGCTGGCGTCGCTTATCTATCAGGAGTCGCGCTTTAGGCAGGACCTCGAGAGCGAGAAGGGCGCATTCGGCCTCATGCAGCTTATGCCCGTGGTGATGGAGAAATACGGTATCGACTACGATGCCACGCCCGAAGAACAGCTCAATGCCGGCGGACAACTCATCAGTTTCCTCGACGACTGCCTCTCAAACAAGGTGACCGACAGCACGGAGAGGGTGAAGTTCGTGTTGGCCGCCTACAACTCCGGCCTCGGCCATGTGTATGATGCCCAACGCCTTGCGTCGAAATACGGCAAGTACCCTAACGTGTGGGACAACAACGTGGATTACTTCATTCTCAACAAGTCGAAGAAGCAATATTACAACGACACCTGCTGCCATGCGGGCTATCTGCGCGGCACCGAGACCTACCGCTTCGTGGAAGAGGTCCTCGACAGGTTTTACCAGTATCAAGCCATATACAACTGATTTCCTATGAAGAGATTATTTATTGCACTCATTGTTTTTTTAGCATTGTTTGGCAAAGCTTCAGCCCAAAGCTTCAACGCCGGTGTCATCGCTGGTGGCACCTTCTGTCAGGTGGATGGCGATACATATGCCGGTTTCCATCAACTGGGTTTCACGGCTGGTGCCTATGCCAACTTGCCTTTTGGTAATTATTTGTCTGGACAAATGGAATTGAAATACTCGCTTCTTGGGGCACATTCGTCTCACAAGGAGGTGAGTGAATACGGCTATCTTCCTTATAGTCTCCGCATGCATTATGTCGAGATTCCTTTGATGTTGCGCTTCAATTTGGGTGTGTTTCGTGTGAACTTCATCACTTTGGAGGCAGGAGCCAGTATCGACGTCCTGATGAGAGCCACGGAGGATGTGAATGGTGATTATCAAGTGACCACAAGACGGTGGAGCCGTATCTCGGCAACGGCCAATGCAGGCGTGCATTTCGACATCACAAAGCATTTTGGTCTTGGGGCGCGTTTCATGTACTCGGTGGCGCCATGCCGCTTCACGGGCAACCCAGGCTGGTTCTTCAACCAGTATTACAACAAGGTCATCCAGATTACTGCGACCTACAACATCAACTCTCCGTTGAAGTGAGAACTAGCCTCCCATGTCATTCCAACAGAGGTAAGTGGGAAGGCAGGGAATCTATGGGAGACGGCTCCGGAAAGCATAGATCCTATGCCTTTGCCCACCAGCCTGCGTAGGGATGACATGCTTTCTGAAGCCTTTAGTCTTCGGAGATAAACTTGATATTTCTTTTCAATCCCTCAAATCCGGCGCGTTGTATGGCGGAGTGCTTGAACAGTGCGTCAAAATCGGCTTTCGTCAGGTTCTTCCAATCGTCTTCACGCATGGCGACAAGCCGTTCCGAAGGTTGGAACTCAGGCTCCATGTTGGGCAGCGCAAAGCGGTTGTAAGGACACGCATCCTGGCAGATGTCGCAGCCATACATCCAACCATGGAAGGTCTTCGGGTCATGGTCTTCAAGGCTGCCTTTGTATTCGATGGTCAGGTAGGAGATGCATTTGCGCGCGTCGATATGGAATGGCGCTTCCAAGGCACCCGTGGGACAGGCGTCGATGCATTTCGTGCAGCGTCCGCAACGGTTGTTCAAGGGTTGGCTGGTGGCCTCCAATTCCAAAGGCAAGAATAGGTGCCCGATGAAGAAAAATGAGCCTTTCTTAGGGTGAATCAAGGTGGTGTTTTTCCCGATGAAGCCCAAACCGCAACGCACAGCCCAGGCACGGTCGAGTACAGGAGCCGAGTCGACGAAGACGCGTGTGCCATCCAGCTTGCCTGTTTGACGCTCGATGTGTTCCAGAAGTTGCCTCATTTTGCGTTTCAGCACCTCATGGTAGTCGGCACCAAAGGCGTATTTGGCGATTTTGTAATGCTCGCCGTCGCCGATTTGTTGTTTGGGATAATAGTTGTAAAGTACTGTAACGATGCTCTTGGTGCCTTCCACGAGCAGACGTGGGTCGTAGCGTTTTTCCTTGTTGCGCGTCAGGTAGCCCATCTCGCCCTCGCGCCCTTCTTCGAGCCATTGCTCCACATGCGCCGACTCTTCTTCCAATGCCGTAGCATGGGCGATGCCACAGGCATCGAAGCCCATCCTTTCGGCTGCTTCAACAATCCATTCGGAAGTCATCAGAACGGCGAGAACGACACACCCACCGTCAGCGGATGGAACGTGGGGCCTTCGTGACCCGTGGAAAACACCTGGTTGAACTGGTAGGCGGCATAAACACTCACCCACTTCCAGCCGATGCGCATGGTGGCGGAATAGGCCATGCGCTCCACGTTGCTGATGTAGCATTGCTTCTCATGGATGGTGACGCCGCTGTCATCCGTAAGTGTGAGGGTGTTTTCGCCATTGGTGATGGTGGCCACATCATCTGGGCCGACGAATTTGGTCTTCGAGGCGATCCTCACACCCACTTTAAAGCCAAGGCCCACCTTCACTTGGTCCTTGATACGGAAGCGCAGCTCCAACGGCACCTCGACATAGGTCAGGCTGACCTTGTATCGTTTGAAGCCTTCCACGTCACGGTACTGCTTGAGTTCCAGGTTGCCGTTGGTGTAGGGATTCAGGATGCGGCTGTAGGAGAAATAGTTGTGCGATGCCGTACCCGCTCCGATGCTGACAGTGTGTTTTGAGCTTTCGCCCAAGGGGAAGTTGTAGGTGAGGAACCAGCTGAAGCCTTGGTTGAACATGCGTGCATCCCAATTCTCGCTGGGGGCGAGTTGAAAGTCGTTGAACAAATCGAAGCCCAAAGTAAACCTTTTGTCGGTCTTATTGGCGATGAGTTGGGCAAAAGAAGTTGCCGAAATAATCAATGCGATGAGGGTAAGAAGTGCTTTTTTCATTATTATTATTTATTTCATTTCTAGTTCATTGGTGATGGACGTTCGCTCGTCTAGCAGCCGATTGATGTCTTCCTCCGTGAGGCCAGGTTTGCGCAACTGCTCGTCGATGGCGGCCAGATGGGCTTCAAGGTTCTCCGTGGTGCCCGGGATGTCGGTCAGCTGTTTCTCCTTGTTGACGGGAGGCTCTTGAGGTGTAGTGTTTAAGTTGATGCCAGGCGTCTGTTCTCCTGTGAAGTTATTCAACTGTCCCATGACCATGCCCACCATCTGCTTGGTGAAGGGGTCGAGTTTGTAGATCTCCACCTTCATGTCGTCTTTCAGCTCATCGAAGTCCTCGAGAAACATCTTCAACTGTTCCTTCTGCTCTTCGTTGATGCCTGGGATGGCATCAAGATCCTGATTCTCCATCAGTTTCTTGAACATGTTCAAGAGATTGTCGAGTCCGTTATTGAGGTTGTCGTCTTCCATTGTATTCAGTTTTGCTTGTCCCTATTTGTGCCTGTGACAATTTATGGGGACGGCAGGTCGGTCATCAAAAACCGTTCCGCCTGCAAAGAAACGAATTTTTTGCGGAATGATTGTGACAGATTGGCAATTTTTCACGAATATTGCATTTCAAAACCCGTCATAATAATGGATTTCCAAACCTTAAAAATACAATTAGGTGAAAGCATGGCTTGGGTCAACCTCGACCGACCTGAGGTGCGCAATGCCTTGAACCCCGAGTTGATTCGTGAACTGACAGAGGTCTTCGACTGGCTCAACAGCCGCGACGACATCCGCGTCATCATCTTGAAAGGCAATGGAAAATGCTTCTGTGCCGGCGCCGACTTGGCCTATATGAAAGACATGGCTGGCTATAGCTATAACCAGAACATCGCCGATGCCGAGAAACTTTCCAAGCTATTCCAGACCATCTATTTCTGCAACAAGGCAGTCATCGTCGACGTGCATGGCGCCTGCATCGGCGGGGCCAACGGCATCATCGCCGCCGCCGACGTCGTGATTGCCGAAAAAGAGACCAAGTTCGCCTTCTCCGAGGTACGCTTGGGCATCACGCCGGCCACTATTTCGCCTTTTGTGGTGCAGAAAATCGGCAACACCGCGGCCAAGGAACTCATGCTGACGGGCCGTCGCTTCAGTGCCGACGAGGCCAAGGATCTCCGTTTGGTGAATGTCGTCGTCAGCGAGACCGAGATGATCGACACCGAGCGGCAATATATCGAGCATTTCATGCACGCCTCGCCCGATGCCATCGCCGAGTGCAAGAACCTGCTCCGCATGGTGACTTGTACCGACGACCGCTTCAACCCCGTTTTTATGCAGACCTCAATGGCCATCGCCAACCAACGCATCTCCAAGGCTGGCCAAGAAGGCATGGCGGCATTTTTCGAGAAAAGGAAACCTGAATGGGATAAATAATCAAATCAACATATCATGAAAAAATTTGCAGTAATTCTTTCAGGCTGCGGTCATAAGGACGGCAGCGAAATCCACGAAGCCGTTACCTTGTTGCTTTCCATCAGTCAGCATCATTGTGAATACCAATGCTTTGCCCCAAGTCGTTCGCAACATGATGTCGTCAACCACCTGACTGGTGAGGCCGTCAAGGAGGAGCGCAACATCCTCACCGAGGCGGCTCGCATCGCTCGTGGGAATATCTTGCCCATTGAGGACTATAAGGCCGAAGACTATGACGGCCTGCTTTTCAGTGGCGGATTTGGCGCAGCCAAAAACCTGTGCAATTATGCCTTCAAAGGCGCCGACATGGAGGTGCAGCCCGATGTGGCTCGTGCCATCGTCGAGACGCGCGAGGCCGGCAAGCCACTCGGCGGCATGTGCATCGCTCCGGTGATGTTCGCCAAACTGTTGCCTGGCGTGTGTGTCACCCTAGGCAACGAAGGCACGCCCGATGCCGATAACATCCGTGCTATGGGTGCCTACCATGTGCAGACCGAACATGGCGACGTATGCGCCGACAACGAACTGTTGGTCTTCACCACGCCTGCCTATATGCTCGACGCAACCATAAAGGATGTGTACGATGGTGCCTACAACATGGTTGGGGCTATCATTGAAACCTTGGATGAAAAACGGGATTGATTTGTAGAGACGTGGCGCGCCGCGTCTCTACAGGTTTTTACCATTAGATTTTATCGCCATACGCCAAATCGCCCGCATCGCCAAGACCCGGGACGATGTACTTGTGCTCATTTAGGACGGGGTCGATGGCGGCACACCACAAAGTGACATTGTCCAAAGGCTTGAATAATTTCAATAAATTGTCGATGCCGGCTTGTGCGGCGATGACGCAACAAAGGTGCAAATGCCTCGGGATGCCTTTGGTGCAGAGGGCTTGGTAGGCCAGTTCGAGACTACCGCCCGTAGCCAGCATCGGGTCAGCGATGATTAGGGTCTTGTCCGTCAAGTCGGGGGCGGCAAGATACTCCACTTTGATACCTACGTTTTCATGCTTCTCGTCGAGATAATAACGATAGGCCGACACAAAGGCGTTGCCTGCATGGTCGAACACGTCCAAGAAACCTTGATGGAAAGGCAAGCCCGCCCGAAACACGGTGGCGAGCACCACTTCGTCGTCGGGCGTGTTGGCTTTGGCTGCGGCCAGTGGCGTTTGAATTTGCTTTTCCGAGTAGTTCAAGGTCTTGCTCACCTCGTAGGCCATCATCTGGCCGATGCGTTGCAGGTTGTGGCGGAAGGTGTTGCGGTCGTTTTGGACACGGATGTCTCTCAGCTCAGCCACATACTGGTTGATGATGCTGTTGCTGTCAGCGAAGTTGATGATTCTCACGGCTTGAAAGTTTTGTCGCAAAGGTAGTAAAAAATTGAGGGCGACCCTAAGGCCGCCCTCGTTTTTATTGTTTTTTGTCTTATCTGCGTCCGCTGCTGGCTGAGCCTGCCGAGGAACCGCTGCGGCTGCTGCTTGAGGAGCTTGAGCTTCTGGTGGAGCTGGTACCGCTGCTGCGGGTTGAGCTGCTGGAGCTGCTGGTTCTGGCGCTTGAGCTGTTGCTCGTGCGGCTGCTGGAACCGCTCACGCTGCTTGAGCTGCTGTTGCCACTCGGGCGTGAGGTGCTGCTGCTGGGGCGGCTGACGCTGCTGCTCGAGCTGGTGCCGCTAGGACGTGAGCTGTTGTTGCTGCTCGGGCGGCTCACATTGCCGTTGGTTGCAGGACGGGTGCTTGAGCCACTTACATTGCTTGAGCTGCTGGGGCGTGAGCTGCTGCTGGGGCGGCTGGCCGAACCGCTGGCTGAGCCGTTGCTGCTGGGGCGGCTGACGCTTCCGCTGCTGCTACCAGCGGGGCGGCTGTCGGTGCTCGGGCGGTTGCCGGGGCTTGCTGTGCCTCCGCTGCCTGAGCTCATGCTGCCTACAGGGCCATTCGGTCTCACCGTTGCACTGGGTGCTGCGTTGTTGCTGGGCTTGGGCATCTCGTTGTGGCTGCTCCACTCGGGGTGGGTGGCAGGATAGCCCCCGATGCTGTAGTGGTAGCCGTAGGTGTGGTGCATCGGATCCATCGGAGGAGGCATTCCAGGGCCGTGGGCGTGCATCGGCGGGCGGAAGCCGTCGTAGTAGTAGCGGTAGCTGCCCGGACGGTGGTAGTAGCTCGGACGAGGTCCGATGTGGATCACCACCCAAGGTTCAGTACGCGGCCCGTACCAGTGGAAGCGGACAGGCTCGAAGTACTCGAAGGTGGTGAAGCTGTAGAGCTCGCGGCCCACTTCGTAGTAAGGCATGATGGTGAATGTGCGGCGCATGTCGAAGCTGTAGGCAGGGATGTCGACAGCGATTCTCTTGATGCGACCAGGATAGACCTTGACGTACTTCTTGGCGTAGTAGTAGCCGAAGTCGGGCTCAAGGAAGATGTAGACGTCACCCCTATAGGTGTAGTCTCCAATGTTCTCCACGTCGTAGTAGACCGTGATTGAGCTGTGGTTGTACACCATCACCGGCTGTGATACCAAGGCGAGTTCAGGTGGATAACCACTTGCTTTTGCTGCGATGGCTCCTACTGCCAGCAGGAGGGTCATCAGGATGTTCTTGGCTTTCATAGTTGCGATTGTTTTAAGGGTTTGACATTTACTTTTAGTGTTCACCCTTCACAACTACCAAAACCGTGCCAAAAAATATTCCTATATGATCGTAGGGCTGTCACATCGTGGCAGCCGCTTGTTTTTCGATTTCAAGCGGCTGCCGTGATACGACAGCCCTACACAGTCCATTCCCAAAGAGAACCTATTATTTCTCGGTCACACGGGAGGTCTTCCCATAGTCAATAGTAGGACAATGCGACAGGTATTCCAGCATCATCTCATTGGAGCTGCGGAAGGTGCTTTGGCCTTCATCCTCGTGTTCATAGTCGAACACGGTCGACATGTAGCTGTTCATCACAACGTTGTATTTGGCGTTGAGGTCCAAAGGCTTGCCGTTTTCAAGCTTCACGTTGATGTCGGTCATCTCGCCATTGTCGTCCACCTTATAAGTATAGGTGCAGCCGGAGCAGTAGATGGGACCTCCGTCGGTGACGAAGCATGACTTCATCAGGTTGAGGATTTCCTGTCCGCTAAGCGAGAAGGCGATGATTTCGTTGTCGAAGGGGTCGAGGGCGAAGATGTCCTTCAGCGTCACGGGACGGGCCGAGAGGGTGTCGAATCGCACACCGCCCGGGTTTTGGAATGCTATGTCGGCACCGCTGATTTTGCGGATGGCATCGGTCATCAGGCAACCCAATGATTCGTAGCTCTCAATAGGCGTGAGGTTGTTGGTGACCACGGTGCGGAAGTATTCGTTGCTATTGTATTCGTCGACCATGGCTTGCACCTCAGCATTGCGTTTCGGAAACTCTTTGATGGAAAGCAGTTGCATGTCTTTGTCGACCAGCTTGCCATCGAGGAAGGTAAAGGTGCTCAAGGTCACATACTTGACCTTGGCCTCGGCTTGGGTGACCATCACGCCGTTGACGAGTTGCTTCTCGGCCACGCGGGTGTGGGTGTGGCCGCCGAAGATGGCTGCCAGCTGCGGGAATTGCTCCGCCGTTTCACGGTCGTCTTCATAGCCGCAGTGGGAGAGGAGGAAGATGGCGTTGCAGTCGCTCAGTTCGTTGATATATTCGGGCAACACTTCGGTGATGGGCTTAAAATGGGAACCGACGCAGTTTTTCGGGTGTGAGTCGGGCAGGCCGTTGGGTCCCAGTTGTATGCCGCCGATGACGCCCAGCTTCAAGCCATCGCGTTCAAAGATGACATAAGGGTGATGGTTGGGCATCTGCAAGGTGTCGTCGAAGGTGACGTTGGCGCTTACAAAGGGGAAGTTAGCCCAACCTAAGACTTTACGTAGCCCGTCGGGGCCGCCGTCCCATTCGTGGTTGCCGAAAGTGGAGAGGTCGAAGCCTACCTTGTTCATCAGATCATACATGGGTTTGCAAGGTTCGGCATAACGGTCGTTGACGGGGTTGCCCGAGCGGTTGTCGCCAGCACCAAAGAGCAGCAGGTCAGGGTGGACACTGCGCAGGCTGTCCATCAAGGCGGCAAACTGCGGGAAGTTGTCGATGTTGGCGTGCATGTCGTTGGTCGAAACGATATACAGTTTTTGCTCTTTCGGCTTCGGTTGGCATGCCGTGATGAGCAGGATGGCAGCACAGGCCATCAAGGTTAGTTTGGCGAATGTTTTCATGGCTTTCAAAATTTAACGTAGATTCTTGAATTGGCTCGTAAAGCACCATCGAGGTCGACGATGTTGCCATAGGCGTCTTTCACTGTAATGCCTTCGAGACGGAGAGGCAGGTTGTTTGCGCGGCAGTAGGCCAGCACTACTGATTTTACCTTGGCGCCGTAGTAGGTGCGCACTTCTGTGTCGTTGACGAATGCTTTCATATTAGTTGTAGTTTGAAGTTATTAATTGTTAGTTATAGTTTCAACGTAGCAAAAGTACGGTTTTTTTGAAAAAATGAATGGTTTTTTACTTTTTTCTCTATTTTTGCATTCAACAATTCTTAAAATCAATTCATCATGAGACTAGAAGGACGTAGAGAAAGTACCAATGTGGAAGACCGCAGAGGGAAGAAAACAGTAGCAGCTGCCGGAGGCATCGGTCTCGGCGGTATCATTATTTATTTATTGATCAGCTTCCTGGGTGGCGATCCAAGCCAGGTCATGGAACAGATGGGTGGCACACAAACCCAAACGGAATACGTTGACGACGGCACCGACTACAGTCAGGTTGATCAGGAACTGATGACCTTCTGCAAGCGTATCCTCGCCGGCACGGAAGATGTATGGGACAAAGAGTTCAAGAAGATGGGTCGTACCTACAACGCGCCTAAGATGGTTATCTTTAGCGACGCTGTCAGTTCGGGCTGCGGTAATGCCACGTCTGCCAGTGGACCATTCTATTGCTCTGCCGACGAAACGGTGTATCTCGACTTAGAGTTCTTTAAGAGCATGAAGAAACAAATCGGTGCCGACGGCGACTTTGCTTACGCCTACGTTATCGCTCACGAGGTAGGCCACCACGTGCAGAACGAACTGGGTATCCTGGGCCAGGCGCATCAGCAAATGGCTAAATATGGTCGTGACACCAAACAGTCTAACGAAATCAGTGTGCGTCTCGAGCTTCAGGCTGACTTCTTCGCAGGCGTTTGGGCCTACAACGACAACAAGATGTTTGGCTCGTTGGAGGATGGCGACATCGAAGAGGCGCTCAACGCCGCAGCTAAGATCGGTGACGACTATCTGCAAAAGCAAGCTTACGGCCGTACCATGCCTGAGACCTTCAACCATGGCACTAGCGCCCAGCGCTCGCGTTGGCTGAAGAAAGGCCTCTACACAGGCGATGTCTCGCAAGGCGACACCTTCTCACCCGCTTATAGCGACCTGTAAAGGACAAAAAAAGACAAAAGAAAAAAGCGTCAAATCAGTTTGATGTGACCCCCAGAAGTTGGACGGTTAAACATTAATTATCAAGGTAAAGAGTTCGGTATTGCACCGGACTCTTTCCTTTTAGTCTTAACTTGATTC
>CADBZW010000007.1 GCA_902799345.1 uncultured Bacteroidia bacterium | reverse complement strand
GGTACCTTCGACTTCACGCATGTGGGCGTGACGGAGCAGGGCTGCGACTCGACCTTGACGCTCACCGTCAACGTGAACCCGGTGTTGCACGGGGACTACGAGACGACGATCTGCGACAGCCAGCTGCCGTACGTGTTCCACGGGGAGACCATCACCGAGGCGGGTACCTTCGACTTCACGCATGTGGGCGTGACGGAGCAGGGCTGCGACTCGACCTTGACGCTCACCGTCAACGTTAACCCGGTTCTCCACGGTGACTACGAGACGACGATCTGCGACAACCAGCTGCCGTACGAGTGGCACGGCGTGACGTTCACCGAAGAGGGCGAGGAGACCATCACGGTCACGGGCGCCACGGAGCAGGGCTGCGACTCTATCGTTACCTTGCACCTGACCATCAACGAGACGCAATACGACGAGTTCACGGCAGAGGCCTGCAACAGCTACACATGGAACGACAGCGTCTATACCGCCTCGGGCGACTACATTCAGACGTTGACCACGGAGCAGGGCTGCGACTCTATCGTGACGATGCACCTGACCATCAACGAGACGCAATACGACGAGTTCACGGCAGAGGCCTGCGACAGCTACACATGGAACGACAGCGTCTATACCGTCACAGGCGACTACATCCAGACGTTGACCACGGAGCAGGGCTGCGACAGCATCGTGACGATGCACCTGACGATTAACGAGACGATCCACGGCGACACGACAATCATCGCCTGCAACGAGTACACCTGGAACGACACGACGTACTACATCGGCGGCGACTATGAACAGGTGTTCGAGAGCATGACAGGCTGCGACTCAATCGTTACCTTGCACTTGACTATCAATGATGCTGTCTACAGTGACACCATGATCATCGCCTGCAACGAGTACACCTGGAACGACACGACCTACTATGTGAGCGGCGACTACGAGCAGGTGTTCGAGGGCATGACGGGTTGCGACTCAATCGTGACGCTGCACCTGACCATCAACGAGACGGTCTACGGCGATACGACGGTTGTTGCCTGCAACGAGTACACCTGGAACGACACGACCTACTATGTCGGTGGCGACTACGAACAGGTGTTCGAGAGCATGACGGGCTGCGACTCTATCGTTACCTTGCACCTGACCATCAACGAGACGGTCTACGGCGACACGACAATAGTCGCCTGCAACGAGTACACCTGGAACGACACGACGTACTACGTCAGCGGCGACTACGAGCAGGTGTTCGAGAGCATGACGGGCTGCGACTCTATCGTTACCTTGCACCTAACCATCAACGAGACGGTCTACGGCGACACGACGATAGTTGCCTGCAACGAGTACACATGGAACGACACGACTTATACTGAGTCCGGTGACTACACCTTGATGTTCTTGACCGAACAAGGCTGCGATTCAATTGTTACCATGCACTTGACTATCAATGATGTAGTCTACAGCGACACGACGATTGTTGCCTGCAACGAGTTCACTTGGAACGATACGACCTACTATGTCAGCGGCGACTTCGAACAGGTGTTCGAGAGCGAGCAAGGCTGTGACTCAATCGTGACGCTGCACCTGACCATCAACGAGACGGTCTACGGCGACACTACGGTTATCGCCTGTAACGAGTACACATGGAACGACTCGACCTACTATGTCGGAGGCGACTATTCCATGACGTTCTTGACCGAACAAGGCTGCGATTCAATTGTTACCTTGCACTTGACTATCAATGATGTAGTCTACAGCGACACCACGGTCATCGCCTGCAACGAGTATATCTGGAACGACACGACTTATACTGAGTCCGGTGACTACATCTTGACGTTCTTGACTGAACAAGGCTGCGACTCAATCGTAACATTGCACTTGACTATCAATGATGTAGTCTACAGCGACACCACGGTCATTGCCTGCAACGAGTATAACTGGAACGACACGACCTATACTGAGTCTGGTGACTATACCATGACGTTCCTGACCGAACAAGGTTGCGACAGCATCGTGACCCTGCACCTGACCATCAATGACGCAGTCTACAGCGACACCACGGTCATTGCCTGCAACGAGTACACCTGGAACGACACGACATACTCAGTCAGCGGTGACTATACCATGACGTTCTTGACCGAACAAGGCTGTGACAGCATCGTTACCCTGCATCTGACCATCGGTGATGCCTTCTACAGCGACACCACAGTCATTGCCTGCAACGAGTATATCTGGAACGACACGACTTATACTGAGTCCGGTGACTACATCTTGACGTTCTTGACCGAGCAGGGCTGCGACAGCATCGTGACGTTGCATCTGACCATTGGTGATGCCATCTACACCGATACCACGGCCATCGCCTGCAACGAGTTCGAATGGTACGGTGAGACCTACACCGAGTCCGGCGACTACGAGCAGACCTTCACCACCGAACAAGGCTGCGACAGCATTGTTACCCTGCATCTGACCATCGGTGATGCCATCTACAGCGACACCACGGTCATTGCCTGCAACGAGTATAACTGGAACGACACGACTTATACTGAGTCCGGTGACTATACCATGACGTTCTTGACCGAACAAGGCTGCGACAGTATCGTGACGTTGCATCTGACCATCGGCGACGCCGTCTACAGCGATACCACGGCCATCGCCTGCAACGAGTTTGAATGGTATGGTGAGACCTACACCGAGTCCGGCGACTACGAGCAGACCTTCATTACCGAGCAGGGCTGCGACAGCATTGTCACGCTGCACTTGACTATTGGCGACGCTATCTACACCGACACCACAGCCATCGCCTGCCACGAGTTCGAATGGTACGGTGAGACCTACACCGAGTCCGGTGACTACGATCAGACCTTCACCACTGAACAGGGCTGCGACAGCATCGTGACCCTGCACCTGACTATCACCGAGACGCTCTATAGCGACACGACGGCCATTGCCTGCAACGAGTACACCTGGAACGACACGACATACTATGTTAGCGGCGACTACGATCAGACCTTCACCACTGAACAGGGCTGCGACAGCATCGTGACGTTGCACTTGACCATCACCGAGACGCTCTACAGCGACACGACGGCCATCGCCTGCAACGAGTATAACTGGAACGACACGACTTATACTGAGTCCGGTGACTACACCTTGACGTTCATGACTGAACAGGGCTGCGATAGCATCGTGACCTTGCACCTGACCATTGGCGACGCCATCTACACCGATACGACGGCCATCGCCTGCCACGAGTTCGAGTGGTATGGTGAGACCTACACCGAGTCTGGAGACTACGAGCAGGCCTTCACCACTGAACAAGGCTGCGACAGCATCGTCACCTTGCACCTGACCATCGGCGACGCCATTTACACTGACACCACGGCCATCGCCTGCCACGAGTTCGAATGGTACGGTGAGACCTACACCGAGTCCGGCGACTACGAGCAGACCTTCATCACTGAGCAGGGTTGCGACAGTATTGTCACCTTGCATCTAACCATCGGAGATGCCATCTACACCGATACCACGGTCATCGCCTGCCACGAGTTCACTTGGAACGACACGACATATACCGAGTCCGGCGACTACGAGCAGACCTTCACCACTGAGCAAGGCTGCGACAGCATTGTCACGCTGCACCTGACGATTAGCGATGTGCTGACCTACGAGTGGTCTCAACAAGCTTGCATAAGCTACACTTGGAACGACAGCGTGTACGACGCCACTGGCGACTACATCCAGACCTTCACGTCCGAGCAAGGCTGCGACTCCATCGTCACCCTGCACCTCACCATCAGCGATGTCTTGACAACCGAGTGGTGGCAAGAAGCCTGCGAGTTCTTCGAATGGAATGAGATCACCTATGATACTACTGGTGACTACACGCAACAGTTTACTGCAGTGCAAGGCTGTGACTCCATTGTCACCCTCCACCTGACCATCAACCATTGTGTGGATGACGAGTTCTATGAGCAGGTTTGCGTAAGCTACACTTGGAATGACATCACCTACGATGAAACAGGTAACTATATCCAAGAGTTCATTTCGATACATGGCTGCGACTCCATCGTTATGCTGCACCTGACCGTTAACGGAATCTCCCATAACGAATTCTATGAACAGGCTTGCGAAAGCTATATTTGGAACGACATTACCTACACCGCATCAGGCGATTACACTCAAGTGCTCACCTCACAACAAGGCTGCGACTCCATCGTAGTGTTGCACTTGACCATCAGTGATGTCATTCACAACGAATGGGAAGCCCAGTCCTGTAACGAGTTCACATGGAACGACGAGACTTACGACGAGTCGGGCGACTATGTCCAAACGCTGACTTCGGTTCAGGGTTGCGACTCCATCGTCACCTTGCACCTGACCATCGCCGATGCCCTCTACACCGATACCACGGCCATTACTTGCAATGCGTTCGAATGGTACGGAGAGACCTATGACGAGTCGGGCGACTACACCATGACATTCGCGAGCGAACAAGGCTGCGACAGCATCGTGACCCTGCACCTGACCATCGGAGACGCTATCTATACAGACACCACGGCCGCTGTATGCGAAGGCTTCGAATGGTACGGTGAGACTTACGACGAGTCGGGCGACTACACCATGACGTTCCCAAGCGAACAGGGTTGCGACTCTATTGTCACCTTGCACCTGACCGTTAACTATGGTGATGTCGCCCTGCTGCAACATACCGCTTGTGGTGAATATGAGTGGTATGGCCAAGTCTACAATGAATCGGGCGTTTACGAACATCTCCTGCAAACTACGGCAGGATGCGACAGCCTCTTGATCCTCACCTTGACTATCAGCGATGTCATTGAAACCGAATGGGAGGCTCAAACCTGCAACGAGTTCACATGGAACGATGAAACCTATGATGAGTCTGGTGACTACGTGCAGACCTTCACCAGTGAACAGGGCTGCGATAGCATCGTCACGTTGCATCTGACCATCAGCGAGGCTATCGAGAATGAACTCGAAGATCTGGCATGCGATGAGTACATTTGGAATGACGAGGTCTACACCGAATCCGGCGATTACGAGCAGACCTTCACCACCGAGCAAGGCTGCGACTCCATCGTCACCCTGCACTTGACCATCAACATGACCGAATACACTGAATGGAGTGCAACCGAGTATCCGCCGTTCGAATGGAATGGTGAGTCTTACACCGAGTCTGGCGATTATGTCCAGTTCCTGACCTCTCAATACGGCTGCGATAGTATCGTTACGCTGCACTACACTGCCCTTCAGACCATCACTTACGAATGGAGCGAGACGGCTTGCGACACTTATGATTGGAATGGCACCATCTATGATGAGTCTGGCGACTACACGCAAGAGTTCGTCACGCCGGTGGGCTGCGACTCCATCGTCACGTTGCACCTGACCGTGAATTACTCGGTGACTAATGAAATCGAGGTTGAGTCTTGCAGGTTCTACGAATGGAACGGCGTCATCTACGATGTCGAAGGTGATTACACTCAGACCTTCACCTCAATCGTGGGCTGCGACTCGATTGTGACCATGCATCTGACCCTCGTTGAGAAGTATGTCACAGAGATCGACACCACCGTTTGCGGTAGCTTCACCATGAATGACATTGAATACACGTCTTCGGGTGTCTATGAGCAAGACATGGTGAGTTTGAATGGCTGCGACTCCGTCGTAATAGTGAATCTTACCGTCAACCCGTATCCTGCTGAGATTCCTGCAATCAACGGTCAGGAGAGTGTCTTCGTGCTGACCAACTTGATGACAGGTACCTATTCCTACACCATTGATCCTGTGGAATATGCCGATTACTATGAATGGGAAATCACAGGCGCGGGTGTGGACTGGATTGTCGAGTCAGAAGAAACGACATGCAAGATAGTGGTCACTACATCTGGCTGGGCCACATTGACCGTCCGTGCATGGAACGGCTGCGGCTATACCGAGCAGTCCATTGTCATCAATGCGGGCTTCTTCGATGTCGACCAGAATGAAGAAAGCCAGATTGCGCTTTACCCGAACCCGACTCCCAACTATGCCTATGTCGAGGCTGACGATATCATTAGGGTGAGATTGTTCTCCTTGAAGGGACAACTCCTGCAAGAAATTCCTGGTAACCATAGTGATAGGGTACAACTGAATGTCTGGAACCTGCCGGCTGCCGTTTATATGGTTGAGGTGCTGACACCGCATGGCGTGGCCAACTTGAAGTTGGATGTGCACAGATAAGAGTTTTTTGTTACTTTTGCACATTGTAGACTTATGATGCGCTGAAGTAATGGATTTCAAATTAGTTTCTGATTTTAAGCCCACTGGAGACCAACCCGAAGCCATCAAGGAATTGGTGGATGGGTTGAACCGTGGAGAACATGCCCAAACGCTACTTGGCGTGACAGGCTCAGGCAAGACTTTTACCATTGCCAATGTTCTGGCACAACTGAACCGTCCTGCTTTGGTACTCAGCCACAACAAGACCCTGGCGGCACAGCTTTATGGTGAGTTCAAACAGTTTTTCCCTGAAAACGCGGTGGAGTATTTTGTCTCTTATTATGACTACTATCAGCCCGAGGCTTTCATTCCCGCTACCAACACCTATATTGAAAAAGACCTTGCCATCAACTCTGATATCGACAAGATGCGCTTGGCGACAACATCGGCCTTGCTTTCCGGACGTCGTGATATCATCGTGGTCTCGTCGGTGTCATGTCTTTACGGCATTGGCAACCCCGACGACTTCGGCAAGAATGTCATTTATCTCGAACGTGGCATGAAAATCAGCCGTGACGATGTGGCTAAGGCCTTGGTGGGTGCCCTTTATGTGCGCAATGAGATTGAATTCACACAAGGTAAGTTCCGAGTGAAAGGGGAGACGATGGACGTATTTCCTGCTTACGCTGACTATGCCTACCGCATCGTGTTTTGGGACGACGAAATCGATAGTCTCGAAATGCTTAACCCTGTGACGGGACGCCGCATGGAAGATCTCTCCGAGTTGACCATCTTTCCCGCCAACATCTTCGTGACTTCGCAAGCTAAACTTAA
The DNA here is from genome assembly GCA_902799345.1 of uncultured Bacteroidia bacterium. Taxonomy (GTDB): domain Bacteria; phylum Bacteroidota; class Bacteroidia; order Bacteroidales; family F082; genus Limimorpha. The sequence goes on along the minus strand of CADBZW010000007.1, from coordinate 66,738 downwards.
TTCCGCTATCACCGAAATCCAAGATAACATGTTCAAGCAAGCCGAGTATTTTCGCGAGATAGGGAAAAACCTTGAAGCCAAGCGCTTGGAAGACCGGGTCAACTATGACATTGAGATGATGAAAGAGTTGGGCTATTGCTCGGGCATCGAGAATTACTCGCGCTATTTCGACGGACGTAGTCCAGGCACGAGGCCTTTCTGCCTGCTCGATTATTTCCCCGATGACTTCATCACCGTCATCGACGAAAGCCATGTCACCATCCCTCAAATCAGGGGAATGCATGGCGGGGACCGCTCGCGCAAGCAGACCTTGGTGGAATATGGATTCCGTCTGCCCTCGGCGTTGGATAACCGTCCCTTGCAATTCGACGAATTTGAGGCACTCACGGGACAGACCATTTATGTCAGCGCTACTCCTGCTGACTTTGAGTTGCAACAGAGCGAAGGCGTATATGTGGAACAAGTCATCCGCCCCACGGGTTTGCTTGATCCGGTGATTGAAGTTAGACCCAGCTTGAACCAAGTCGATGACCTCATTGACGAAATCCATAAGGTGGTGGAAAAGAACCAACGTGTGCTCGTCACCACCTTGACGAAGCGCATGGCAGAAGAACTGAATACTTACCTCAACAACTTGAAAATCAAGACACGTTACATCCATTCCGATGTGGACACCATGGAGCGCGTGGAGATTTTGCAAGGACTTCGCATGGGTGACTTCGACGTGCTGGTTGGTGTGAATCTGCTGCGTGAAGGCCTCGACCTGCCAGAGGTAAGCCTTGTGGCTATCCTCGATGCTGACAAGGAGGGCTTCCTTCGTTCGGAGCGTTCCTTGACGCAGACTGCCGGCCGTGCCGCACGTAATGCCGAGAGTAAGGTCATCATGTATGCCGATACGATTACCGACTCCATGCGCAAAACCATCGACGAGACAGCGCGACGTCGTGCCAAGCAGATGGCCTACAACGAAGCCCACGGCATCGTGCCCAAGACCATCGTCAAGGCCATCGACAACTCCTTGGGCACTTTGAAAGGCCAGCCCACACCGGCCTCGTATTCCCAAACTGGCGATACAACACTGGCTGCCGAAGGCCAAACCATATATAGAACAAAAGAGCAGTTGCAAAAGGCCATTGCTCAAGCCAAAAAGAACATGGAGAAGGCCGTCAAGGAGATGGATTTCCTTAGTGCAGCGAAGTTCAGGGATGAGATGCTGCAGTGGCAAATTGAGATCGAGAAACTGCAATAACCATGTCCGCCGTCACCCGTTCCATATTGCAACAATATTGGGGCTATCCCAGTTTCCGTCCACTCCAGGAAGACATCGTGGACTCGGTGATGGCAGGAAAGGACACACTCGCATTGCTGCCCACGGGTGGCGGTAAGAGCATCTGTTTCCAAGTGCCAGCGATGGCGATGGAGGGCCTCTGTCTGGTCATCACACCGCTCATTGCCTTGATGAAGGACCAGGTGGCACATCTCGTGAACAAAGGCATCTCAGCCGCAGCCATCTATTCGGGCATGCATCCCGACGCCTTGGATTTGGCCTATAACCAAGCTGTTTTCGGTCGGCTGAAATTCCTCTATGTATCGCCAGAACGTTTGCAAACCAACACTTTCATCGAGGCAGTGAAGCGGATGAAGGTCTGCCTGCTGGCCGTCGACGAGTCACATTGCATCTCGCAATGGGGCTACGACTTCCGCCCGCCATATCTGAAGATTGCAGACATTCGTCCCTATATGCCCAAAACGCCTGTCTTGGCATTGACTGCCACGGCTACGGCCAAGGTCGTCGATGACATACAAATGCGTCTCGGCTTTAAGGAGAAGAATGTCTTCCAAAGTAGCTTCGAGCGAAAGAATGTGACTTACAACGTCTATCACGAAGCCGACAAATATGGCGTGCTGCGCCGTAAGTTGGAAGCAATGAAAGAAGGAAGCGCCATCGTGTATGTGCGTAACCGCAAACGCACGCAGGTCATCGCCGACTGGCTTAACTCAGTGGGCATCAGCGCCACCTTTTATCATGCTGGCTTGGATGCCAAGACGCGTGACGACCGCCAAGATCTGTGGATGAAAGGCAAGGTAAAGGTCATTGCAGCCACCAATGCCTTTGGCATGGGCATCGACAAGCCTGACGTGCGTCTCGTCATCCACATGGACCTGCCCGACAGCATCGAAGCCTATTTTCAAGAGGCAGGGCGCGCTGGCCGTGACTTGAAACCTTCAGAGGCTTTCCTGCTGGTCTCTCCAGCCGACATCCAAAAGCTGAAAGACAATTTGGAACAATCGTTTCCGGAACTTGAGCGAATCAAGTTGATTTATAATGCCTTGGGTAATTATCTCAACATCCCAGTAGGGACAGGGGAGAACGCCTCTCATCCTTTCGTCATCAGTGACTTTGCTAACCGCTATGGTTTTTCCCTCATTGAGGTGTTCCACACTTTGAAGATTCTTGAAAAAGAAGGATTCTTTGCGCTCTCCGACAGCTTCGACGAGCCTTCCAAAGTGATGATCAAGGCCTCGCGTGACGACATCTATGGCTTTCAGGTGAACAATCCACAATACAGTGACCTCGTCAAGCACATGCTCCGCAGTCTGCCAGGCGTGATGAGCGATTTTGTGAAAATCAACGAGGAGACGATGGCCAAGAAGATAGGAATGAAGCCGGAAAAGGTGGTTGAACAGTTGAAGAAACTGGAATCTTACAACTTCCTTTCGTATGCGCAACGTAACGACAAGCCGCAAATCCTGTTCCTCTCCGAGTTTGTCGACACGAAGCACTTTAGCCTTTCAAAAGAAAACTACTATGACCGAAAGAGAGACGCTGAGGAACGCGTGAAGGCCGTCGTGGACTTTGTGAACAACGACGAGGAATGCCGTAGCGTTCAGCTGCTGCGTTATTTCAACGAAAAGACGAAGAAGACCTGCGGACGATGCGACGCGTGCTTGAGAAAGGCAGGTAATAGGGTGCCGTACAATAGGATTGAGGAGAAGGTGCAAAGCGTGATGAGTGAAACGGCCCAGCCGATGCAAGAGGTGCTGGCCCAGTGCTCGGAGTTTGATGAAGCCGAAGTGCTGGATTCCATTCGGTTTCTTGTTGACAACGGCGTGTTGCAACTCGGGAAGGATGGTACCGTGAAACGAAAATAAAAAAAAGCCGTCAAACTGACGGCTTTTTACTTTTCTATCCGAAGAATAGATTATTTCAAGATGTTTGCAGCGGGTTTGAATCTTACGACCTTCTTTGCAGCGATCTTAATGGTCTTACCCGTTCTGGGGTTACGGCCTTGTCTGGCAGGACGATTGACAACGCCCAGAGTTCCGAAACCGACGAGGGCAATCTTGTCACCCTTCTTCAGTTCTTCCTTTGAAACTTCTAATACGGCATCGATAGCCTTTCTTGCATCGACCTTGGTCATGCCGGCCTTTTCGGCAACAGCAGCGATTAATTCAATTTTATTCATAATTAGTAGTTTTTAGTGGTTAAACTTTTCACCGACAAAGATAAAGCATTTTTGAATAATGCAAGCGTTTTGCGAAAAAAAAATGTGTTTTTTGCGAAAAAAACGATGAAAAACTTAAAAAAAGGCGTTTTTATCATTTTGTCTCGGCTTTCCATGACCCCAAGAGTTGAGTGCCCCTCAAGAAATCAGCAATCGGCATGGCTTTCTTTCCGGCTTGTTGCACCTGGGTCAGGTGGATAAAACCGTCTTTCAAGGCGATCTTCAGGTATTTTTTGTTGTCCGTGACGACACTGCCTAGAGGCACTTCGGGCAGGCAAGGTTCAATGACTGAACTAAAGATTTTTAATTCGATGACCTCGCCGTTTTCCGATAGGATACTGGTGTGTGCGGCAGGGTAGGGCGATAAGCCTCTGATGTGGTTGTAGACCGTTTGACAGTCTTGGCTCCAGTCTACATTGCAGAACTCTTTCGAGATCTTGGGAGCGGGTTTTAGGGGTTGGCCTTCGGTCATCTCATCTTGCGGCAAGGCACAGACTTCACCTTTTTCAATCTTCTTGATGGTTTCAACGACCACCTGGTTGCCCAAAACCATCAACTCGTCATGGAGCTCGCCCGCCGTTTCGTCGGGACGGATGGCCACCTTCTCGCGCATGATGACGGCGCCCATGTCGATCTCCTCGTTGAGGAAGAAGGTGGTGAGGCCGGTCTCAGTCTCTCCGTTGATAATCGCGAAGTTGATAGGCGCGGCACCACGGTATTGGGGTAGGAGCGAGGCATGGAGGTTGAAGGTGCCCAACTCGGGCATCTGCCACACCACGGCGGGCAGCATCCTGAAAGCCACGACGATGAACAGATTGGCTTGGAATGAGGCCAACTGCTCAAGAAACATCGGGTCCTTGAGTTTTTCGGGTTGAAGCAGGGGCAGGTTGTGCTTCAAGGCTGTCTTCTTTACATCGGAATACTGAATCTTTCGTCCACGTCCAGCCGGCTTGTCGGGCATGGTGACGACCACGGCCACCTCGTAGCCAGCCTTGAGTATGGCCTCAAGCTGCGAAGCGGCGAACTCCGGGGTGCCGAAATAGGCGATTCTGATTTTTTTCTCCATGGGCTGTCAAAAAAAATCCTGACCCTCAGGCCAGGATTAAATTATGAAAACAAAACTAAATTCTTATTTCATCTTCTGTTCGAGGTTGGCAATGTTCTTGCTGATCTCGAAGGCTTCGTTGCTCTGAGGATAGTCCTTCTTCAAGGTCTTGTAGGCCTCCAAAGCCTTGGCGTTGTTGCCCATGATTTCATAGGTCATGCCCAGCTTGACCAGGAACATCGGGGTGGTGAACTCGTTGGGGCTCTTCTTGGTAGCTTTCTCGTAGTAGCTCACAGCATTCTGTTGGTCTCCGAGTTGGAGGTAGCAGTCACCGATGAGACCCAATGACATGGGGGCAAATATCTTGTCGTCGTTGGTGTACTTCTTCAGGTAGGTGATAGCGTTGTTGTAGTCACCTTGCTTCAGGTAGCTGAGGCCAGCATAGTAGGCGGCCAGTTTGCCCGACTTGGTGGAACCATATTTGTCAACAATATCGAGGAGACCGAGATGCTCTTCGTCACCGTTCAAAGCAGCGGCATAGTTCTCGTTTTCCACATAATATGAGGCGAAGTCAACCGCTTGGGCAGCCTGCTCTTCGAAGCTGATTTCCTGGGGGAAAATCTGGTTCATGGCTTCTTGGTTACGCTTTTGGTTGTACTTGGTGATGCCAAAGATACCAAAGGCAATGACCAACAGGACAATGAGGATAATCCACAGGGTCTTCTGGTTGTTTTCAATCCAAAGTTCGGTTTTGCTTAATGCTTCTTCAACGTTTTCGAGTCTTTCGTCTCCTTGTTTTGTGTTTTGCTTTGCCATAACGATTCAAAATTTTGCGTGCAAAAGTACGCTTTTTCGGTTTACCCTCAACCATTTTTCACGATTTTTTTCTTTTTTCGTATTTTTGCAGCGCTTTTAAATAGGAATAAGCCAATGAAGAAATCCATTGTGTTTGACGGACGTGAGTTGCAGGACGTTGAAATGCAGGAAAATGCAGCGCGTGACGCGGCCATGTTGAGTTTTTTGGGCCAGTTCATCACCGATGAGCGCCGGCAGCGTTTTGAGGAGGTGCTCGACTACCGCACACGCCACATCACCGTTGTTCTCGAAGACATCTTCCAACCCCATAATGCCAGCGCCGTGTTGCGCACTTGTGACCTACGTGGCATCCAGGATATCCATATCGTGGAAAATACCAACCACTATGACGTGAACCCCGACGTAGTGCTGGGTAGCACCAAGTGGCTTAACTTGAATTATTACGAGGATAAGGAGTTCAACACGCCTACGGCCTTTGAACAACTTCGTGCAAAAGGCTATAAGATTGTGGCCACTTGCCCGCATCGTGACGATTTCACGCCCGACACCTTGCCTTTGGACCGCCCCATCGCCTTGGTCTTCGGCACGGAGAAACTGGGCCTTTCCGATTATGCTGTTGAGAATGCCGATATGCATGTCCGTATTCCAATGTACGGATTCACTGAGAGTTACAATATCAGTGTTTCGGCAGCTTTGCTGCTGTATTCGTTGACGAACCGCCTTCATGCCTACACCGACATCGACTGGCATCTCACGGAGGAGGAACGCAATGCCTTGCGCCTCGTGTGGACACGCCGTTCACTTAGCCGTATTCGTCAGTATGAACGGAAATTCAAGGAGTTACATCCTGAGTTTTATGTTGGTGAGTAAGCGCTAAATGAAAAATGTTCCTCGTTTTTGTCTCCGTTACGGCAAAAAGTTGTATTTTTGCAGTATAATACCATTTGAAATGAAGAAGCTTTTGATTGTTATTCTCGCTGTGACCATCGTGGTGTTGCCTTCGTGCAAGAAGACGCGCTACTGCAAGTGCACCACCATCCAGAATCAAGAAGTCGTTGACTTGGGCGAAGATTATTATTCTATCGAGGATGGCTCCTCTTGCTCCGACAAGTCCAAGGAAATCGTTGGCTGGGGTCAGGTCATCTGCACCGAGGTGTCAGAATATGAGGTGACGGGCGAAGAACATCATTGGTGGGACGATATTTTCGGCGGTGGAAACAATAACAACAATGGTGGAAACAACAATGGCGGAAATAATGGAGGACATTAAGTAATAAAGATATACACTAACTTTAAATACCAAAGAAAATGAAGAAGTTATTATTGGCTATTGCCGTCGTCACGCTTGTCATCGGTGCAAGCTCATGCAACAAACAGAAGAAGTGCCAGTGCACTTGGAAAACTGGTGGCATTACTGTTGAGGGTGATGTTTTCCTCACTGAAGAAGGTAAGACCTGCAGCGATTATGAGGCTACCTACAACTATTCTGAGATCGATTGCCACAGAGTCTATTGATGACATCCGTCAACTAACAAAGGCACATGCCCAAGCGTGTGCCTTTTTCTTTTTATGAACAAAGTCTTTGGCATAGTACCCATCGTGATGAAAGTCCTGCTCGGACTTGTCTTTATCGCTTCTGCCATCCTGAAGATTGTCGATTTGGACCAGTTCGAGATTTATGTCTATAGCTACCATTTCTTTAGCCTCAACACTTCATTCTTGGTGGCACGCGCTGCCATCATCATCGAATTGGTGCTGGGCATCGGATTGGTTTCCAATACCTTGCATAAGCTCTATTGGTGGGGGAGCATGGCCATGCTGGTGGGCTACACCTTATTATTATTATATGCGCTCCACATGGGCCGCACCGATAATTGCCACTGCTTTGGCGACTTCCTGCAGTTCGACCCCAAGCAGAGCCTCGTCAAAAACGGCGTGTTGATGCTGCTTTTCCTGCCGCTTTATTGGATGGGAGAGTGGGAGACTCCGTTCCGTTGGCTGATATTTTGCGTTGCTGTCATCGGATCCACGGTTGCCGTTTTTCTCGTCTCGCCGCCCGACAACTATACCAATGCCTATACAGCGGAGCAAAACCTTCAATTGGAGCTTTTCGACGAGATGCTCGACGATGCTCCCTTGGACAGCCTAAATCTTCGCGAGGGCAAACAAATCGTTTGCTTTTTCTCGACGGGATGCGAGTTCTGCCAACTCTCGGCACATAAGCTCTCGCTGATGCAGCAATACTACGGTTTCCCTGCCGAACATGTCACCTATGTCTTCATGGGCACCGAAGAAGGCATTGACAAGTTCTACGAGAAGTCGCAATCGGCGCAATATCGCAATGTGCTGTATACCGATGTGGTGCGAATGCTGACAGCCATCAATGGTGAGTTTCCCACCATCGTTTTCCTGGATAATGGGGTTGTGGTAAAGGTCTATGGCCTCCGCAACATGAAAGAGGAGGAAATCAAGGCCTTCATGGCCTCCTGAATCTGTCTCCCGTCTCGTCAATCACCGCTTTTTTCCACGAATCCGGATAGCCGGGCTGTTTCGGCCGGGCGGAATAACCGTGCCCGTTGCGCTTGAACTGCCCGTTCTCTTCCTGCTTGACGTTGCTGTCCAAATACTTTACCAATAAGTAGTTATCCAGTTCTTTCCAAGTGGCCACGGTGTTGTGACCAGCCTGGTTGGAGAAGTCGGTGAGGTAGGCAATGGCCAGCTTTGGGTCTTGGGCAAAGAGGCTTAGGGCTTGGTTGTCGACATAGTTGACCTGCTCCTGGTAGCCGCTCTCCAGCTCGTCTTGCACGGCTTGGATGTCGCCGATGACCCTATTATAAAATAGGTATTTGAAATGTGCTAATCTGTTGAAGACCCAGAAGGCGGCGTTGTCGCTGTAGGTCAGCATGTCGCCGTTGCCCGAGCGGTATTCTATCGGCACCTCGTTGATGGAGCAGTAGAAGGGCGTGTAGACTGTCGAGTTGGTGTCATCCACACCAAACCAGATGATGCCTCCGATGGGGTTGGGCAGCCAGTTGCGGCTCTGGGCGATGAACGAGAAGCCCGTCTGCACCACTTCGATGCTGCGTTCGTTGAAGTAGGGCTTGCCATCGTATTCCCAATACAGCGGGTTGAAGCGGAACGGCGAGCCGAAGGGACCCGCGCCCGGGTCGAGGGTCTTGTCCAACTCGGTGCCTTGGAAGTGGTCGCGCTGGAACGCCATCATGTCGCTGAGGCTGACTTTGCGGTTCGGCTTGACATACAACGGCATGCGATGTGTGAGGTCCTTGCCCGTGACATAGTCCCAGTATTCGTCCATGCCGTCGCAAACCTTGTTGAACATGGTCCACACGCGCAGGTCGCAGATGCGTGCGGCGCTGAAGTCGACGGGAGCATAAGCCGCGCTGAAGTCGAAGTCTTTGTCCTTGCCGGTGAAGTAGCCCTTGCGCCTGGCAAAGTCGATGACGTCGTGCTTGTAGATGACCTCGACGTCTTTGTTAAATAGCTTTTTCCAGTCCTTATCGGTGATGGAGGTCTTGCCGTCGCGCAAGGCAAAGGTGGTGATTCTCGCTGCGTTGGCGTGGCCGCTCACGTAGCCGTCGGGGATGCGGATGGCCACCCACACCGCGCCACGGTCGGCGTTGATGGTGTCGCCGGTTGGGGTCACCTGTGGCGTGTAGCCCTTCGGCATGATTTCCATGTACCACACCTCGTTGGCGTCGCTGATGCTGAACGACTCGCCGTCGCTGCCGTATCCGTAGGCTTCTACGAGGTCGGCCATGATTTGGATGGCTTCGCGTGCAGAGGTGCTGCGTTCCAAGGCGATGAACATGAGGCTGCCGTAGTCGACGATGCCCGTCGGGTCCATCAGCTCCTCGCGACCACCGAAGGTGGTCTCACCGAGGGCCACTTGATTTTCATTGATATAGCCTACCACCTGGTAAGTGTGAGGCGGCTGCGGCACGCTGCCACGTGGCGCGTTGGTGCCACGGTCGTAGCAGACGCGTATGCTGCCCGCAGGCCAGTCGGCGGCGGGGGTGAAGTAAAGCTCGCCATAGCGGATGTGCGAGTCGGCGCAGTAACTGATGAAGTTGGAGCCATCCACGCTGGCGCCTTTGGTAATCAGGAAGTTGGTGCAAGCCTCTGCGATGCTATAAGAGGCTAGCATCATAATAAGGATGATGTAGCGAGTTTTGGACATTTTTATTAGGAATAAATTGTTTTGCAAAACTAATAAAATGTAAGGTATTGTTTGAAAAAAAATGTCGGAATTATGAAACTGAATGTAAAAATTGTTATTTTTGCAATCAAGAAAGAGCAGCGACTTTCAAAAAGAACAAACGGGCGATAATCCTGAAAAGCCATACGAGTAAGGAACATTAAAACAAACTTTTATGAAAAAGACAGCTTATCTTATCATTGGTGCAATGTTGATGATTCTTTCTTCATGCACGAAATCAACAACTTTTGAAGTCTATAATGGGACTTCGGGCTATGGTATGTATGATGTAAAAGCTTACGAGTATTCAGGCTCAACCATGATTGGTTTGTATGATGTCGGATATCTTGCGGCTGATGCGTCCAGCGGCAGTATTGAGGCCGAAAAAGATGCCAAGCAGGTGAAAATCGCTTTCAAGTTTGCCCCTGGAGGCGAAGTCTATAGTACTGCGGATTATTATACGCTGACTCAAGGCGGTCACACGATGATCCTTATTGAAGATGAAACCCAAGTAATTGGTGGTTCAAAAGTTCAAGCCAAGGTAAGCGAAGTCGTCAAGAAGTAATATTCCCGATCCGCCGATTCTAATCCCTGTCAATAAAGATGGGGATTTTTTTTCGGCATAGCAGTTGTTTTTTTTGAATAAAGAATAGTGATGCAATCCACCATCCCTTTAGCGGAACGCCTGCGCCCCACGTCGCTCGACGACTACATCGGCCAGAAGCATATCATCGGTGAGAACGCCGTGCTGCGCCGTGCCATCGAATCGGGACGTGTGCCATCCATGATCTTTTGGGGACCTCCCGGCGTGGGCAAGACCACCTTGGCCTTTATCATCTCTAAGCAGGTCAAGCGGCAGTTCTTCCAGCTGAGCGCCGTCAGCAGCGGCGTGAAGGAAGTGCGCGAGGTCATCGACCGGGCACGCATGGCTCCCGAGGCACCTATTTTATTTATAGACGAAATCCATCGTTTCAGCAAGTCGCAGCAGGACTCGCTGCTCGGTGCGGTGGAGCGTGGCCTGGTCACCCTCATCGGTGCCACGACCGAGAATCCCTCGTTTGAGGTCATCTCGCCCTTGCTGTCACGTTGTCAGGTGTATGTGCTCAAGTCGTTGGAGAAAGAGGACCTCGAAATCCTTTTGGACAAGGCCGTGAAGGCGTTGGAATACGACTTCGGCAAGAAGATTACCGTCAAGGAGCCTGAGGCGTTGATGCAGATCAGCGGTGGCGATGGGCGTAAGCTGCTGAATGCCGTCGAGCTGGTCGTCACCTCATTGAATGACATGGATATGGCCGCTGAGGAACTCGTCATCACCAACGACTTCACCACCGACTGCATCCAGAGCAACCTCGTGAAATACGACAAGCAGGGTGAGATGCACTACGACATCATCTCGGCCTTCATCAAGTCGATGCGCGGTAGCGACCCCAACGCAGCCTTGTATTACCTCGCCCGCATGATTGAGGCAGGGGAGGACCCGCTCTTCATCGCCCGCCGTATGCTGATTCTCTCATCCGAGGACATCGGCAACGCCAACCCAAATGCCTTGCTGTTGGCAAACGCTTGCTTCGATGCCGTCAACAAAATTGGTTGGCCTGAGAGCCGTATCATCTTGGCGCAGACGGTCACTTATCTGGCCTCGTCGCCCAAGAGCAACGCGGCTGTGTCCGCCATCGACGCGGCACAGGCTTTGGTGCGTGAGACGGGCGATCTGCCCGTGCCGTTGCATCTCCGTAATGCCCCGACGAAGCTGATGAAAGACCTGGGCTATTCCGATGGTTACAAGTACGCCCATGCCTATCAGGGCAATTTCGTGGAGCAAGAATTTCTGCCAACTGAAATTTCTGGCACGGTTTTGTATGAGCCACAAGATAACCCCCGTGAGCGCGAGTTGCGGAAAAACCTGCGGGAGAAATGGAAGGAGAAATACGGGTATTAGTTTAGAGTTTAGAGTTTAGAGTTGTAGGGCTGTCACACCGTGGCAGCCGCATGTAAATAGAGTTGTAGGGCTGCCACGTCGTGGTGTCTGCCCAGCGTAGGACCTTAAGCGGGCGGTTTCAACCCCTGCTTTTAAATAGAGAATAGACATGGCCGAAGAAAAACAAGAAAAAAGCGTCACCCTGTGGAACAAGGTGTTGCAAACCAGCTTGAAGCTGCCGTTCGTGAATGTGAACCGTGATGAGTTCCTGAGCAAGGAACTATCGAAGTTCTGTACCCCGATGGAGGTGATGACGGCGTTGGACGACACGCCGCTGAAGGTGCTGAGCAAGAAGGAGATAGATAAGCTAGCCAACCAATGCATCAGCTACCATCTGACCATGGTGTGCGGCACCTCGGCACTGATGGGCTTGCCGGGTGGTTGGTGGATGGCGGGCACCATCCCCACCGACCTCACCCAGTTCTATGGCCATATCCTGTCGTTGATGCAGAAAATGATCTACCTGTATGGCTGGCCTGCGCTGACCGATGTCAACAACCAACTGGACGACGAGTCGCTCAACATCATGACCCTGTTTGTGGGTGTCGCGATGGGCAACAAGTTGGCAGTCGAGGCCTTGACCAAAGTCGTAGGCCAGGTGTCGAAAAATGCGGGAATAAAGATTTCGGAGACCATTATGGCGCAATACGCCATCAAGATAGCGCAGTGGATTGGCATCAACATGACGAAGGAAGGTTTTGCCAAAGGAGTAGGGAAGGTGCTACCCTTGGTGGGCGCCCCGATTTCTGCCACGATAACCTATTACACCTTCCGTCCCATGGCCCGTCGGCTCAAGAAGCATCTCGACGAGCTGTATGACATGCGGCACGAGGGCTTTAATGCTTGAACTCGGCGTCGAAAATGTCGTGTAGCTTGTTGTCGGGCGTCTGTAAGATAGCCTTATAGTTCAGTTTCTTTTCCGTCATCAGCCAGTCGATATACTCATCGTTGAAGCTCTTGATTCCAGATTGGTTCATCTTGATATAGAGCAAGTTGAGTTTGGCCTTGGCGTCGGTTTCGTTGAGACCGTCGTTGGTCATAATCATCTCGGTGAGTTTGTCCATTGCTTTTTCCATGGTCTAGCATTTTTAGTTTTCAGAATGCAAACATAAGAAAAAAATCCTTTTCTGTCAAGACGCAGGATAAAAAATGGAAATTTTTGGCGGCATTTGTTGACAAATTTCCTCGTTTCCTCGAAAATTTATAAATTTTTATCTAATAATCGTTGCGTATTAATCAAAAATAAGTATTTTTGCAGCGGTTCTTATCATAAAGACCAGTAGCCTTGATGATTGGCTGCTAGTAAAAGGTTTCATAAATTTTGGTTTTTGGTTCTTGAAAATCCTGGCTTTTGGCTGGGATTTTCTTGTTATGGGGGAGTCGGGCAAAAAAAGGTGGAAACAAAAAAAAGAGCTGTAAGTAACTTACAGCTCTTTTTGTAGCCCATAGCGGAATCGAACCGCTGTTTTAAGTGTGAGAAACTTACGACCTAACCGCTAGTCGAATGGGCCAAAAAAAGGTTCTTTTTGCGGAACCTTCTGTGTGAACTAGGCGGGAGTCGAACCCACAACCGCCTGATCCGTAGTCAGGGACTCTATCCAATTGAGCTACTAGTCCAGTCGTTTTTGACACTGCAAAAGTACAGCTTTTTTCATTCATGCAAGCAAAAAAACAGGAAAATTTTTATTGATTTTTGCAATTGTTTGATTATCAAACCGATAATTTTCAGCGAAAGTCGTAGATTTCAGAGTCGCCTTGTGCAGACAATCGCTTTTTTGCTATCTTTGCGCCATCGTTAATCCAATACTTTATATCATGAGATTATTACTGATCAGCAATTCGACCAATTTCGGCGAAAACTATCTGGCTTGGGCCACGACCCAAATCGAGATGTTCTGCATGCAGAACCATATTAATAAGGAGAGCCGCATCATCTTTATCCCCTTTGCAGGCGTCAACATCGGGGGCATGGCTTATCCCGAGAGCTACGATGCCTACGAGTCGAAGGTGAGGAACGTGTTCCGCACCAAGTTCGGACTGGAGAACTTCACCTCCGTGCATCATTTCGACGATAAGGTGAAGGCCGTCAACGAGGCCGACTGCATCGTCGTGGGCGGCGGCAACACCTTCCATCTCGTGGCCGAGATGCACCGCTACGGCCTGATGGACGCCATCCGCGACCGCGCCCTCGCCGGCGTGCCTTACATGGGCTGGAGCGCTGGCTCCAACGTGGCCTGCCCAACGCTGTGCACCACCAACGACATGCCCATCGTGCAACCTGCTTCGTTCAAGTGCCTCAACTTGGTGCCCTTCCAAATCAACCCGCATTACCTCGACCCGCACCCCGAAATCGACAAGATGATCAAGCACGGCGGCGAGACACGTCTGGACCGTATCAACGAGTATCTGGCGGTCAACCAGGAGATGACCGTGGTGGGCCTGCGTGAGGCTACAGCCCTTTGGGTCACCGACGGCAACATGATGCTGAAGGGCGGCAAGAAAATGATTGTCATGCGCTACGGCAAGGAGTCGGTGGAGATTGAGCCCAACTCCGATGTCACGTTCCTTTTGGGCGGACAGAACGCATAATTGATTTTTGTAGAGACGCGATTAATCGCGTCTCTACTATTCAAACGCCTCCCGGTCTTCGAAGACCACGAGGCGGCGGTCAAGGTGGATGATCTTTCGTCCACCTTTTTCGCCTTTGATGAGGTAGATGTTGGCGTCGTCGCCCAAGATGTCGCGGAAGGCCTTGCGGATGCGCGAGAGGTTGGCGTTCATGGTCGAGCCGATGAAGTCGGTGAGGTTGTCGATGGCCTTCGTGAGCAGCGCCTCGTCGCCGTAGGTGGAGATGCAACGATATATCTTATACAACTCATCCCTGTAGTCGTTGAGATAGTTCAGCGACATCCCTTCTTCGTGAAGCAGGTAGAAGATGTAAAGGGCCTTGCATAACGCAGGCATCTTGACCTCGGTGTTGTTGAGGTCGGTGAGGAAGATGTCGCCTCGTCGGCTGATGAACAGCCTGCTGACTTCGTGCAAGCCGTTGTATTTCAAAAGGATGTCGAGGATGATCTTGTGAAACCCTGTATAATCCAACTCGTCTTTGTGTTTCGTCGCAGGCTTCAACGCCAGCTTTTTGATGAAGGCCTCTTCTTTTGCGTTACCTAAGGGCGGGTTGATTTTCATGATGTTGGCATTAAGTTGCATGAAACGCTCCAAGGTCTGCAAGGGATGGGCACCGGTCTCTAAGATGAGGAAGTCTTGGTAGACGCCAGGCTTCATGTTTCCTATTTTGAGGAAAAAAGACGGTTTGCTGATTTTCAATCCGTTGGCGTTGAGATAGTTGAGAAAGATTTCTTTGGAGAGAAACACGCTGTCGAGCTGGGGAAGCTGTGTGTCGATGTGGTCGAGCTGCTCCTCCGTGAGGGTGGGCTCGATGTAGCTGAGCGCGTTGCGGAAGGTCTTTTTCTTGCTTTTCAGCTCGTTGACGACTTTGGGCAGGAAGAAGAACTCACGTTGCGACTTGTGTAGCAGTTGGCAGATGGCCTCGTAATCGCGGTTGATACAGGCGTTGGTCTTTTTGTCGAAGGCGGGCTCCACGTAGAGGACGGCATTGCGTGTGTCGAAGCTGAGGTCGGGGATGGAGACGAAAGTGGCGTTCAATCCTTGGGTTTCAGGCAACTCGATTCTGATGGATAAGATGAGCGAAGTGATGAGCAGCGACTCAGTGGGGTCGAGTGAGTCGTCGGACAACGAGAGGCTTTGGAACATCTTCAGGATGGCGGTTTTTTCCGGGTTGCCGAGGCCTTTCAGGATGTCGACAGCGTCCGAAAGGCTAATGTTGGTGGCTTTCTTCCTGCTGGTCAGGGTGATGTTGAAAAGTGAGTAAACCCTTTGCAAGAAGTCGATTTCGCCTTGGTTGACGATGCCATCACATTGCACGAGGTCGGAGAGCACTTTTGCTAAGGCCGTTTTGTGTTGTTCCTTGAATTTCATAGCGTTACCATCTGAATTTTTGGGTTGTAACCTTGCAACCTCTTTGTCGTGTGGTTGGAGAATGTAATTTTGCCACAATTTTTTTCATGCAAAGATAGTTATAAAAGTTGATAAACGAGTAAAATTGCTGTAAAATGGCAAGAGATTATAGGAATGGACTGACGGATGCTGAAGTGGAAAGAAGTCGCAAAAAACATGGCGACAATGTGCTTACCCCGCCAGAGAAAGACCCGATTTGGAAACAGTTTTTGGAGAAGTTCTCCGACCCTATCATACGTATCTTGCTGATAGCGTTGTTGCTTTCAGTGGCGGTTTCATTGTATCAGCTCTTCACGGGAGCAGAAGGCCTCTCGGTACTCTTGGAGCCTCTGGGGATCTTCGTGGCCGTGATGCTGGCCACCACCGTGGGCTTTGTCTTCGAGTTGAGCGCCAACAAGAAATTCGACATCTTGAACCAGGCGGAAGACGAAAAGCAGGTCACGGTGTTCCGTAACGGGTTGATTCATCGTATTGAACGCAAGGACGTTGTGGTGGGCGATACCGTGGTGCTGAACACTGGTGACGAGGTGCCTGCCGACGGCACGCTGCGAGAGGCTATCTCATTGCGGGTGAATGAGTCGGACCTGACCGGCGAGCCTTCTTGTTCAAAGACGACGGACAAAGCCGAGTTCAAGGACGATGCCACCTATCCCTCCAACTATGTGTGCCGCGGCAGTTCCGTGATGGAAGGCCACGGCATTTTTGTTGTAGAGAAGGTGGGCGACGCCACGGAATGGGGCAAGGTGTACAGAGGCGCACAAATCGACAACAAGATTAAAACGCCGCTCAACGAACAACTCGACAAGTTGGGCAAAGGCATCACCATTGCTAGCTATGTCATCGCCGACATCATCGTGGTGCTGCGTATCCTGATGTATTTCATCTATCCCGATGGGCCTTTCGACTGGATGGACTTCGCGCGTTATTTCCTTAACACGCTGATGATTGCCGTCACCTTGATTGTGGTGGCCGTGCCCGAGGGCCTGCCCATGAGCGTCACGCTGAGTCTAGCACTGAGCATGAAGAGGATGCTGGAAACCAACAACTTGGTGCGTAAGATGCATGCCTGTGAGACCATGGGCGCTGCCACGGTGATCTGTTCCGACAAAACCGGCACCCTCACAAAAAACCGCATGAGCCTGGGTGACAGCCTCATCTATGGCTTGAAGGACGGCAAGCTCGACGATACAGAGGTGTCGCGCCTGATGATAGAAGGCATCTCCGTCAACTCTACGGCATTTCTCGACTATAGCGACCAACAAAAAGCGAAGGTGATCGGCAACCCCACCGAAGGTGCGTTGCTGCTTTGGCTTTTTGACAACAACGTCGACTTCGTCAAGATTCGTGACGAAATGAAAATTGTCAAGCAGCTGCCGTTCACGACGAAATACAAATATATGGCCACGGTGGTCCATAACCCGTTCACGGGCGAATATATGCTATATGTGAAAGGCGCTCCCGAGATTGTGATAAAACGTTGCGCGACGGTGCTGAAACGCGATGGCGAGGCTGGCATCCATTGGGTGCGCAGCGAGGTTGACGAGAAGCTGCTGGAATACCAAAACAAGGCCATGCGCACCTTGGGCTTTGCCTTCAAACGTCTCTCTAAATCCGAGGTGGACGCCGTGTTTGATAACGGCAAGCTGCAGGTCGAAGACTTGTGCTTCTTGGGTATCGTGGGCATCATCGACCCCATCCGCGACGACGTGGCCGACTCCGTCAAAGACTGCCTCAATGCGGGTATCAGTATCAAGATTGTGACGGGCGACACCCCAGGCACGGCACGAGAGATCGGCCGTCAGGTGGGACTGTGGAACGACACAGACGACCCTGAGCGACAGATGATTACCGGCAAGGAGTTTAACCTGATGACTGACGATGAGTTGCGAGAGCGCGTCGGCGACTTGAAGATTATGTCGCGTGCGCGACCTTCCGACAAGGAACGCCTCGTGCGCCTGCTCCAGGAAAGGGGAGAGGTGGTGGCCGTCACCGGTGATGGCACCAACGACGCCCCGGCCTTGAACCAAGCCCAAATCGGCCTCTCGATGGGCGATGGCACCTCTGTGGCCAAGGAAGCCAGCGACATCACCATCCTTGACAACTCGTTCAAGAGCATCGCCCGCGCCGTGATGTGGGGACGTTCGCTCTATCTTAACATCCAGCGGTTTATCCTGTTCCAGATGACCATCAACGTGGCTGCCTGCCTCATCGTGCTCTTAGGCGCCGTGCTGGGCACCGAGTCACCGCTCACCGTGACCCAGATGCTGTGGATCAACCTCATCATGGACACCTTCGCCGCCATGGCCTTGGCGTCGTTGCCGCCCGACCATAGCGTGCTGAAGGACAAGCCACGTTCGCGCGATGCCTTCATCATCACCAAAGAGATGGTCTTCCGCATCTTCGGCGTGGGACTGCTGTTTGTGGCGGTGCTGTTTGGCTTCATCCAGTATTTCATGCACTATGGCGTGGATTCCATGGCCGAGTTTTCCCTCCGTGACTATTTCTCCAGCTATTTCAACTTCCATCATGTAGGAGGCCATTTCACGCCGAAGGAGTTGTCGCTGCTCTTCACTATATTTGTCTTCATGCAGTTTTGGAACATCTTCAACGCCAAGGCCTACCATACCGGTCAGTCTGCCTTGAAAGGTCTGTTCGACAAGGACGTAAGGCGCGGCTTTGGCGTTACCTTGCTCATCATCGCCCTTGGTCAGGTGTTTATCGTGACCTTCGGTGGCGAGATGTTCAATGTGGTGCCCCTGCCGCTGGGCGATTGGGTACGCATCGTCGTCGGGACATCGGTGATTTTGTGGCTCGGCGAGTTGGAAAGGTCGGTGGGCAAATTGATAAAAGGTAAAAAGAATTGAAGGTCTTGCTTTTGTGAGCTAAAAAGTCTTATCTTTGCCGCTCCAAATCAAAGAAGATAAAGAAATGAGTAAACGTTTGATTATTATTGCTTTATGCGGAATGATGGGACTCGTCTTTGCATCATGCTCGCGTCCCTCCATCGTCGGAACCTGGGTCGAACCTGCTGCCGAAGGCAGTTTGCTAGGCGAAGTGGGCTTCACTTTGCTTGACAACGGCGAAGTGGTGAACATCAACACCGGTTTCAGGGAGTATAAGACTTGGGAGAGAAACGGCGACTTGCTGATTCTCCATGGCGAAACCAACGGCTATTCCCACGAGAAATTCTCAGACACCAACAACATCATTTCTCTTGACGAGAAGAACTTGGTGATTGGTCAAGACGGCTATTCGGTGACCTACGAGAGAAAATAATCCCCTTAGCATAAAGTTCAAAACCAATTTTGAATTTTAAATCTTGAATTTTAAATTTTGAATTTTAAATCTTAAATTCCGAATAATGAAGAAATTAGCAGTCATCGCCTTTGGCGGAAACGCACTTTTGAGAGGCGGTCAAAAAGGAACGTACAAGGAACAAATGGAGAACGTCACCGAGACGTGCCAATCGTTGCTTCCCTTCCTGAAAAACGATTATAATCTGGTCATCGGTCACGGCAACGGCCCTCAGGTGGGCAATGTCATGCTGCAGCATGAGGCTGGCAGCCATCAGTTTGGCGTGCCGGGCATGCCTATCGACTTCTGCGTGGCAGAGACCCAAGGCCTGATTGGCTTTATGATTGAGATGGGTCTGGGCAAGACCTTCGCCAAGTATGGTCTGAAGCGTAACGTGGTCACCCTGGTGACGCAAGTCGTCGTCGACAAGAACGACCCCATGTTCCAGAACCCCACCAAGCCCGTCGGCCCTTACTACAGCAAGGAAGAAGCCGAGAAGTATGCTGCCGAGACCGGCGCCGTCTACAAGGAAGACCCCAAAGGTCGCGGCTGGCGTAAGGTGGTGGCTTCGCCGAAACCCATCGCCATTCAGAACGTGGAGCTGGTGAAGCAGCTTGCCGAACAGGGCAACGTCGTCATTACTGTGGGCGGCGGTGGCATCCCCGTCATCGAGAAGCCCGATGGCAGCCTGGGTGGCGTTGAAGCCGTCATCGACAAGGACTTGGCATCGGCCATGACCGCCATCAACATCCACGCCGATGAGTTCTACATCCTCACCGACGTGCCGAAGGTCTACATCAACTTCCGCAAGGAAAACGAGCAGGCGCTCGACACCATCACGGTGGCCGAGGCCAAGAAACACCTCGCCGACGGTCAGTTCACTGAGGGCAGCATGGCTCCCAAGGTGCGCGCCGCCATCCTGTTCGTGGAAGCCACGGGCCACGAGGCCATCATCACCGAGGCTACGCGTCTTGGCGACCCGACCTGCGGGACGAGAATCATCGCTTAATAAGTCAAATGATTGTGAACAAAAAGGACTGCTGCCGCAGTCCTTTTTTTATTGCGTGTAGGCCACACTCCAAGCGTAGTGCTTTTCTCGGTCGACGTGCGTCTCAAGCCGATAGCCGTTGCCGTCAAGCACATGGTGCAGGTCGTCGACGATGCCCGTGCCGCGCAGCTTCAGCACGGCTTCTTTCTTGGTCCAAAACTGGGTGAAGGTCTCGACAGGGGCCGACGAGGCGCGAATCCATTCGGCTTCAGCGGCGTTCATCGTTTTGTTGACCAGGGCGATGTTGTCCGTCCTAAAACTCTCAATGTCAATACCTACAGGGGAGGAGTCAACCACCACGGCGATGCCGTTTTTGCAATGGCTGAGGTTGAAATGCACCTCGGGATGATGCACGAGGAAAGGCTTGCCGTGTTCATTACGCTCCATTTTCAAGTCGTTGACACCCAGTGTTTTTAGTAATTCTTTCAGCATCAGCCACGACTTCAGGCAGGCGAACTGGCCGAACAAAAACCTGTAACGCAAGGCCTCGTCGCGGCGTTGCTCGTCCACCAAAGGCAGCATCCGTTGCACCTCGGCTTCGGTGACTTGGGTCATGTCGTCAAAAATGGAAACCATAAGCCTATTTTTGGCGCAAAAATAAACATTCTTTTTGAATGTTCTTCATTGAAAAAAAGCCCTATTTGGTTCATAAAAAAGCCTTTTGTTTGGATTAAATATCGGTTTTATCAAATAAAGCGCTATCTTCGCTTCAATTTTCGGAACCATGGATAAGAAAACTAACAATAAGAAAACCGTTCAGGCCTATCCTGATATCCCATCCCGCACCTTCGACTTGTTGCCGAGGTTTGTGGAGAAGTATGGCAAAAAGAAAGTGATGTTTGCCAGTAAGGTAGACGGTTCTTGGAAAAAATACATCAGTCGTGACTTTGTGAAGATGACCGATGTGATTAGCCAGGGACTGATTGGCTTGGGCGTGGGTAAAGGTGACCGCGTCGCCTTGGTCTCCAACAATTGTCCCCAATGGAATATGGTGGATTTCGCCGTCCAGCAGATTGGCGCCATCTTGGTTCCTGTTTATCCTACGGCACGCCAGAGCGACTACGAGCATATCCTCAACCATGCCGACCCCAAAGTGGTCTTTGTGGAAGGCTCTCTTATCCATAAGAAGGTGAAAAGCGTTCTCGACAAGATGCCCGTGCGGCCTAAGGAGTTCTCTTTCAACCCCGTGGAAGGATTGATGACCTTGCGCGGACTGATGGTCTCCGTCAAGATCGACAAGAAGAGCCAAACCGCATTGCAGGCCCACAAGGATGCCATCGACCCAGAGGACGTGGCCACCATTATCTATACCTCGGGCACGCTGGGCACGCCCAAAGGCGTCATGTTGACCCATAACAACCTGATGAGTTGCGTGGCCTACTATGGACCGCATTATCCGGTGCCGAGTTCGCATAAAGTGGTGAGTTTCTTGCCTTTGTCGCATATCTACGAACGTTCGGTTTTGTATACCCACCTTTATCTTGGCAATGCCACCTATTACGTTGAGAACTTCGGCACCATCATGCGCGATATCGCCGATGTGAAGCCCGAGCATTTCACCACCGTGCCACGTATCGTTGAGAAGGTCTATAATGGCTTTATGCGCAAAGGGGACAAACTGACAGGCATGAAGAAACGCATCTTCCTCTGGGCATTCAAGTTGGCAGAACGCTATGATGAGACCGAAAAGAAACCCCAAAGGGCTTATCGTTTCAAGTTGTATATAGCCAATAGACTGGTCTTTAAGGATGTGCGCAAGGCTTTCGGCGGACATCTGGAGTTCATCATCTCCGGTGGCGCCAGCTTGCAACCTCGCTTGGTGCGACTGTTTGCTGCCATGGACATCCCCATCGTGGAAGGCTACGGCTTGACCGAGACCTCGCCGGTGATTGCCACCAACAGCTTGGCTTTGGGCATCATCAAGGCAGGGACGGTGGGTGTGCCTTGCGAGAGTGTACACATCAAGATAGATCCTGAATCGGGCGAGATCCTCGTGAAAGGCTCGCCGGTGATGAAGGGCTATTACAAGAACGAGGAAGCCACCCGCGACGCCATCGATGAGGAAGGCTACTTCCACACAGGTGACATCGGCGAGTTCGACGAGGACGGCCTCTTGAAAATCACGGGTCGCAAGAAGGAAATCTTCAAGGACTCGATGGGCAAGTACATCTCGCCGGCGCTGATTGAAGGCAAGTTCACCGAGTCGCCGCTCATCAGCATGATGATGGTGGTGGGTGAGAACCAAAAGTTCGCCGCCGCACTCATTGTGCCCAACTTCGAGAACCTCAAGGCGTGGTGTGAGGAGAACCACATCCCATATACCACCAACACGGAGATGATCAAGGCGAAAGCCGTCAACGACCGTTTCCGCAAGGAGGTAGAGAACTACAACAAGTTCTTCGGTGACTACGAAAAGATCAAGCGCTTCGAGTTGATCGACCGTGAGTGGACCATCGAAGAGGGCGAGATCACGCCGAGCCTCAAGCTGCGCCGCAAAATCGTCGCCGAGCACTACAAGGAACTGATTGACGGGATGTTTGCAGAATAAGCGTGGCATTTGAAATCGCTGAGGTGTTTCATGTGGTTTTTGTATGAAAACCCGTTGGAGAGCGGATATTTTTTCCTATCTTTGCACTACCAAAATCAAAAACCATCATGTCCGAATTACCCGCCCTTTTTTCCGACCTTGCCTTGATTCTCGTCACGGCTGGCGTCACCACTGTCCTTTTCAAATGGTTGAAGCAGCCCCTTGTGTTGGGCTATATCATTGCCGGCCTGCTTATTGGGCCGTATTTCCCTTGGTTTCCCGTCATCAACGACCATGAAAGCGTTGAGGTGTGGAGCGAAATCGGAATGGTATTCCTGCTCTTCGCCATCGGATTGGAGTTTAGCTTCAAGAAACTGAAGAAACAGGCTGGCACCGTGGGTATTACTGCCTTGACGGAGTTGGTCTCGATGTGTGTCATTGGTTTCTTGCTCGGCAAGGTGATGGGCTGGGGCCAGATGGACAGCATCTTCCTCGGTGCCATGCTTTCGATGTCGTCGACGACCATCATTGCAAAAGCTTTCGATGATTTGAAGTTAAAAGGAGAGAAGTTTACCAGCAACGTCATCGGCGTATTGGTTGTCGAAGACTTGGCGGCTATCCTGATGATGGTGATACTTTCCACCCTGGCAGTGAGTACGGCCTTGGATGGCAAGGAATTGATGATGAGCGTGGTGCGACTCGTTTTCTTCCTTTTGGTGTGGTATGTCGGTGGTGTGTTTCTCATCCCGACTATCCTCAAATGGGCACGCAAGTTCATGACCGAGGAAACGTTGACGGTGTTTGCTGTCGGCCTGTGTTTCTTCATGGTTTGGTTGGCCAACAAGGCAGGCTTCTCATCGGCCCTGGGTGCTTTTATCATGGGCTCCATCTTGGCCGAAACGCTTGAGGCTGAGATAATCCACAAACTCACCACGCCTATCAAGAACTTGTTTGGCGCCGTGTTTTTCGTTTCTGTGGGTATGATGGTTAACCCGGCCATCTTGGTGCAATTTTGGTGGCAGATTTTGGTCATCACGGTGGTTGTGGTGGTGTTGAAGTCGGTGAGTTCGGGGTTGGGTATGCTGTTGGCGGGCGACAATCTTCACAATGCCGTTCGTGCGGGTATGTGCTTCGGCCAAATCGGCGAGTTCTCGTTCATCATCGCCACTGTGGGTATAAGTTTTGGCGTCATCGATGATTTCCTTTATCCCATCATTGTTTCGGTATCGATTATCACGACATTCCTTACGCCTTACATGATTAAAGGAGGCGAGCCTTTGTATCATTGGATAGAGAAGAAGGTGCCCGACAGTTGGAAAAACGGCTTTGGTAGCAAGGAAAAGGCCGTGAGGTCGAGGAATGGCGAGGAGATGACAATGAAGGCTTATATTTTGAGCCAAGTCAAGAATTTGGTACTTTATGCTTCCATCGTCATCGCCTTGATGCTGATATGTTTCTCGCTCTGCACCTTCATCGTAACCTATGTGCCACAGCCTTTCGGCGGCTTGATTTCAATGGTGGTTTCGTTGGTCATCATTTCACCTTTCCTTTGGGCGGTGGCATTCAAGCATGATATGTTGCATGTCACCTCTAAGTTGATGGCTTCCAGTAAGTTCAACAATGGTTCTATCCATCTGATTTTCGCATTCCGTGTGTTTATCGTTTTTGGTATTGCATTCTCCATCACCAACCATTATTTGGACACTGGTTTTTGGCGGAGTTTAGGTTTGGAGAGGTTTGATTATCATTGGATTAATGTAGCCTTTGCCATCGTTTATGTCGTTGTGCTTCGTGTGATTTCTCCCATCATGCATTGGTATGAGCGCATTGAGAGCAAATTCCTTGAGAACATGAACAAACGCGATACATTGCAATCATTTGTGTTGCCAGAGGTGTTGCAGGATAATTTCATGTTGGACAAAATCCCGTTGAGTCCCAAGAGTCAATATGCTGGCCTGCGTATCCGCGACTGCGGTTTCCGTAAGACTTATAACGTCAGCGTGGTAGGCGTTGACCGAGGCGATGAGGTTATAGATTTGCCTTCCAAAGACTTGGTCCTTTTCCCCGCCGACGAGATTACCTTAATCGGTACCGAAGAGCAGTTGGCCAAGGTGAGGCCGTTGCTTGAGGTTGAGGATGACGTGCTCATCAAGGAACGCCCCGCGAGCGATGTGAACATCTTCAGGATTGAGGTTGATAAAGGCAATCGCTTATTGGGTACGAGTTTGCGTGAATCGAACTTCCGTCATGGCTACAATGCCATGGTCATCGCCGTGGAGCGCAATGGCGAGTTCCTTTTGAACCCACAGCCGGATACTGTTTTCCAAGAGGGCGACACGATTTGGTTCGTGGCTTCTGAAGGGAAGGCCAAAGCCATGGCAAAACTTGTCAAGGTGGAACAATAATTTCATAAGGCTATTGAACTTATTGGTTTAGTTTGTAATTTTGCGACAATAAACACTGCGCAACTATGGAATCCCTACCTGCACTATTTTCCGACCTCGCCTTGATTTTGGTTACAGCTGGAATTACCACGGTGATTTTCAAGTGGTTGAAACAGCCCGTGGTGTTAGGCTATATCATCGCAGGTTTCCTTATTGGCCCGAATTTCGAATGGTTTCCCGTTATCAACGACCACACGAGCGTGGAGACCTGGAGCGAAATCGGCATGGTGTTCATGCTGTTCGGCATAGGCTTGGAGTTCAGCTTCAAGAAGTTGAAGAAAGTAGGAGGGACGGTGGGCATCACCGCCCTGACCGAGTTGGTGACGATGTGCGTCGTGGGCTTCTCCCTCGGCAAGCTGCTGGGCTGGTCGCAGATGGACAGCATCTTCCTCGGCGCCATGCTCTCTATCTCGTCCACGACGATTATCGCCAAAGCCTTTGACGACATGAAACTGCATCGCGAGAAGTTCAGCGGCAATGTCATCGGTGAGTTGGTGGTGGAAGACCTGGAGGCCGTCTTGCTGATGGTCATCCTCTCCACTCTGGCGGTGAGCAAGACCTTCGATGGCATGCAGCTGGTTACCAGTATGTTGAAACTCGGTTTCTTCCTCTTGATATGGTTCATCGGTGGCATTTTCTTGGTACCTACGGTGTTGCGCTGGGCGCGAAAGTTCATGACGGAAGAGACCCTGACGGTGTTTTCGGTAGGACTTTGTTTCCTGATGGTGGTGCTGGCCAACTTGGCGGGATTCTCGTCCGCCTTGGGCGCTTTCATCATGGGCTCTATCTTGGCCGAGACCCTTGAGGCCGAGATGATTCACAAAGTCACGACGCCTATCAAGAACCTGTTTGGCGCGGTGTTCTTCGTCTCGGTGGGTATGATGGTCGACCCGCAGATTTTGGTGAATTATTGGTGGCAGATCTTGGTCGTGACCCTGGTGCTGATCCTCTTCAAGCCGTTGAGTAACGTCGGCGGACGCCTGCTGGCGGGTCTGGGCCTGAAGCAGTCCATACAAGGCGGCTTCTGTTTCTGCCAGATCGGTGAGTTCTCGTTCATCATCGCGTCGCTGGGCCTCAGCTACGGCGTCATCGACGAGTTCCTGTATCCCATCATCGTCTCGGTGTCCATCATCACGACCTTCCTCACGCCTTACTTCATCAAGGCGGCCAATCCCACGTATCGATGGGTAAGCACTCACGTGTCTGACAAATGGCTTAACCATCTGGAGAACAGCGACCGAGGCATCAAGGTGAAGAGTGGCAAGAAGGTGAGCATGGCCAGCTTCATTGGTCGACAGTTCAAGTATATCGTCATCTATATCGCCATCGTCATCGCGCTGATTTTCATCTGTTTCTGGGTAGGAAGCCTGGTTATGATTTATGTGCCGGGCTTGTGGGGTAACGCCATCGCTGCGGCCATTACTTTGGCGCTGCTTTCACCCTTCCTTTGGGCCATCGGTTTCAGGCACACCTTGGTTGGGACCACCCATAAGCTGATGGAACAGAGCCGTTTCAACAAGACCGCTATCCTTCTGATTTTCATCCTGCGTTTCATCATTGTATGGGTAGTGTCCACTTCGGTGTTGAGGCATTTCTTCAACGAGGCTTTCTGGCTGCATTTGGGCATCGGAGCACCTTATTTCCGTTTGCTCAACATCGCTATGGCCCTGGGCTTTACCATCATGCTGCGCGTGCTGAGTCCGGCGATGAAGTTCTACAAACGCATCGAGAACAACTTCTTGGACAACCTCAACAAGCGCCAGCAGGTGCAGGTGTTTGAGATCCCCGAGATCTTGCAAGAAAACTGCCACTTGCAGAAGATGACGCTGAGTCCCGACAGCCCTTATGCTGGACGGCTCATCAAGGAGACGGACTTCCGCGACAACTATAATGTGAGTGTGGTCAGTGTGGAACGTGGCAAACAACTTTTTGAATTGCCCAAGTCTGATTTTCAGCTGTTTCCATTCGATAAGATTACCTTTGTGGGGCACGAAGATCATCTGAGGTTGCTCTTGCCGAGGGTGGAGCTCTTTGACGAGCGGCTGATTCAAGAACACGAGGAGAGCGAGGTGGATCTGTATAAGGTGGAAGTCGAGCCTGACAGTCCCATCATCGGCGTCTCCTTGATGGATTCGGGTCTGGCTGACAAATATGACGCCATGGTGATTGCCATCGAGCGAGAGGGACATTTCATCCTGAACCCGTCGGCACGCATCACCTTCCAACCCGCCGATTTGGTGTGGTTTGTGGCCCAAAAAGAGAAAGCCGAGTTCCTGATGAAAGTGAAAGCCTCCGACCTGAAAACAGAATTCCAAACATAATAATATGTACGGCTGCCACAGTGTGACAGCCCTACAACTGAACAACTGCCAACTGCAATGATTGTCTGTATCGCCGAAAAACCAAGCGTCGCTCGCGACATCGCCAAAGTGCTGGGAGCCAATACTTCCCATGAAGGTTACATGGAAGGTAACGGCTATCAGGTGACGTGGACTTTCGGCCATCTTTGCACCTTGAAGGAGCCGCACGACTACACCGACCAGTGGAAGGCATGGGCCTTGAGTCGCCTGCCGATGATACCGCCGCGTTTTGGCATCAAACTCATTGCCGACAAAGGTGTGGAGAAACAGTTTAAGGTCATTGAGTCGTTGTTTCAGAAGGCCGACGAAATCGTGAACTGCGGCGATGCTGGGCAGGAAGGAGAGCTCATCCAGCGCTGGGTGATGCAGAAGGCCGCCGTGCATTGTCCTGTGAAGCGCCTTTGGATTTCGTCCCTGACCGAGGAGTCCATCCGTGAGGGCTTCAAGACATTGAAGGACCAGGCTGATTATCAGTCGCTTTATGAGGCAGGCCTCTCGCGTGCCATCGGTGATTGGTTGCTTGGTATGAACGCCACACGACTCTATACCTTGAAATATGGCCAAAACCGACAGGTACTGTCCATTGGCAGGGTGCAGACGCCTACCTTGGCCTTGATTGTCAACCGTTACCACGAAATTGTGAACTTCAAGCCCGAGGCTTATTGGGTGCTGTCGACCATTTATAGGGATACGACATTCACTGCCACCAAGGGCAAGTATGGTTCCGTGGAAGACGGTCAAAAAGACCTGCAAAGCGTTGAAGGAAAAGAATTCACCGTGACCGATATTTCCACCAAGAAAGGCACCGAAGCCCCGCCGAGGCTCTACGACTTGACTTCGTTGCAGGTGGAATGCAACAAGAAATACAACATGTCGGCCGACCAGACCTTGCAAACCATCCAGAGCCTCTACGAGAAGAAATACACCACCTATCCGCGTGTCGACACCACCTATCTGAGCGACGATATCTATCCGAAGTGCCCTAGCATTTTGGCGAAACTGACCAACTACGCCGAATACACCGCGCCTTTGGCGGGCAAGAAGCTGCCCAAGAGCAAGAAGGTGTTCGACAACAGCAAGGTCACCGACCACCATGCCATCATCCCGACGGGTGTGGTGCCGACGGGACTGAGCTTTGCCGAGCAGCAGGTCTACGATGAGGTATGCCGCCATTTCATCGCCGTGTTCTATCCCGACTGCCAGTTTGCCACGACTACTGTCTTAGGCAAGGTGGAGGACGTGGAGTTCAAGACCTCGGGCAAGCAGATTCTTGTTCCTGGCTGGCGCGAGGTCATCAAGCCTCAGAAACAACAAGACGAGGAGAACCCTTCGTCAAGCTCAGGGACCAAGGAAGGGCAGGAGGACGAGGAGAGGACCTTGCCCATCTTCACTAAGGGCGAGCATGGGCCGCACAAGCCACAGCTGGCCGAGAAATGGACCACACCGCCGAAGCCTTACACCGAGGCTACCTTGCTTCGTGCCATGGAGACGGCAGGCAAGTTGGTTGACGACGAGTCGTTGCGCGAGGTGATGAAAGAAAACGGTATCGGGCGGCCTTCCACGCGTGCGGCCATCATCGAGACCTTGTTCAAGCGCAACTATATTAAAAAGGTGCGCAAGAGCCTAGAGCCAACGCCCACGGGCATTGAGCTTATCGGCCTTATCCACGAGGACCTGCTGAAGAGTGCCGAGCTGACGGGCATCTGGGAGAAGAAGCTCCGTGAGATTGAGCAACACAAATACGAGGCAAGGCAGTTCCTCGATGAGTTGAAGCAGATGGTGACGGAGATTGTCACCACGGTGATGCTGGACAACAGCAACCGACGGGTGACGACTGTGGCGCCAGAAGCCAAGACTAAGAAGGCAGCGCCAAAGAAAGCCGCTGCGCCAAAGGTCAAGAAGCCTAAGGAAGGCATAGATCCCCGCCAACCCGCTGGTCCGGGCAGGGGTGACATGCCTTCCAGTAAGAATCCCTCAGAAGGCATGTCATTCCAGCGTAAGGCTGTGGGCGAGCGGGAATCTATGCCTTCTGACACAAATCCCGATGCCATCATTGGGCAGCCCTGCCCATTATGCGGCAAAGGACATATCATAAAAGGAAAGACCGCTTACGGCTGTTCCGAGTGGAGGAATGGCTGTGGGTGGAGACAACTGTTTTGATTATCGGAAAAGTGTTATTTTTGCTTCTAAATACAAAGCCTATATGAAGCGCTTTTTACTCATAATCACAATACTCTCGTTCGTGCTGATGGCTTGCACTCCTAAGCACCGTCATGACGTGGACTTCTATTACTGGAAGTCGAAATGCGCAATAGGTGAAACTGAGCGTGAGTATTTCAACCAATTGGAGAGCCGACGACTTTTCATTAGGCTCTTTGATGTGGCCATTGAAAATGGTGTAGCTGTTCCTGTGGGGCCTATCCAAGGATTTGAGAAGAATGTTCTCCCGAGCGACAGCACCGAGGTCATCCCTGTGGTTTTCATCACCAACGAGACGTTCTATGCTTATACTGACAGCGAAACCCTGGTGCAACTGGCCTCCAATGTCTGTAACGGCATTGCGCATTATATGGGCAAAGCGGATGTCATATACGATGAGATTCAGATCGATTGCGACTGGACGGAACGAACACGCAGTGCCTATTTCCGTTTCCTTGAGTTGCTGGCTGAGAAGTCGCATTGTGACATCAGCTGTACGCTGCGTCTGCATCAGATTCGAGACCGCAAGAAGACAGGAGTGCCCCCAGTAAGTAGGGGCAGCCTGATGTGCTATGCCACCTCCAGCCCCATGGAAGGCATGACGCGTAACTCTATCCTCGACATGGAACTACTGAAGGCTTATACTGTCAACATCAACGACTACCCGCTTGACTTCGATGTCATCTTGCCCATCTATTCTTGGGGCATCGTCACCAACCACCTGGGGCAGGTGAAGCTTGTCAACGGGCTCACCGAGGCCGATCTTCAAACACCGATGTTCGAGAAACAAGACGACAACCTCTATCTTGTGAAGGAGGACGGATTCGTGCAAGGCCTTTATGTCAACAGCGGCTTCACCATCAAGATTGAGGCCATCACGCCTGAGCTGCTTGCCGAGGCGAAACAATACCTTGACCGCCAAATCGACCGCGACTTCCCGTGGGTCTATTTCCATCTGAGCCAAGGCTTTCTCAACCGATTCACCATTGAAAATCTAAAATGAACCATCATGAATATGCGTAAAAAACTCTTACTTGTTGCCGTCATGCTGACGGCGTTGTGTGGCAAGTCATTTGCCTGCGGCTGGGATGAAGGGGATTGGTATTACTACAATCTCTTCAACCAGGAAATCATGAGCGATGAGCGTTATCGGCCCTTCCTGCTGGTCTATGGCAGTCGCTATTACACCAACGACACACTTCGGAATGGCAACATCGAGGAATGGCGTCAGTATCTGGGGCTGAGCTATGAAGACACCCAATATCTGGTGTTCAAGGCGTCGCGCGAAGACCTCCAGAACCTCTCCAAAGGCAAGGCGGTGTTGGATGGCAACATGTCTTTTGCCACGGCCAGTTTCATGAAGAAGCACAAACAGGCCTTGCTCTATCTGGCCTATGCCAAGTATCTGGAACCTTACATGCGCATCATCCCCGGCGAGTCGGCAGACTTCTATTGGGATCTGCCCGAGTATGAGTACAACGCCGGTGACCTGGATTACGACAAGGTGAAGAGCGTGCTTACCAGGAGCTGGAATGCCGAGAGCGACAAGGAACTGAAACTGCGCTACGGTTATCAGCTGGTGCGACTGGCACATTACACCCGTCGCTACCAAGAAGCCGTACAACTCTTCGACCAATATGTGGAGCCGCTGAAGATGCGCACCGAGATGTATTACTACGCCCTGTGCCAGAAGGCGGGTGCCCTGCGTGGCTTGGGTGAGACCGTGGAGGCCAACCGTGAGTTCATCCAGGTGTTCGCCAACTCGTACGACCTGAAGACCTTGGCTTACACCTCGTTGACCCTAGGTTGGGACAATGACATTGACTTCGCCGACTTCGTTGCTGGTGCCGCCGACAACAACGAACGCAACGACATCTTCTTCATGATGGGCTACAGCGACTTCAACAACCCCGTCAACGAAATCGAGAAGATCGTGGCCACTGATCCCGACGCCATCCAAGCCAAGGTGCTGATGGTGCGTGCCGTCAACATGATTGAGCGTCGCATGCTCCCTTCAGAGCCCAATTGGGAGCAAGAGGGCAACAACTCGCTCTACCCCTATCTGAGTCCGACCGACACGGAAAGCCGCGACTTCTTCAACCAAGCTCTGCGACTCAGCGACACGCAGCGTGACAAGGCCTCCGACAAGAACTTTTGGAACCTTGCTTCGTCATATCTGCATTTTTTGAACAAGGACTTCGACCTGGCTGGCAGGTGCCTCGACAACGTGCAGTCAACCAAGGACGATTATTTAGACATGGTGAACCACCTTGGAGCCTATCTTGATATCTGTCGTCAGCCGAAAATCAATGCTGATGTTGAGTATTATCTCTTCGACAACTACGCGGAACTGATCAAAGGAGAAGAGAATTATAACTACAACTATGCGTATAACACCTTTGTCGGATTGGTGCTTGCCAACCGCTATGCCTTGCAAGGCGAGAGAGCTAAGTCGTACCTGACGCTCCATCACATTGAACAAATTACGGACGCACCCACCGAGGCGCTGGTCGACGACGTTCAGGCCTTCCTCAACAAGAAGAAAAAAACGCCGTTGGAATGCTATCTCGCCGACAACAGCACGCTTGAGGTGGCTAATCCCAACAATTACCTCTCTTATATAAAGGGCGTGTTGCGTCTCACCGAGGGCGACTTTAAGTCAGCCAAGAGCCTCTTTGAGAAGGAGACCCGTCTCCAAGTGTCGCCTCTCATCTTCGGCCATAACATCGTGGTGTATTTTAGCGGTGATGAAGAAGAGATCATGCATGGTGAGTATATCGACGACTTCCCATTCATCCACGACAACATGAGCGAACTTGATGTGACTGACGCCCTCATTCAGCTCCAGAAACTTGGCGAAAAGAAAGGCGACGAGGCTGCCAAGGCCAACTATCTAATCGCCAACTTCTTCTATAACGTGAGCCGGACGGGCTACTATCGCCATTATCTGCGTTTCGACGACAACAATGCCTTCAGCTATTGGAAGTTCGGTCCTGATGCCAAGGCGTATAAAAACACGTTGGAGCTTTCGAACGCCTATCTGGAAAAGGCCAGAAAGACGGCCACCGATAGGGAATTGCTGGCGCATATCATTTTTGCTCAAGCCAAGAACGCCCAACAATTGGAGGAGCAGAATGCCTCGTATTGGACCTACAAGATGGTTGTTCCCCACGAGCAATTCAATGAGTTTGACCAATATGCCGGCACAATTTACCACAGCGTGGTATCATCCAACTGTATCTATTACAGGGATTACCATAACTGATTTACGAATGCATTATCAAAAACGGGCTGCGAGGATCCACGCAGCCCGTTTTTTTGCCTTTAATATCCAACTTTTACTTGATCTCCAGCGTCTTCTTGCAGATTTCAATCTCCTCTGGGTCGCCAGTGTATTTGCCGAGGTCGTCAGATAGCTTGACCACCTTTTTCCACGTACGTTTCTCAGTGATCTTGGCCGCCGTGAGCTTCACCACAATGTTCATGGCCTTCACGTTGTCGACGTCGCAGGTGAGGTGTGTGCCGATACCGAAGGAGTCCTGCATGCGGCCTGCCACGGCCTCGTGTATGGTGATGGCCTCGTCGACGTTCAAGCCATTGCTGAAGATGATGGACTTCTGCGCTGGGTCAATGCCTAATTCTTTGTATTTCTCGATGATCTCTTCCAAAGCCTCGTAGTTGTCGCCGCTGTCGACACGCAGACCGTCAAACAACTTGGCGTGCAATTGGGTGAAGTTTTGGAAGAAGGCCTTGCGCGTGTAGGTGTCATAGAGGAACACACCCAGGCTGCCGGCATACACCTCCTGCCAGTAGTCCATGGCGAGGTAGTTGGCTTCATTGTAGCCATAGAGCGAGCAGGTCTCGATGAACTGGTGGCTCATGGTGCCGATGGGGGTGAGGTCGTATTTCATGGCCAACAGCACGTTGGAGGTACCCACGAAACAGGTCTTGGTGAACTGCTTCTGGGCTTCGATGAAGCTGCGGATGACAAGGTCTTGATGCTCGAACGAGAAACGACGGCGGGTGCCGAAGTCGCTGAACTTGACGCCGTTGCCGATGAGACGGATGCCCTTGGCGTATGACTTTTGGTATTCTTTCTCGGCGTCGTAAGTCTCAAACTCGCCTTTCAGCTCGTGCATGAGCTCGGAAACAGTAGCCAGGATGGGCATCTCCCAGAAGACGGTGCGCCACAACAGACCTGTCACTTGAATATGCAGATGGCCTTCCTCGTCTTGGCTTACCTCGACCTCGGAGGGACGCATGTGGAAGCCCTTCAGGAAGGTGAAGAACCAAAGCGGGAAATAGTAGCATTTCCGTTTCATGAAACGGACCTCTTCGTCAGTGATCTTGATGTTGCCATAGAGGTCGAACTGTTCCCTCAGTTTCTCGGCGAAGCCTTGGGGATAGACCGTGTTGTTGCGGTCGACGAAGGTGTATTGACCCATGGCACGTGGGAACTTCTGAAGGTAGGCGTAGCACACACTGAAGGTGTAGAGGTCGTTGTCTAACAGGCTGGTGATGATTTGTCGCATGGTGATCTTTTTTTAAGCTGTTAGCTATTAGCAATTAGCTGTTAGCTTGTTGGCTACCAAGCTTATAGCTATCAGCTAATAACTATTTATTGTAATGTTTCAATTAGTTTGTTCAACATGGCTTTTATGTCATTGACTTCTTTGTCAAGTTGTTGGTATGAATCTTTGTCCAAAAACTCTAAGTCATAAGAAAGCAAAAGTTCTTCTTCGACTTCTGAAGCTGAACCTGCCGCAATGTTCAAATAATGGGCAAATTCTGCATCGCTTCTTCTGCCACAGCCTTCAGCAATATTAAAGGGGATGGAAGTTGCTGCTCGTCTGATTTGAGAAGTGATTCCAAATAGCTCTTCCTTGGGGAATTTCTTTGTTTTCCTATAGATGCTAAGAGCAAATTGATGTCCTTTTTCCCATACCTTGTAATTGTGAAAATCTCTCATATAGAATACTTTACTTTATATCTGGATGTAAACCGAGCTAATAGCTAACAGCTAACGGCTAATAGCCACTTACAATTTACTAATAATACTCCTAATCTTATCCGATATATACTTCACTGAGTTGGTCGTGTTTTCAAGCACCTGCACCAAGTCCTTGCGCTTGATGATCTCGGTGAGGTTGTAGTCTTGTTGGAACAGCTTGCTGATGTATCTGCCGTAAAGCACGTCGTTCTCGTTTTCCAAGGTCTTGATGCCGTGGCAGAGACGGGCGATCTCCTTTTGTTTGTCGTACATCACGGGCAGGTCGCTGATGATGTTGCTGAGGTTCTCTGCGGCAAACATGATGTTTTCTGCCATGGTGTTGAGGTCTTCATCCACGGCCAGGAAACGGCGGGTGAGGACGATGTTGGCCGAGTCGTCGATGTGGTCGAGGAAGGTGTCCATCATCTCGGCGAGTTCGTGCACGTCGTCACGGTCGAAGGGGGTGAGCACGGTGTTGAAGAGCTGGCTGTAGAATTCGCGGAGAACGTCGTCGCCTTTGGTCTCACAGTCCTTGATGTCTTTTCTCAAGACTTCGAGCTGTTCAAGATTGGTTTCCAAGAGCATCTGCCTCAAAAGTGTGGCGGCCTTGTCGATGTAGGCAGCCTGCTTTTGGTAGAGCGGGTAGAACTTCTTTTCCTTGGGGACGAAAAACTGGAAGAAACTATTGAGGCTCATGGCATTCAGATGGGTAAGAGGTGGAACAACAGGTTAAGCAGGCCGGCGATGACGAGCGGCACAGGGATGGTGAGGATCCACGAAAGGACGATGCGTTTGGCGGTGACCCATTTTACCGACTTCATGCCGTCGGTGAGGCCCACGCCGATGACGCCACCGGTGATGGTGTGCGTCGTGCTGACAGGGATGCCGAGGAACGAGGTGGCGATGAGGGTGGTGGCGCCGGCAAACTCAGCCGAGAAGCCTCTGACGGGCGTGATCTTGGCCAAGCCGCCGCCCATGGTCTTGATGACGTTTTTGCCGCCAATCAAGATGCCCAACGACATGATGATATAGCACACGACGGCAAGGGTGTCGGGGATGTGGAAGGCCTGGCTGCTGTCGTAGAAGTGGCTGATGAAATCACGCATCTCGGAGCTGACGCCTTGTGTGGTGAACACGCTGGCCATCAGCACTGCGATGATACCCATGGTCTTGGGTGCGTCGTTGGAGCCGTGGCCCACGCAGAAGGCCGCCGTCGAGAAGTGCTGCAACACCTTGAAGATCTTGTCGACGCGTTTGCGGGGACTGTTCTTGAAGATCCTCAAGAAGATACACTCGAGGAAGAAACCCAGGAACAGACCGATGAGCGGCGACAACACGATGAAGGCCAGGGTGATGAGGATGGGCGCCATGTGGAGCACCGCGCTGCCGTTGACAAACCATGCCGCGCCGATGATGCCGCCGATGAGGGCGTGCGAGGTGGAGATGGGCATGCCGTTTTTGGTGCAGACCCACACCCAGATGGCGGCGCCGACGAGGGCCGACAGGATGAGGTAGGGGTCGATGACGTTCTGGTCGGCGAAGTTGGCCATGGTGTTACCCACGGCGAAGGTCTTGTCGAGCACCAGTCGGATGATGATAAAGGCGGCGAACTCCCAAAACGAAGCCCAGAGGATGGCCTGCAACGGAGTCATCACCTTGGTGGCGATGATGGTCGAGATGGAGTTGGCCGCGTCGTTCATGCCGTTCAGGAAGGTGAAGACGAAGGCAAGGACGATGGAGAGGATGATGGCTATGGTCAGGAGGTTCATCACGATTCTTTTATGATCAAACTTTTGACGGTGCTGGTCACCTCTTTGGCGCGGTCGGTGGTGTCTTCCACGACTTGGGCTATCTCTTTGTATTTCAGCAACTCGATCTCGTCCTTCTCATTCTCGAAGAGGTAGGAGATGTAGTCGCCGTAGATGTCGTCGACGGAGTGCTCGATAAGGGTGACCTTTTGGCACAAGTCGTTGATTTGCTGGTGGTTCTTCCCAAGGTCTTCGAGCATGCCGAACACCTCCATAATGATGGTGGCGTCTTCGTGGATGTTGTCCACGATTTCCTTGATCTGCTTGTCGATTTTCTTGGGGTTATACATCAGGATAGTCTTGGCCGAGTGGTTGATGAAGTCGAGGAACATGTCGAGCTTCATGGCCAGGGCGTTCATGTCCTCGCGGTCGAAGGGTGTGACGAAGGCGCCGTTGAGTTCGATGTAGAACTCGCGCAGCAGCTCGTCGCCGGTGGTCTCCTGTTTCTTGATCATGCGGGTGAGGAGCTTGCGTTCTTCGGGGTCGTCGCTCTTGACCAGTTCCTTGAGGTATTTGGCGGCAATCTGTGCCGTCTCCGCCTGTTTGGCGTAGGTGGGGAAGAAGTGCTTCTCGCGGCTGCTTCCTCGGGTGAAAAGGTTGTTCAGTGCCATTGGGCAATGGTTTTTATAATTTGTGGCAAAGATAAAGAAAAATGTTTTGTGTTGAAAAAGATTGGGGAAAAGAAACCGTCATGGAGCTGTTTTTTGTATCTTTGCGTTTCACTAATCCGATAGAAAGATGACCGACAAACCGACTTTTGTTTCCCGTGACATGATGACTGCCGATGAAGGCTACGTGCAATGGATGGCCGACATCAAGCGGCGTTTTCGCCAAAGCCAATTAAAGGCGGCAGTGCGTGTAAATACCGCCATGCTTGAGTTTTATTGGAGTTTGGGAAGAGACATTGTTGAATTGCGTGCAGAAAGCAAATGGGGCAGCGGCTTCTTCAATCAGTTAAGCCTTGATTTGAGGACGGCATTCCCCGACGAGACGGGTTTTTCTGTGACCAACCTGAAATATGTGAAGCGTTGGTATGCCTTTTATAATGAAAGAGTTATAATTCGTCAACAGGCCGTTGACGAATTTAATGTTGCAAATCGTCAACAAGCTGTTGACGAATTTGAAGAGGATAAAAAAGGCCAACAGCCTGTTGACCAATTGCAATTCCCTGATACATTTGGCCTTATCCCATGGGGAAGTCATATTTTGATTATCTCCAAATGCCAATCTCTCGATGAAGCTTTGTTCTATATCAACCGAGTAGCAGAAGAAGGTTGGAGCCGCAGCAGACTTGAAGATCAAATAGCAACTAATCTATACGGCAGTCAAGGTGCGGCGGTCACTAACTTCTCGAACACATTACCTGCTCCGCAAAGCCAACTGGCGAAAGAGATTCTGAAAGACCCCTATCACTTCGATTTCCTTTCGATGAATGAGGAATACGAGGAGAAGGATTTGGAAGAAGCACTTGTGGCAAAGGTCACACAATTTCTGATAGAATTAGGGAAAGGTTTCTCATACGTTGGCCGTCAGATGGAGCTACAAATGCCTGGTGGACAGACCTTCTTCCCCGATTTGCTGTTCTATCACATACCGCAGCACCGCTATGTCGTCATCGAGTTGAAGGTGGTGAAGTACATCCCCGAGTTCGCTGGCAAACTGAATTTCTATGTCACTGCCGTTGACGAGTTGCTGCGTGGTGAGGGCGACAACCCTACCGTGGGACTGATTATCTGCAAATCGACTGACAAGACCGTTGTGGAATGGTCATTGAAGGACATCAACAAGCCGCTTGGCGTATCCACATACCAACTTGAGCAGGTGGTGGAGCGCACGGTGAAAGAATTGGAACAACAAAAAGAAAACTCGCGAAAATAGATTTCGCAGATTATTTTTATTTTTGCAGCAGAAAATACAGAATAGTATGCCCGCAAACAAAAACGCCGTAACACGATACTACATCCTCGACAAGTTGTTAGCCAATCGTTATCACGACTATTCGACTGAAGATTTGTGCCGTCTTGTCAACGAGGAGTTGGCTGAAATGAATCAAGAACCTGTCAGCCGTCGAACCATTGAACTAGACCTGAATTATATTGAAAACGAAGGGCCTTTTTTGGCGGAGATAAAGCATTATCAGGTTGACGACATTAGTCAACGTACGCAGAAAACCATCAAGAAAAGTTGCCACAGGTATGCTGACCCGTCCTTTTCTATATTTACGCAGAAACTTACCGATGACGAGAAGTACCTGCTTGGTGAGACCTTCACGCTTCTCGGACAATTTGAAGGCCTACCTAATCTTGAGGGTTTGGAAAGGCTTAGGGAAAGCCTCAAAGTTAAAACAGACCGCCAGATTGTGTCATTTACAAAGAATCCATTGGAGGGCAAGAACCTGCTGGGTGAATTGTTCACTGTAATCTCACAAGAACAGGTAGTGGAATTACATTACCATCGATTTGATGCACCTGAGGAGGATCGTCATTTGATAGTTCACCCCTATTTGCTTAAAGAATACAATCGCCGTTGGTATCTTATTGCTGCCCCCGACAAACCTGGAAAGCTTTTGACTTTTGCTCTCGACCGTATCGACAAGGTAGTACCATTGCCAGTTAAAAAATATCGCCCATACAATGGCGACCTTAATGAATGCTTTGAAGATATTATTGGGGTAACTCTACCCGATGAAAAGCCAATACAGACCATCCTCTTTTGGGTAAGCGACCATTCCAAGGACTATGTTGTCACCAAACCCTTGCATGAATCACAACGAAACATCCGCGATGAAAAAGAGCTCCGTCGCCAATACCCAACACTTGAAGGTGGACGCTTTTTCGCAATTGAGTGTTTTGAAAACTATGAACTTATACGAGAGTTGACTTCTTTCGGTGCAGACCTTGTTGTGCTTTCACCGAAAGAAATCCAAGAAAAAGTATTTGAAAAGGTTTCTGAAATGTACAAAACATATGATTGTTTGCGAAAATAAGTTTCGCACCATATTTATACTTTTGCAATCGAAAAACGACAATTTCCTCACGACATTAAGTATCAACCAACAAAAAAAGAAACCATGCAGAACGCACAGAACAACTACACTGAAGAAACCCTCGGAGTCATATTTGACAAAATTGACACACTCGTTGACAAATATCGTAACTATGTAAACGAGCATTGCCCAAAGACTCTTGATAGCTATGTTGAAAAAGGTGAAGTTTTTCAAGTCTTGACACCATTTGACCCCGATGGAAGTGCAGACGAGCAATTGATAATAACCTTGTATAAAGAGGTAACTGGAAATAATGCTGATGTGCAAATCGTAGAGGCATTGTCTCAATATGCAGAAAAGTTCTATGATAAAGCACTCTCAGAGGAGGAAATGTCTTTTCTGTGTGAGA
Source organism: uncultured Bacteroidia bacterium (assembly GCA_902799345.1). Classification (GTDB taxonomy): domain Bacteria; phylum Bacteroidota; class Bacteroidia; order Bacteroidales; family F082; genus Limimorpha. The sequence goes on along the minus strand of CADBZW010000007.1, from coordinate 27,074 downwards.
ATTTCTCAGCAGTGATTACTTATGAGTTTCTCGTTCGAGATCAATGGTTATCAGGATGTTCTGGTCAACATATTTCTGAAGAACGCATTAGGCTTGTCAAAGAGCATGTAAAGCCCGAAAAGGGGACAAGGATATTCATTGCCGACACAGAATACTGTGATCTTGCTGTTCTCTTTCCAGATTGTATTATATCTGGTTTTACAGGCATGAACTATGATCAAAAGAAAGTATGGGCTCTGGGACAAATTCGTCTTTTTGCCGCAGGCATTCACTCTGAAATTGTTTCAGGTGAGGAAGTAAATGACGAATACTCATATACGTTGCCTGCAAAGGGTACTGTAGACATGGTTATTTTCCGCGTCAATGAGCAAAAATATGCTGCTCAAAAATTATTCGGAACAGAATGCAAGGATTTAGAAGCATTATATGACCTTCTAAAGCCAAACGGGAAAATGCTGTTTTTCTCTGAGTTTATATCAGAAATGGCTGGAATGAAAGCTGAAATGTATGAGGCACCCATCATTGATTTTCGCGTTCGTAGAACTAAAGAAAAAGCTATTTCTTCTATTGTTGCATACAAGGATAAGGGCTTTTTTGGCAACAATTATATTATGCTTGCATTATGCAAAGCTGAAAATTGCAAAGTCTACATTAAGGACGAATTGAAGTCCAGGTCTAAATATATTAATGCCGATGAACTAGATTCTGAGATTTTATGGCCTAGTTACTATTGGACTAATCAACCAGCGGATGGTAATCCATTATCTTCTATTGTAAAACACCAACAGGTAAGACTCTTAAAGGAAAAAGAGCTTGCAGATTTTGTTAAGGGAGAAGGATGGATCCTACACGAAAAGGCAAAGAACATGCCATTAGTTCTGCCGGACATGCTTAGAGACAGTTACAAAGATGCAAATCTTTGTAACAGAATTGTCAACATTGTTAGTGACCCTGGTATTGAGGAAGAACAGGCAAAACTATGTGTGGCAAAAGAGCCTTATGTTCTTCTGAGTAATAGTACAGAGGACTTTAGAGTTGGGTATTCAACAGAAGTACCTGATGGAGGCATCGCCTACATGAAAGCTTGTTGCATAGTTCCGCTGGACGGAATTGATGTTCGTTACATTGCAGCTTTACTGTTTGAGCCATCTGTCAAAGAACAAATTTTGACAATTTGTGATGGGCATAACATTAACCTTGCCTTGCCCTTGGTTATGGACAAAATCATCGTACCTAATCATGATGAAAAAGAACGTTTAGCTTTTTTGGCTGAAGCAAACTATGAGGCATTGCTATCTTCACAAGAAGAGTTGAAACAAGAACATAATAATTATATCAAAGCAGTTCGAATGCGTAAACATGCTCTAACTCAATCCTTATCTTCTATAGGAGCTAAATTCAATGCTTTGAATAAATGTCGAATTCGCCAAAATGGAGAATTGTCTGATGATAATGTTATTAATCCATTACGAGGGACTACCGTAAAAGAAATATTTGAATTTCTTTCTACAAGAATAGAAGAGATGATGCCTGTACTGGAACATATTGCAGACGTAGAATACTCATTCTTGAACCCTGAATCTATTGACCCAGAGGAATTCATAGAAAGTTACATCAAAAAAGAAGAAAAAGGCTGGCTGAATTTCAAGCCAATCGTATCATGGAAGGAAGGCAACAATAAGGGGTTGAAAGTCACCAAAGATAAAGATGGTAATGTTATTAAAGAAAAGATATCACTGATCACTTTTAAGTTCCCTAAAGATGCATTAGAAAAAATATTCGACAATATTCTTTCCAATGCAAAGGCTTATGCTTTTACAGAAGATAATCGAAAAGACTATCAATTGAAATTTTCGTGGCGCACTGATGGAGTGTCATTGATTATCGAGATTGAAAACAATGGAACGCCCATACCAGAGAATCGGGACACTGCCTCACTGCTTGAATATGGTGTATCAACAGCTCTTCACCAAGACGGGCATAACGGTATTGGGTGTAACGAAATTAAGGATATAATGACCCGATATAATGGAAGAGTGGAGATAGTATCTACACCAAAAGAAGAATACACAGTCAAATATGTTTTGACGTTTAGTAATGCATATATTTTTAGACAACAATAAAAAATAGATATGGAAAATCACAGCTTTATTCAAGTTCTTTGGGTTGAAGACGACCCAGAAGTATTAGAAAGCTATCCAGATGAAGCTTGTCAAGATGGTTTGGAACTAGTTTCACGCCATTGCTGGGATGATGCCAAAGCAGCTTTGGAAAGTGAGTTTAATAGGTGGTCTGCTATTATACTTGATGCTAAATGCAAATACCATCGGGATAGCGCAGACAATGCAGTTGAGTTTTTGCGTGAAGCGCTGGATGACATTTCTACTATTTGCGAGAAAAAAGGCCGAATTATCCCTTGGTACGTCTTAACCGCTGGCTCCGAAACAGAGGTCTCTGATTCAATTAACGACAAGCGCTTGAAATGGGATTCAGATTGGACAGAAAAAGAGCACAAAAAGTTCTATTACAAGGGTACTGACAGAGAAGAATTATATAAACGGATCAAGGCCCATGCTCAAAAATCAATTAGGTTTCAGATACAGGAAATGTATCGAGAGACGTATAATCAGTTGTCAAACTTCAATGCCGATGTTTGTGAAGACATTTTGACCATTATAGAAGCTATTCACTTTCCAAATTCTCATCAGGATTTCAATCCAAAATATTTTTACAATCCACTTAGAAAGGCCTTGGAGCAAATCTTTAGGTCTTTGGGGAAAGTAAACATCATTCCAGATACGTTTTTCTCTAATGGCAGGGTTAATTTTAATCAATGTTTTATGTTTTTAATAGGCAACGAAGCAGTAATACTAGGATATAAGCATGAGGAAGGAAGAATAATTCCAAAACATATACAAAACATGATGTCTTTGATTATGGATTTGGGAAATTCGAACTCCCATTCCTCAATCGAATTAAGCGAAGAAGAAATTCAAAATTACGACAATCAAATTAAAACCACAGGCGGTAATTCGAGGCTTTTGGTTTTTAGCATCGCACTCCAGTTCTGCGAGATACTTCAATGGATGAATGAGTATTTAAAAAACCATCCAGATAAAGAAGAAAATCGTAAAAAGTGGGTGAAGTTGGATAAGACAGAGCAAGAGGGAGTAGATTCATCAGTAACAAATGTTAAGGCACCTCCGTTACAGTCTAAAGAACTTGAAAATGGTAAATATTATGAAGGTATAATAGTAGAGGTCGAAAATCATTTTGGAACTTTTTTGAATGTAAAATGTGAATTATATCCGTTCCCTCTCCAAATTAAGCCAAGACATAATGATCTAATAAAGGACAAAGTGGTAACATTCAAGGCAATCCAAGAGCCAAACAAGAAAGATCCCAGCAAACCTTTTTGGATTGCCACGGATGTTCGTCGAAAAGAATGAGTGTGGCTTATATTAAGGTGTTTGTTTATTAAATACAAACAAAAGGGTTGTGCAGGTTTGTACAGCCCTTTTGTTTTTGCCGCTGCTTTCTAAATCAGCGAAAATTGGTTTCGCACCACGGTCATACTTTTGCCATCGAAAACGAAAACAACGATGGAAAAAGAAAGCTTTACATTTGACAAAACCAACTTCGAGCAGCAAAAGGCTTTCGACCTTGTGGCGAACACCAATACCAGTTTTTTCATTACTGGAAAGGCCGGTACAGGCAAGACCACTTTCATCAAGGGCATTCAGGAGCAAATCAAAAAGAACTTTTTGGTACTAGCTCCCACTGGGATTGCCTCCATGAATGTCGGGGGACAAACCATCCATTCGTTTTTCGGATTTCCTTTTGAGGCAATTGGACCAGAAACAAAAATGGAAGTTTCTTTGGAGAAGCGCAAGACCCTTGAACATATCGACACCATCATTATCGACGAGGCTTCGATGGTGCGATGCGATTGGGTGGACGGCATCGACCGATTCCTTCGTGCTTTGATGCACACCCATCTTCCTTTTGGTGGTAAGCAGGTGGTGTTTGTCGGCGATCTTTTCCAGTTACCCCCAGTGGTGAGACCTGGAAGTGCAGACGACTTGATGTTGTGTTATATGTACGGCAACGGTACACCATATTTTTACAAGGCAAACGTGATGAAGCGGATGAATCTGCCCAAGATAGAGTTTCAAAAGGTGTACCGTCAAGAGGATTCGGGGTTTTTGGATATTCTGGAAAGGATGCGCTTGGGAGAGAACACGGAAAACGACTTGGCTATTCTTAACCGTCATGTGAGTTCTGATGATAAAGTGGGCGATTACTCTGTTATTTTGACCGCACGCGTGATTACAGCAGAAGGCATCAATGATGAGAAACTTAATGAAATCGATTCAGAGGAGTTTTGCTATGAGGGAGAGATTTCAGGCAAGTTCAAGGCAGAGGATGTTTCCGCACCCATAACGTTGAAACTTAAGGTAGGTGCACAGGTCATGTTCTGCCGTAACGACAAACCACGCGGCGTTGTGAACGGCACCATTGCCGAAGTTGTGGCTTTGGATGACGATTCTATCAAAGTTGCCTTGAAGGATGGAGAAGAAATCGAGGTGGAAAAGATGACCTGGGAGAGCAAGGAAAGCGTTTATGATGAAACGACCAAAACAGTGAAATCAGAAGTCGTAGGATCATTCACACAATACCCGCTGAAATTGGCCTGGGCCATCACCATTCACAAGTCTCAAGGCATGACCTTTGACCGTATGCACTTTGACCTTACCAGAGGCACATTTGCCCCCGGACAAACATACGTGGCCATCAGTCGTATGCGCTCGTTGGATGGATTAACGTTGAGCAGAAAGATTTTCAAAAACGACATTTTGCAAAATGCGGAAATCAAGGCTTTTGCCAACTCGTTCAACGATGTGGCAATGATTGACGACGAGTTGTCATTTGGCGAAGAATTCTACAAGCATCTCGCCAGCAAGGACTATGACAATGCGGCCAGGATGTGCTTGATGCGTTCGATGGTAAAGATGAAGTCGGGCGACTATCGCAGTGCTGCACTCTTGGCCAAGAAGATGTTTGATGTGATGCTTGATGACAAGTGCCTGAAAGGGCTGACAAAAGAAGTCCCGCTGTTGAAGGATTGCAACATGACGAGTAATTTCCTCAATGCTGTTATTTGTTTGTATAGCGACCGCTTTGAGGAAGCCATCGGTTATGCCAACATGGTGCTTGACCGCAGGCCTTGCCTTGAAGCCATGTTTATCAAGGGGAAAGCCCTGCTGGCATTAAGCCGCTATGATGAGGCTTTGAACATGGTCCAGCTGATTCGCATAGCCAGCAAAGAGTCGGTTGACAAAGTTGCCATCGACAAGAAACAATATCTATTTGAAGCTGTACTCAATGAACAGCTTGGGAACACCAACATCGACACTTGTAAACAACTGCTTAAACTCTGCCCTGAATATCTTCCTACCTATGTAATGCTGAGGAAAGAAGCCATATTGGAAGGGCTGGCTTTAGAGGTGCTTGAAGGGGCGGATGAAAACGCATTAGTATCGGCTTTCAATAATGATGCGGTTTCTGACGATGATTTCAAGGCGATGTTGTACGAAGCCGATAAGACTAGCGTAACATTCAAGGTGTTTGCACTTAGGGCTCGGAAAATAAAATTGGAAGAGAGTTAATATGATTAAAACACAGTAAATATGGTGAACGAAAAACCTAACACGCTTTTAAAGTCAATTGTTTTGGCCGCATCGTGGTTGATGCTTTCTCCGCTTTTTCTCATCCTCGATGGGCGGTGGAAGCTGCTTCCGAAATGGCTGCGCATTGTGCTGTTCATAGCCTCTCCTATGATGCTATTTGTTATCGTGATGGTCCCGATATCATGCTATTTCCATTATTGGGGATATTGGTATCCTAGGCATCATTTTGTCAAGCCGAAGGTGGTTGAAAACATTACTGGAGTTCGATTGCCGAAATACAAAGTGGTTGAATATGAACAGGGAGAACGTTATTTTAATGGGGATTACTCAGACAGTTTTACATTGGAGTTTAAGGAAATGCCAAATACGGATTTCTATGATGAACTTGATAAATGCTTTAGGCAATCAGACAATGCGACAATTAGTGATTCGACAGTCTATAGATGGAGCAAAATTTGGGGTAATGGAATAGAACCGCCAGAAGGAGAATTAGAATCTGGAGATTATGAATTTAGTATTAGGATAGAAAGAGGTTCCAAAACATTTCACATCGACATGATACGATGGTGATTTAGCTAACACTTTTCTTGTCATGCCAGCTCTTTCCCTTTTGCGGTCGCCATCTTCTTTGGGTCAGGCGTGATGCCCACGCGGCCCAAATCCAAGCGGTCGGCGTCGAAGCAGGCATACATTGTGGAAATGAAAAAGGCAGTTGCAACCTTACAACCTTATTCCGTTTCGTTGAAACAACATAAATTTACGGCATAATAACATTTCAAAACAGCGAGACATGGATGACGGATGGAAAGGATATCTTGCAGGGAGCGCAGCAATGGGAAGCATGGTTTCCGATATGCGTAGGGCTCGGTTAGACTATCAAAGACGGTCGGCACATCAAATGAAGGAAGAGGTTCTGTCGGAGACAGTGGCGAAATTTCTTCTGAAAGACGACAAAGAAGCTGCCTTGGAATACCTGAACACCTGTTTCATGGATGAGGTGGCTGATGATTGTCAGCACCAATCCGACCGCAACTATTCATTAGAGACCATCTTGGTGAAGCGGAAAGCCAAGTATGCACCATTCTACGAGAGGATTGGCAAGCCTATGCCTGATAAACTTGCTAATCTTACGGCCGATGAATTATGCGCTCAATTGGGAGTAAAAAACCTACATGTCAAAGATAGTAGAAGAAACAAGGATATCATACCCTACAAAGCGAAAAATAAGAGCTTCGGAGATTGGTTGCTGGATTGGTGGCAGTTGGTGATTTTCGTGTTGTTCGTGATTGGATTCGTGATTTACATGAAATATATCTATTAAATCCGTAATCTGCCTTTTTGCAATTATTATCGTTACACCAAGAAAAACAGCGCCACCCCCACCATTGTGATCAACGTGCCAATCACTTCCTTGACGGAGATTTTCTGCTTGTGGATGAGGGCGTAGGGCACGATGATGAGCACGGGCGTGAGGGCCATCAGGGTGGAGGCGATGCCCGCTTTGGCGTATTGCACGGCCATCAGCGAGAGCGACACGCCGAGGAAAGGCCCGAAGAAAGTGGTCAAGGCGGCGAAGGTCATGCCTTTGCGGTCGTGGAGGCCCTTGCCGACCAGATGCAGCTGCTTCGTCAGTGCCAAGATAAGGAAGAAACCGACGAAACCCGCCACGGCACGGATGTATGTGCCGGCGAAAGGCATCATCTTGACGACGGCCTGCGGTGCCTCGGCAGGGATGGACAGTGCATAATGCTCCAAGCCTATCTTGCTGAGTACCAACCCGACACCTTGACCCACTCCAGCGCCGATGCCGAAAAGCACGCCTTTCAAAGGCAGTTTGAGGGTGAGCTTGTGTTGCTCGCCACCACGGGCCAAGATGGAGATGGCGATGCCCGTCAAGGTGACCAGCATGGCCAACCAGGAATGCCACGACATCGACTCGCCCAACATGAGCCAGCCCGAGATGCCCGCCATGGGCGGCGCCAACGTCATGAAGAGCTGACCGTAACGTGAGCCGAAGACGATGTAGGAGTTAAAGAGACACCAGTCGCCGAAGACGTAGCCCACCAAGCCCGACAAAGCCAACCAAAACCAAGCCTTGCCGCTGGCATGCATAGGGTAGGGCGCGCCAGTCATCACCCAAAGTATGATGGAGAGGAAAGCCCATGAAAGCACCATTCGGATGAGGTTGAGCGGCAACGAGCCTAATCGCTTGCTGGCAGTCTCGGCGAACAAAGCCGTGGCCGTCCACGAAAAGGCTACGATGAGGGCAATGATCTCGCCAAAATATGGAGTGCTCATGGTGTGTCTTAGTCTACGCTGTGCATAGATTCGCTTCAGATTTTGTCAGCATGTCATACCGAACCTTTAGGTGAGTGTATCTATGCTGACAAAATCTTCGGAATGACATGCACAGCGTCTGATGATTTGTTATTTCGACGCCACACCGCACAGGTGGAACAGCACTCGTGCCCCGACGTTGCCATCCCAATCGCCACCATCGGGCGCGGGCGACACCTCGCAGAGGTCGAAGCCGATGATGTCCTTGCCGGCCTCACGGATGCGGTTGAGCAGGTACATCAGCTCCTCGTATTCCAAGCCACCCGGCACGGGCGTGCCCGTGTTGGGACAGAGCTTCGGGTCGAGGGCGTCGATGTCGATGGAGAGGTAGACCTTCTCGGGCAAGGCGGCAACCATCTCATCCACAATGCTTTTCCATGTCACGCCTTCGTACATACGGCGACGGCAGTCGCGGTCGAAGAACACCTTGATCCTATTGGGCTGGCTTTCCACCAAGGCCTTCTCCTGATGGCAGTAGTCGCGGATGCCGACTTGCACGAGCTTCTTTACGTTCTCGAATTTCAGCGTATTGTAGAAGATGGAAGCATGCGAGTATTTGAAGCCTTCGAAGGCCTCGCGCAGGTCGCAGTGGGCGTCGGCGTGCAGGATGCCGTATTCCACACCTATACTATTAAGGTATTGGTGGTAGGCGAGGGGACAGCTGTGGTCGCCGCCCAAGAGGCCGACCACCTTGCCCTGTGCCTTCCAGTAGGCGATGCGCTCACGCAGCCAGGCGTTTTTCTTCTCTGTAGAGGATTCGATAAGGGCATACAAATCGGCATAGTGTTTTGGGTCATCTTCGATGGTGCCCTCGTACAGGGCATTGATGATTTCTTCGCTCATCGGAGCCAGCTGATCGTGTAGCTCGCGCAGTTCCTTTGGGAATTCGTCCATCCAGATGCCTTTCTGCCAGAGGTCGGGGTAGTCGTGGTGGCAGAGGTCGACCTGCAAAGAGGCTTCCATGATGGTGGCGGGACCGTCGACGGTGCCACGGTTGTAGCTCGTGGTGAGTTCCCATTCGACGGGTATGATGATAATTTGTGCTTCCTCGGCGGTGCAAGGCAGGCCGTAGATGCCGGAATCGGCAACAGCGGCGGCATTGGGGTCAAAAGTGTTGTCCATGGTTGATGATTTTTGATGGACAAAAATAAGGAAAAAACAATTTAATGTTTACTTTTGCCGCAAATTTGACTCAGAATGGATCTTTTCTCCTGTCTTTCGCCCTTTGTCTTCTGTAGCTTCGCCTCGGGCAGCAGCGGCAACTGCTATTATGTCGGCAAGCAGGACGAAGGCATCTTGGTGGATGTGGGTATCACGGCCCAGCAGATACTGAAAAGCCTGGCACAGAACGACTTGTCGATGACCAACGTCAAAGCCGTGCTCATCACCCACGACCATATCGACCATGTGAAGGGCTTGGAGGTGCTGATGAAAAACCATCCCGTGCCGATCTATGCCCATGCCGATTGCCTTCAAGGTCTTGCGGAAGGCAGCGCCACGAAAAGAGTGGATTCGACCTTGTTTCACGAGGTGGAGACTTCGCAGCCTTTCGGGCTTTGCGGCATCACCATCGAGGCCTTTCCCGTGATGCATGATGGAAGAGGGGCAGTGGGCTATCATTTTGATTATGAAGGACATACTCTGACCATCGCCACCGACATCGGGATGCTCGACAAGGTGGTGAAGGAACAGATTCGTCGTGCCGACAACTTGGTCATCGAGGCCAACTACGACGTGGAGATGCTGGAGAAAGGCTCTTATCCTTATATATTAAAGCAACGCATTGCCGGACCTTTCGGCCATCTGAGCAACGACGAGTCGGCGAAGTTCGTGGCCGAAATCTATCGCCCCGAAATGAAAAACATCATGTTGTGCCATCTGAGCGAGAACAACAACAGCCCCGAGCGCGCCTTGCAATGCCTCTACCAACAGTTCCGCAGGAAACACGTCCATCCCGACGTGAACACCACGATTTTCCCCTTGCCGCGCCACAAAAGCACCGGATTTGTGTATCTGTAGAATCCCCACATTTCCACATATTGCACAAGTATTTTGTGATTTCCACAATTTTCCACAATTTGTGTATCGCTGAAATTTTGTTGTAAGTTATTGATAAATAGATTGTTGAAAAGAAAAATGATTTGTGGCATAAATTGTGCTAAAATTAACAAGGTATATAAAAACCAAATTATGATGCAACACAAATTGACATGGGTTTCATTGCTGTTTGTCGGCTTGATGGCCGCCTCGTGCAATGTGGAACGCTCGGATAAGTACCAAGCCCTTTTGGCGGAGCGTGACTCCCTTTATACCGAAGCCGTGGCTGCCAAAGGCGGCTTCGACCAGGCCTTGAACACCATTAACGAGATTGAGAACGCCCTTGAGTCGGTGCGTGCCCAGGAGAACATCATCATGATGGACAACCAGGAAGGCAACACCAACAAGGCCGTCACCGAAATCAACGCCATCCAACAGACCCTTCAGGAAAACCGTACTAAGATCAACAACCTTGAGAAGCAACTGGCTGAGCAAGGCGCCACTTCGAAAGCCCTGAAGCAGACCGTGAGCCGCTTGAAGAAGCAACTTGACGAGAAGGATGTGTTTATCAACAACCTGAAGGATGAGCTGCAGCAAAGCCAACAGCAGATTGCCGAGCTGAACGAACAGGTCACCAACCTGAACGAGAACATCAGCGAACTGAATACCAACATTGACGCGATGACAGTGCAGAACGCGGCACAGCAGGCCACCATTGAGAGCCAGGATGCCATGTTGAACACCGTCTGGATTTGCATCGGCACGCAGGATGTGCTGGTGGAGAAGGGCGTCCTCAGCAAGGGCGGTCTGTTCCAGCCTAAGGAGATTTCAAAACAAGGCTTCGACAAGACCCAGTTCATGCAAGGCAACAAGCGCGACTTGGATATGATTCCCTTGAACACCAAGAAGCCCAAAATCATGACCAACCACCCGGAAAGCAGCTACGAAATCACCGAGACCGAGGACGGCAACAAGGTCCTCGAGATCCGCGACAAGGACGCCTTCTGGAGTATGTCGAATTATTTGGTAGTATCCATCAAATAAAAAATCCGTTTTTACGGAACTGCTCGTTTTCAATTTTTTTAAATTGCCTCACATTTCCCCAATGTGAGGCTTTTTTTTGTGTGTATTTTTGTGGAATCTACGGTTTTTTGTTACCTTTGCGGCATGAAATGTAGAATTCTAGTTGTGGAAGACGATGCCTCCTTCGGCATGATGATTCAGACCTGGCTGAAGAAGAACGGCTATGAGGCTGTGCTCGCATCGCGTTACGAACAGGCAAAAATCGAAATCACGAACGGCGATTTCGGCTTGATCCTTACCGATTTGCGCTTGCCCGACGGCGACGGCATCATCCTGATGACTTGGGTGCGCGAGAAGCTGAAGAGCAAGGTGCCCATCATCGTGATGACGGGCTATGCCGAGGTGCAGACCGCCGTGTCGGCCATGAAACTTGGTGCCTTCGACTACCTCAAGAAACCCATCAACCCGAGCGTGCTGGAAGAGAAGATCGCCGCGGCCCTGGCGTCGACCGACGAAGAAGTGGAGGAGACCTTCATCCCCGCCAACAAGCAATGGGTGAGGGGCGAAAGCCCTGCCATGCAACGGCTCTACAAACATGTGGAGCTGGTGGCGCCCACCAAGTTCTCGGTGCTCATCCTCGGCGAGAGCGGCACGGGCAAGGAATACATCGCCCGCATGATCCACGACAAGAGCCTGGTCAAAGACGGGCCTTTCATCCCCGTCGACTGTGGAAGCCTCTCCAAGGAGCTGGCACCCAGTGAGTTGTTTGGCCACCTGAAAGGCTCGTTCACCTCCGCCATCGCCGACAAGAAGGGTGTCTTCGAGCAGGCCAAGGGCGGCACGGTGTTTCTCGACGAGGTGGGCAACCTGCCCTACGAGGTGCAGATGCAGCTGCTCCGCGCCTTGCAGGAGCAGAAGGTGAGGCCGGTAGGCTCAGCCACCGACATCCACGTGGATGTGCGCATCCTCGCCGCCACCAACGAGAACTTGGAACATGCCATCGAGGAAGGGCGTTTCCGTCAGGATTTGTTCCACCGTATCAACGAGTTCGCCATCGAGGTGCCGCCCTTGCGCGACCGCTTGGAGGACTTCGACGAGCTGACCTATTTCTTCATCCATCAGGCCAACGAGGAGCTGGGCAAGAACGTGAAGGGCATCTCGCCCGACGCCTTGCAGCGGATGAAGGAGCAGCGTTGGAACGGCAACCTGCGCGAGCTGCGCAATGTGGTGCGCCGCTGCGTGCTGTTTGCCGAAGGCGAGAACATCGAGTTGGACGACCTGCCGGTGTTCAGCGCGCCCAACAAGAAGACCGTCATCGCCACCGATGAGGACGACTGGGCCTTGCGTCCCGAGCACGAGAAGGAGCAGATCGAAGCCGCCTTGCAGAAGGCGAGGGGCAACAAGACCGTCGCGGCCAAGCTGCTGCAAATCGACAGGAAGACCTTGTATAATAAGATGCATCTTTATGGGATAGAGCTGTAATTTGGGTAAGTAGATGAGTGGAATTAGTTTACATAAAAAGCAGGAGAATATGGCCGTCAGCAGTCAGCCATCAGCAGTCAGCCTTGGTGCTACCGAGCTGATAGCCGACGGCTGATAGCTTACAGCTAAGAAGCTTATAATAAAGTAGTTTAATTTTGAACAGTTAGATAATATTCAATGGATTCCATTTTTCATCGTTAATAACGTTATTTTTCCTAATGCAATCGGGTGTAAGATAGTTACCAACGATTCAAAAGGGTAGGGAATCGGACTTTTTGTCGTTCCTAACAATCGCTGACCTGATTCGATAGGGTAGAAAATGGTTATAAACGACCTGAAAGGGCATTGGGTAGGACATTTTGTCATTGATAACCTTACGTTTCCCTGTTTGATATGGTTTTTGATGGTTATTCATCAAAAAAATGTTCTTTATGACTCCATCAAGATTCAACTTAGGACTGAGTTCCTTCTCGTCCTGAAGCGGGAAGCCAACGACAAGCTGGTGGTCTTGGTAACCTATCTGCAAGTCATGGCGGCCAAAGCCCCCGAAGCCTACGGCAAGCCCTATGCGGTGGTGACAGCGATTATAACGCGGCTGAATGCCAGCTATACGGGCGGTGCGCCTAAAGCCTCGAAAAGACAGGCAGATGCTGATGGGGATTCGGAGGCTATGAGGGTTGCTATGGGGGCGTGAACCAGAATAATCATCCCTGAAGTTTTTGGCTATTTGAAGAAACCAAATGAAATAATATGCTATCTTTGCAGCGATAAACCATAGATGAATTACAAATCAAAACGATAACGAATTAGTAAAAGGATAAGTTTGAAATAATTACATAGAATAAAAGCGTTTTTGCTTTTCTGACTAATGCTGAAATCTGGACAATTTCTATTATTAGTACCACGGAAAGTTGAAACGCCTACGGTATATCCGTGGGCTTTCTGTTGGTACTAAAGGTAGTCCAGAACCTCAGCATTAGACAAAAGTTCACGGATTTTTATTGTGATGCTTGGAAAGGCAAGACACTTTCAAATAGCATCACATCCCATGCAATACGAATCCACATTTAATGCCATCGACAATATCCTGCGCAATGAGGCGGGATGCAGCACGGAGCTGGACTATATCGAACAGACCTCGTGGCTGCTATTTCTGAAATATCTCGACGACCTTGAGGCCGAACGTGAGATGAACGCCCAAATGGCGGGCAAGGACTACAAGCGACTTATTACGGGCTTCATGCGCTGGAGCCAATGGGCGGCACCCAAGAAGGCCGACGGTACCCCCGACGACATCAACTGCATGACAGGCCCCGACCTGCAACAGTTTGTTGACACTAAGCTGTTTCCCGAGCTACGCAAGTTCCAAACGACGGCCAGCAGCGCCAACACGCTCGAATATAAGATAGGTGAGATTTTCGCCGAGCTTCGCAACAAGATTACCAGTGGCTACAACCTGCGCGAAATCATCAATCTCGTGGATTCGTTGCACTTCCAAAGCGCACAGGACAAACATGAGATGACGTTGCTCTATGAGTCGAAGATTCAGCGCATGGGCAACGCAGGACGCAACGGTGGCGAGTACTACACGCCGCGCCCGCTCATTCGTACCATTGTGAAGGTGGTCGACCCGAAGATAGGCGAAACGGTCTACGACCCCGCATGTGGATCGGCAGGCTTCCTTTGCGAGGCCTTCGCCTACATGTCGCAGAAAATCAAAAGCTCTAACGACAACAAGATATTGCAGGAGAAGACCTTTTTCGGCAAGGAGAAGAAGCCGTTGCCTTACATCATCGCTACGATGAACATGATTTTCCACGGGGTGCAGGCGCCTAACATCATTCGTGGTAACACGCTGGCCGAGAACATGGCACAGGTGCAGGAGAAAGACCGCAAGGATGTCATCTTGGCCAATCCGCCCTTTGGTGGCTCGGAACGTGGCGAGGTGTTGCAAAACTTCGACCTGCGCACCAGTGAGACGGCCTACATGTTCATGCAGCACTTCATCAAGATGCTGAAGGCAGGAGGCCGTGCCGGCATCGTGATTAAAAACACTTTCCTTAGCAATGGCGATGCTGCCCAGTTGCGCAAGGTACTGCTAGAACAGTGCAACCTCCACACCATTTTGGACCTTCCATCGGGTGTGTTCCAAGGAGCTGGAGTGAAGACCGTGGTGCTCTTTTTCGACAAGGGCAAGCCCACCGAAAAGATATGGTACTATCAGTTGAACCCAGGCCGCAACCTCGGCAAGACCAATGCTTTGAATGAGGATGACTTGGCCGACTTCCTGAAACTGCAAAAGACCAAAGCCGACAGCGAAAACTCGTGGTGCATTGACGTTTCTGCCCTTGGCGACGACTGTGACCTCGGTGTGAAGAATCCCAACAAGGTGGAAGAGGTGGATGAGCGGAGTGCAGCGGAAATCGTTGACTCGTTGCTCGGTTTGCATGAAGAAGCCCAAAATTTGTTGGATGAGATAAAAAAGATGGTGGAATGAAAGAGGTTGCAATTAAAGAAATCTGTACAAAAGGCTCTTCTTCATTAAAGCAGAAAGAATTGCTGCCAGAAGGGGAATACCCTGTTTATGGTGCCAGTGGAATTGCTGGCTACCTTGATACATTTCATCAAGAGAGTACCTATATTGGTATTGTGAAAGATGGTTCTGGTATTGGTCGTGTGGCTTTCTATCCAGAAAAAACCTCGCTTATTGGTACAATGCAATACATTTTGCCTAAAAAGGGATTCAATATACGATACATAGGGTATTGCCTTCAAAGCTTGGATTTGTCGAAATATAAACAAGGTGCTGCAATTCCACATATTTACTTTCGCGATTATGGTGAACGAATAGTAAAAGTGACTGATGATGAGAATGAGCAACTTTCCATCGTCTCCCGCCTTGATGCCGCCTTTGTTCATATCGATGCCTTAAAAGCGAATGCCGAAAAGCAACTCGCCGAAGCGCGCCAACTCTTCCAAGCTGAACTCACAGAATGTATGAGGCCTAAAGAGGGGTGGGAGGAGAAGACGCTTCCTGATATTTCAGAGAATTTAGATAGTATTCGGATTCCTGTAACAAAAAAGAATAGGACAGAAGGAAAATATCCTTATTATGGTGCGTCAGGTATAGTGGATTATGTGGATGATTATCTTTTTGACGAAGATTTGTTGTGTATTTCTGAAGATGGTGCAAACTTGTTGATGCGAACTTATCCAATAGCATTTCCTATTTCAGGTAAAGTATGGGTAAACAATCATGCCCATGTTTTGAGGTTCAAAAGTTTGATAACTCAGAAATATGTTGAGTATTATTTTTCAGGGTTGAAACTTGATGAATACATTACAGGAGCAGCACAACCAAAACTAACTCAGAAAGCCTTGAATAGCATTATAATAAACATTCCACAAAAGATTGATATTCAGCGTTCCATGGTCTCTCGTCTCGATGCCCTTTCTGCCAATATCAAAAAGTTGGAGGAGGTGCAGCGGAAGACTTTGGTGGAGTGCGATGCGCTGAAACAGGCGATGCTTAGAGAAGTGTTTGAATAAAAAAAAGTTATGGACGAATCAGCAACCCGACGGAAAAAGATAGACCCCAAACTTTATGAGGTGGGTTGGGAGCAGGTGCCCGAAAGTGAAATCCTGACCGAACAGCGGGCTTACATTGCACCTGGTCAAGTGAGCGCACTGCCCCAAAATCGCCATCCCAAGAAGGTGGACTACATCTTGGAATACCGCAAGCAGAAGTTGGCCGTCATCGAGGCCAAGAGTGATGAGAAACACGTCAGCGAGGGGGTGGAGCAGGCAAAGAAGTACGCCGAGTTGCTGCACATTCGCTATACCTACGCCACCAATGGCGACGAGATTTGGGCCATCGACATGGGCGTGCGCGATGCCCAAGGCAACTACATCATCCCTTCTAAGGAAGGCCCCGCCGACAAGTTCCCTTCGCCGCAGGAGTTGTGGGCGATGACTTTTGTGGAGGCCAATCCCTGGCGCGACAAGTTCAACCTCTGTCCGATGAACCGTGGCGGAGGTCGCGAGCCTCGTTATTATCAGGAAATTGCCATCAACAAGGTGCTGGAAGCCATCGCCAAGGGCGAACAACGCATCCTGCTCACCATGGCCACGGGAACGGGCAAGACCTATACCGCCTTCCAAATCTGCTGGAAGCTGTATCAGACCAATTGGAACACTCGAGGCACTGACCAAAAGCCGCGCATCCTGTTCATTAGCGACCGCAACATCCTCGCCAATCAAGCCAAGAACGACTTCGAACAGTTTCCCGAGGACGCGATGGAGCGCATCACGCCCGACTTGCTTCACGACAGCAAGCACCATGACCGTGTGCCTAAGGCGCGGCATCTCTATTTTACCATTTTCCAAACCATCATGTCGAACGACCCGACCGGGCAGCCATACTACAAGCAATATCCGCCTGAGTTTTTCGACTTCATCATCATCGACGAATGCCACAGGGGAGGAGCCAACGACGAAAGCGAGTGGCGGCAGCTGATGAATTACTTCGAGCCTGCGGTGCAGCTTGGGATGACGGCCACGCCACGCAGGACGGTGAACGCCAACACTTACAAGTATTTTGGCGACCCCGTTTATTCCTATTCGCTGAAGCAAGGCATCGAAGATGGCTTCCTGACACCTTATCGCGTAAAGATTTCGAGCAGCAACATCGACACCTACCAGTTTGACCCCAACGACGATGTGGAAGGCGAAATCGACCCTGACAAGACCTACACCGAGCAAGACTTCTACAACGGCAACATCGAAATCCGCCAGCGCGACGAGCATCGTGTCAAAGAATTGCTTGGACAGATAGGCAAGGACGAGAAAACCCTCGTGTTTTGCTGTACCCAGCTCCATGCGATGGTGATTCGCGACATGATCAACCAATACAAGAAGGTGCCCGACTCCAACTATTGCGAGCGCGTGACCAGCGACGATGGTAAGGAAGGCGAAGCCAAGCTGAAGCAGTTCCAAAACAACGATTACCTGCGCCCGACCATCCTCACCACCTCGCAGAAACTATCGACGGGCGTCGATGCCCGTAATGTGCGCAATATCGTGTTGATGCGTCCTGTGAACAACATCGTGGAATTCAAGCAAATTATGGGTCGTGGTACGCGATTGTTCACCGATAAATACTATTTCACTGTGTACGACTTTGTTGGTGCTTCGAAGAACTTCAAGGATGCCGAATGGGACGGCGACCCGTTCTGCCCTGTGTGTGGTAATTATCCTTGCACCTGCAACAAACGGCAGCCTTATCCTAATAACGAAGAGGGTAGAGACAATAAATCGCATGAAAATCATGGCTGGGAAACGCCACAACCTTGTCCTATTTGTGGCCACCTGCCCTGCACCTGTCCGGGTGGACATCAGAAAAAGACGGTAAAAGTGAAATTATCATCGACGCGCGAACTGACCCTGCACACGGATTGGGATGAGCGCATACAATTTGGTGACGAGTTGATAAGCATACAAGAATATATCCAGAAACTCTTTGGTATGTTGCCGCATTTTCTCGCTGGCGAAGATGACTTGCGCAAACGTTGGTCGCAGCCTGACACTCGCGAGCAACTGCTTGAAGTGTTGGCCCAAAGCGGTTTTCCTGAGGACAAGCTGGAAATGACGCGCAATTTCCTTGAAATGGAGAATTGTGACATGCTGGATGTGTTAGCCTATCTCGCCTACAATACAACGCCGATAGACCGCCGACGCAGAGCTGAGATCCTGAAGGAGCAGGCACGGAAGAAGTACACTGCCGCGCAATTGGATTTCGTGAACTATGTCATGGAACTATACGTGCGTAATGGCTTCAAGGAACTGACTTCGGAGAATCTGCCAATGCTCATCGACATGAAATACCACTCGGCATCCGATGCAGTGAACCAACTCAATATGCAGCCTGAGCAGATTAGGGGATTCTATTTGGGTATGCAACAGATGCTGTACAATGGACAGAATACTGCGAGGGCATAAAGCAGTTATCACCCAATCCCATACCTCTCCGCCAACAAATCCATCAATTCATCGGTTTGCGCCATGAATTGGGTGGCGTCTTCTTTCCAATTCAGGTAATCATCTTCCGTTACACCCTTTCCTCGCATATCGTTCATCCTGGAGAGGAAGGTCGTGTCGCGCTCCAGTTGCTTGAACATGGGTAGCATCTTGTGGCAAAGACTCTGCATTTCAACGAAATCCGATTGTTCAATTAAAGTATTCATTGAGACCAAGTCGTCGGCGGTCGACTGCACGAAGACGCGTAGGATGTCGGTCATGGCTTCCTTGTCGTTGCCCATCATCTCGCTGAAAGCGGGGAAGTCGGGGAAGGCGATTTCGGCCTCGTTTTCACTTAAAGCAACGCTTCCGAATAGGTTTTCTAACTGCTTTAGGTTAAATGGTTTCTGCAAGAACCCATCGAAGCCCTCTTTTTTGGCCATCTCGTTAGTGTATTCCATCCTTGCGGTCATTAGGATGACGGGTTTGGTTGGGTCGGCCTTTTTGACAAGGTGGAGGATGTCGTTGCCAGTGACGGCCCCCATCTCACGGTCGGTGAGAATGTAGTCATAGTCCTGGATTTGCTGCAAGGCGTTGTCCATGTCGCTCATCGAACGGCAAGGTATGGCTTGATGCCCAAGGCGGTGCAGCATGGAGTCGATGACAGAGAGTAAGGTGTTGTCATCGTCAAATACTAAGATGTTGAGGCTTTTTGTTTTATCATCTGTTACATCATTCTTTACTTCAGGTCGTGACTCCACCTCGCCAACAGGTATCCTGACCTCAAAATGTGTGCCTTTGCCCACTTCGGAGTCGATGTGAATCTCGCCGCCCAACAGGTCGACGAGACCTTTGACGACCGACATACCATAGCCGCTGCCTTCGGCAAACTGGTTGTAGGTCTCGATGCGGACAAAAGGCTTGAACACCTCTTCCAACTTATCTTGCGGGATGCCCACACCCGTGTCGATGATGTCGAACACCACCAAGCCACGCCCCATACGCGGTCTGAAGGTAACGCTACCTTCTAACGTGTATTTGATGCCGTTGGATATCAAGTTGCTGAGTATCTGCTTGATTTTCAGTCTATCGGAGAGGATGGTGCATCCGTCTTCGATGGAAGACTCGTAGTTGAATTGCAGGTTTTTGTGGCGTGCGATGGACTCAAACATCTCCGCAGTCTCGTCGCACAGTTGTTTGAAATTAAAGGCCTCGTAGCTGACTTTCAGCTTGCCTTGTTCGAGGCTCGAGAACTCCAGCAGGTTGTTCAGTAGGTTGAGGATGTGGTCAGCGGACTGTTGTATTGAGTTGATTTCCTTCTCGTTACCTGTCTTATCAAGCACTTCCACATAGCCGAGGATTGAACTCAAAGGGGTCTTGATGTCGTGTGAGACCGAAAGCAGCAGTTTGTGGCGGCTTTCCATGATTTCCTCAGTACGTTTCTTGGCTTCCTCGGCTGCGCGACGGGCGCGGTAGCCTTTGTTCACATCGCTGATAATCAATATGATGAATATGACGATAAGGATCAATGTCACTGCTCCGATAAGAATGGACGTTCGCGTGTTGTCGTTTATGATGGCTTCGCTTTTCTCGATTTCGCTGATGGTGGAATTGAGGATTTCCTGGTTGAGGCGTATCAGCAGGCTTGAGATCTGCTCTGAGAGTTGGTTGTCGGCCTTCACCAGCTCCTGCGTTTTCTTTTCATACTCCTTGATTTTGTCCCAATACTCTTTCTTGGCCTTATCGGAAAGCACTCGTAAGTCGGCCAGAATATTCACTGAATCAGGCTGTTGTCGTTGGATGTGGAGCGTGTCGGTGCGCTCAATGGAGATGTGGACAAGGCTGTCGGCTGTTTCTTCAGTGGGGTTGAACACCTTGCTGACGCGTTGCCAAAAGCCTTTCTTCTCAGCCTTCTTAGGTACGTGGATGATGGTGTCTTTCGATACAGTGGTGACCACGATTTCGTCTTCCGTTTTTGGGGGCCTGTAGTCGTCGATGGTACGGTCGAATTCTGCCAAGGGATTGAAGTCGTGGAACTGTTTCGACAGCTCGTTGCTGATTCTACCTTTACTTCTAATGAGACCGTTTATCTTACTTACCATCAATTTGTTGTCTTCACTTATTTCGAATGTCATCAGTGAGTCGGTTTGGGCCTTGATGACATCGCGGTAGGTGTTGAATTCACGCTTGTATTTGGATTGTTTGGTGAAGGCATAGAGGTTGGCTGCGTTTTGCGCGGCGTGCACGTTTTTCGTGAACTGGTTGACCCAATTGAGCGCGTCGTGTTGCGAATTGATGTTGGAGCGTTGGTTCTCGATGCTGTTGCGCAGGTTGAAGATATAATAAAACAAAGCCGCACAAAGGGCCATGACGAACAGGTAGGTGAGCACCACCTTCCAACTCGTCCGGCTTCCGCTGGGGTAATCGCTATGGCTTTTTTTCGTCATGGTGGCGCAAAGGTAAAACTTTTTCCTAAATTTGCAGCATAATCAAAACTTTGAGATATGAATAAAAAGAAGATGCTATTGATGCTCGCCTTGGTGGCGGTGGTGTTGTTTCTCGTGCTTCGCAACCAGAACTCTGAATCAAACGAAGCCACGGAGGCGAGCGTGACCAAAGAGGCTCCGGTGGATGCCATGGAGGCCGAAATCATCATCCTCTCGGTCAACGACATGCACTCCAGCATCGATCAGTTTCCGAGGTTTGCCGCCATGGTCGACAGCCTGAAAGCGGTTTATCCTGATATGCTGTTGTTTTCGGCGGGCGACAACCGCACTGGCAACCCTGTCAACGACCAGTACAACCCCGTCAATTACCCCATGATCACATTAATGAACAATGTGGGGTTCAACCTCTCGGCTGTAGGCAACCATGAATGGGACGGCGATGTCGTGAACCTCCAAAACGATATTGAAAGGGCCGATTTCCCCTTCGTCTGTGCCAACGTCTTCATCCCTGATGACGTCAATCTTGACATTAAACCTTTTGTAACCATGCAGATTCAAGGTGTGAAGATGGCCATTGTTGGCCTGATCGAGGTGCGCCATGGCGACATTCCCGGCGCGCATCCCGACAAGCTGAAACTAGTGAGCTTCAAACGTCCGGAAGTGGTGCTCCCAGATTATAAATACCTTAGAAACCAGAACGATGTTGTGTTGCTGCTCTCGCATTGCGGCTTTGAGGACGACATGGAGCTGGCGCAGGCCAACCCATGGCTCGATGCCATCATCGGAGGACATAGCCATACTTTGATAGAACATCCGTCCTTGACCAACGGCGTGCTCATTACTCAGTCAGGGTCGCATTTGAAATATGCCACTTTGCTGAAAATCAAGGTGAAAAACCATAAGGTGGTGGATAAGGAAGCCGTTGTGTTGAATGTCAATGCGGTGCGTAGAGAGAAACCGGAAGTCAAGGCAATGCTTGACGAGTTCAATGATGCGCCTGCCTTGAACCAACCCATTGCCACGGCGGCGACGAAGTTTGAAACGCCAGAGGAACTGGGCAGCATGCTGTGCGATGCCATCTGCGAAATCAGCGGCGCCGACTTCGCCTTCCAGAACACGGGCGGCATCCGCGTCACACATTTGAAGAAAGGTCCCATCACTGTCAAGGATGTCTATAGCATCGACCCATTCAACAACGAAGTGGTAGTGTATCAGATGACAGGCGAGCAGGTGAAGAAGTTCATTCTTAACAACTATCGGAAAAACGGCGGCTACCCTTCGTATGTCTCAGGGATGACCTACAAGGTGGGCGACGACGGCCGGAGCGTGTGGGTTGACATGATAGGGGAGAACTTCTCGACGAAGAAGACCTACAAGGTGGCCTGCAACAGTTATATCGCTTCCACCGTAACCATCGAAAGCGTTGACGATGGAGAAAGCATGTTCATGACATCGGAGGAAATGCTGATTGAGTTTTTGAAGCGTCATAAAACCGTTGACTATCAGGGCGTAGTGAGGACAAAATAGATTGTCGTCATTTCAAAAGAAAAATAGTGTTTGCACACAAAGAAGAGTTTTCGTATTTTTGCAGCTTGATTTCTTAAAGATTTTGATGTTAAATAAGATGAAAAAAACGTTATTTATTTTTGCAATGGCTTTGTTATTAGTCGGTTGCAACTTCAAGAAAGAGGTGAAACTGATTCCTGCCGAGAATTTCAACAAGGTTGTGGAAGGTAAGCAGGTATCTCTTTATACTTTGCACAATGGTTTTTTAACAATGCAGGTCACCAACTATGGCGGTCGTGTCGTAGCGTTATGGATGCCCGACAATCGTGGTAGCTATGAGGATATCGTTTTGGGTTACGACCATATCGACAAGTATCTGAACAACCCGGGCGAGCGCTACCTCGGCGCTGTGGTGGGCCGTTGCGCCAACCGCATCTCCAATGGCACTTTTACCTTGAATGGTATTGAATACCAGCTTACTAAGAACGACGGTGAGAACACCCTTCATGGCGGTCTCATCGGCGCTGACAAGCGCGTGTGGGACGTGGTCGCGGCCAACGACAGCGTGATACAGATGCACACCGTGTTCGCCAACGGCGAAGACGGCTTCCCTGGCAACCTCGACGTGACGATGAGCTACACCCTGACGCACGACAACCAATTCCAGATTCGTTATTCCGCTACCACCGACGAAGCTACTCTGTGTAACTTCTCGCATCACTCTTTCTTCAACTTGAAAGGTGAGGGCAACGGTACCATCCTCGACCACGAGCTGCAAATCAACTCGCGCTACATGACTACCATCGACGACCAGATTCTGACGACGGGCAAGTTCTCGGGTGTACAAAACACTCCCTTCGATTTTCGAGAGAAGCATCGCATTGGCGACAATATCAACGCCGACGACGAACAGTTGAAGAACGCCAAGGGCTACGACCACAACTGGATTGCCGACAAGAACAGCCCCAAAGCCTATGCTTGGGTCGCCACGTTGACGGAGCCTGAAAGCGGTCGTGAGATGCAAGTGTGGAGTGACCAGGTAGGCCTACAGTTCTATAGTGGTAACTTTTTTGACGGCAAGGGCATAGGAAAATGCGGCAAACCTTTGAATTACCGCGAAGGCTTGGCTTTGGAGACCCAGTATTTTCCTGATGCCATCAACCATGAGACGCTGGCACCCAAGCCGATACTGAAGCCTGGCGACGAGTACCACCAGCTCTGCATCTACAAGTTTGCCGTGCTGCCCAAAGTGAAGAAATAAAGCGTCTGTCGATAAAAAATGAAGCCTCGTGTCAGCCGATACGAGGCTTTTTTTATCTTTGCAGTATCAAAACTTAATGCTATGTTACAATTCAAATGCCCGCTGCTGGCGGTTACCGACATGAAAAAAGCCGTCGCTTTTTATGAAGAGGTGATAGGCGACCGTGTCGTCATGAACTTCGGTGAGAACGTGCAGTTTTCCGGTGGCTTCGCCTTGCAAGAGATGAAGAAATGGAAAGAGATGATTCATACCGATGATGTCCGTTGTAAGTCAAACGACGCCGAGCTGTATTTCGAGGAAAAAGACTTTGATGATTTCGTGGAATATCTGAAAGAATTTCCTGAAATCGAGTATGTCCATCCTGTTGAGGAAGCCCCGTGGGGACAGCGCATCGTCCGCTTCTATGACCCGGACTTCCATATCATCGAAGTCGGCGAGCCCATGGATGCAGTCATTAAGAGGCTGTTTGAGTCGGGCATGACGGTGGAGCAGGTCTCGGAGAAGTCGCAGTATCCCATTGAATACGTCAAGCGTTTCGCAAAATGAACTATCTGTCGGTCAACGGCATATCCAAGTCGTACGGCATCAAGACCTTGTTTGCCGATGTCACCTTTGGCATCGAGAAGGGCGACAAGACGGCGCTGATAGCCACCAACGGCTCGGGCAAGTCGACAATGCTGAAGATTCTGGTAGGGCAGGAGTCTCCCGACTCGGGAACCATAACCTACGCCAACGACATCAAAATCGGCTACCTTGAGCAGCTGCCCGTGTATCCGGCGGGGACGCGCATCTCGGATTTGTTGGCCGACCTCAACGATGAACAACACCTCAAGGCAAGGCAATATCTGACCCGCTTCGCCATCACCAACCTGGAGCAGTCGGTCGACGAACTCTCGGGCGGTCAGGTGAAACGTCTGGCCTTGGCCTTGGTGCTGTTGCATGAGCCTGACTTCCTGATACTTGACGAGCCTACCAACCACCTCGATGTGGAGATGGTGGAGTGGCTGGAGAAGTTCCTCACCCAGTCGAGCATGACGCTGCTCATGGTCACCCACGACCGCTATTTCCTTGATCGTGTGTGCAATAAGATCTTTGAACTCTATCAAGGTGTGATGTACACCCACAACGGCAACTTCGACTATTACGTCCAGAAGAGCCGTGAGCGTGAAGAGGTGAAACGAGCCACGGCGGAGCGCAACAGCCAGCTGCTGAAATATGAGTTGGAATGGATGCGCAGCACGCCGCAGGCCCGCACGAGCAAGTCGAAGAGTCGCATCGATGCCTTCTATGACTTGAAGGAACGCAGCAGATACCAGGAGCAGGACGGACGCCTTGAGTTTGGCCTGCAGATGCAACGCTTGGGCGGCAAGATACTGGAACTCAGCAATGTGTCGAAGTCGTTCGGCGACCTCACTGTGTTGAAAGATTTCGACTACGTCTTCAAGCGCGGCGAGCGCATCGGGTTGATAGGCAAGAATGGAGTGGGGAAGTCCACCTTCCTGAACCTCATCACCGGCGCGATGCAGCCCGACAAGGGAAGGGTGAAGACGGGCGAGACTGTGACATACGGCTATTACCGCCAGGAAGGCATAAAGTTCGACGAGAGCAAAACGGTGATCAGCACCGTGCGCGACATCGCCGAGGTGATGACCTACGGCAAGGACAAGGTCTACACGGCCGACCAGCTGTTGGCGCATTTCATGTTTCCCTACAAGATGCATCGCCAGCCCGTGGCCCTGCTCAGTGGAGGCGAGAAACGGCGTCTCTACCTGCTGACCATCCTGGTGCAGAATCCCAACTTCCTCATCCTCGACGAGCCTACCAACGACTTGGACCTGTTGACGTTACAGAAGCTGGAGGACTTCCTGCAAGGCTACAAAGGCTGCCTCTTGGTGGTCTCGCACGACCGTTTCTTCATGGACCAGGTCGTCGACCAGCTCTTCGTCTTCCAAGGCGACGGCATGGTGAAAGGCTTCATGGGCAACTACAGCCAATACAAGGACTATCTGGACGCCAAGCAACGCGAAGAGCGTAAGGAGAAGTCGGCGCAAAAGAAGGAAGAGCCAAAGCCCGTGAAGCAGCGCGAGAAGGTGAAGCGCTCCTTCAAGGAACAGCGTGAATACGAGACCCTCGCCCAAGAGATGGAGGCCCTCGAAGCTGAGAAGCAGACCCTCACCGAGGCCTTGAGCAGCGAGACCGACTACCAGAAACTGCATGACATGGGCAACCGTCTGCAGGAAATCAAGGACTTGCTGGACGAGAAGGAACTGCGATGGTTAGAATTGGATGAAATAGGAGGATAATACATAATAAGTAGATGAGCAGAATAGATTTACATAAAAGCAGGAGAATATGGCCGTCAGCCGTCAGCAGTCAGCCGTCAGCTATGGTGCTACCAAGCTGATAACTGACGGCTGATAGCTGATAGCTAAGAAGCTTATAATAATGCAGTTTAATTATGAACAGTTACTTACTATGAAGATCAGGAATATATTTATTATTTTGACCCTCTGCTTGGGCTTGTGCGCATGTGTTGGCGGTGAGACAAACTACAAGGTGGCTAAGATCTATTTGGGCCGAACCGAAGGCGCCAACTTTTTTTCGCAGGGCAATGTGAACCTCGTCGCCGATGGCGACTTCAACATTACGAACACGGGTGCCAGCCAGGTGGAGTTTGCCTTTGTGAAGGATTTGGTGTATCGCCTGAGCATGGTCAACAAAATCCCGAAAGACGGTTGGACGGACACCATCGAGCACATCAACCTGCAGGACGGCTATGTGGGTCGCCTGCTCTTGGATGACGGCACCTACGAATACTGCCGCTTCTGCGTCCACACCATCGATTACGACATGAACGCGGACCAGTATATACTGTTTAAGTATCAGAGTAATTTCGTGGCGAAGTAGTTTTTTAATTCCTTATTTACAGCAATATATCCGACAGCAAACGACAACAAACGACTACAGTCGACTACAAACGTTTGTTCAACGGCTTTGTCTTGAAGGATGTTGTTTCTTTGCACTATTAATGTAAAAAGAATAGGTATGGCAAAGAAAACAACAAAAGACAATGTACAAAAACCGGTCGCAAATTGCGACCGGCTCGAAGAACCTATCACAAATTGTGATAAGTCTGTTGACATTTCAGAAATTGAGAATATGATTTTTAGTATCCGAGGTGTGCAGGTAATGATTGACCGCGACTTGGCTATGCTTTATGGTGTAACTACAAGCCGACTGAATGAGCAAGTAAAACGAAATAGGGCTCGTTTCCCA
>CADBZW010000006.1 GCA_902799345.1 uncultured Bacteroidia bacterium | reverse complement strand
GCTATACGTGCTATGTCCGGTGCAACTCATCACAACAGTCGGCGGGATTCCAAAAGAGAGAGAACAACACACAAACGTTCTCCTTGCATCATGGCAACCGATAATCTCATAGAACTTCTTCACTTCCTCAATCCTGGCGTTGCCTTGGTAATGGATTAAAACGACTTCTCGGTCAAGCCCCACTTTCTTCGCTGCCTCTTTCAAAAGCTCGTTGATTTTCTGGTTGGCATACACTCTAAACATTTTGCCGTTTTTATAATCCTCATCCTTGTATTTGTTAATGATTTCCTTGGCATGGATTGTCAACGGAATTGAAAGCTTATCATGGGTTTTCTTTGTGCAGACCTCGATATGGTCATCAAACACATTTGCCTTTTTCAGGTTCTCCAAGTCGCTGTATCTTAATGAGGTGAAGGCCATGAAGCAGAACATATCTCTGACCAACTCAAGATTCTTTTCATCATCGGCGAACTTGAAATTATAAAAATACATCAACTCATTGTATTTCAAGAAGGTGACGGTTTTTGAAACAATGGTTAGATTTGGCTTGTATTCTAACACGCCTGGTTGTAGTTCATATCCTTCTTCCTGCATCCATTTGATGAAAGTCCTCAGAAAAGAAAACATTTTTTTAATTGTGGTATTGCTGTATTTTTTGTCAACATACCATTGCTTCAAATTACGCATCTTCTCTTTGGTGAGACTCTCCAATGTGATACCGGGACAACATGCGTTCAAGTGTTCCCATGTTTGCTTGTATTTGTAGTGAACTTTCTCTGTCCAGTTGTTATCATCACTTTTTGCTTCTAGAAATTCCTCATATAATTCGGATATTGTCTTTTTTACTTTAACTTGTTTATTTTCTGTAAGTTCGCCTCGTACCATTGTTTTCAAGGCTTCTTTCGAAGGCACGACGGAATCCAATTCACATTTTTTGAAGGCGGTCTTGATTTGGTCAAGTCCTTCATCAATAGCAACAGCAATAATCCGAGCACTGCAATTCTGGTCTGCAAACTTATGAATAGTACCTGGCATAGGTCGCTGTGAATTACCATCCCATTTCTCAGGATCGGCTCGGTATTCCAAAGAAAAGGTCGTTTCGTTTTTACTCCATCTCACGCGAATTTTGACGTGTTTTGTTTTAGGGTCAATGAAGACCCTCGTGTTGTACTTAATCTCTATCATTCTTTCAGGTTTAATTGTTGTTTTTATATTATTTTTGCAGTCAGTTTTAGGGGACTGGGACGCAAAAGTAATATGAATAGAGTAGGGGCGCAAGTAGTCCCCTGATCCGTGAAACCATCAGAAATTGTTAGACAGAGATGTGAAGAGATTTTGTGGTAATCGGTTGGATAACAGAAATATAAATTTCAAGGAATAAGAAAAAACAACGCTTCAACCTTCCGGTAATCTCCACGAAATCAAAAAAAGCCGCTAATCAGCGGCTTTTTTCATTATTCCTCCACTTGATTTACCACCACGGTGTTTTCGTTGTTGAGCCGCACCTTTAGCCATCGTTCGATGCGGTCGTGAAGGTCGGCGTCCATGGGCTTGCTGGTGGTGATGAAAGCGATGATTTGCTCGTTGGCGGTGTTGACGTCTACATGCACTGATGCCCCACGGCTCAAGCTCACTTCGGTGATGTCGGGGTATTGGGCGAACAACTCTTTCGAGATGGTCTCAACGGGTATCTCCTTCGATTGATAGTCGGAAAGCGAGGCCGTAAGGCTGGCGATGCTGTCGTTTAAAGCCTTGATTTGCTTGTCGGTCTGCTCGTAGATGCCTTTTACGATTTCTTTCTCCGAAAACTCTTGCCGTATTGAGGTGGCGTCTTCGTGGAAGACGATCTGGCTGCGTGTGATGCCGTATTCCTCGGCGCTCTTGTAGAGCCTTTCCTTGGCTTCGTCGGTCAGCGTCTCGCCGGCAAGAAACAGCTCAAGTTTGGGGTCTTTGCGCGAATAGGTGGCCTTGTGGTCGTAAATGAAGCACTTGCCGAGGTTCTTGTTTTCAGTCACCACCCTCTCGGCGTGAATCTTGAAGTTGTTCTCCTTGACGACGCTGATGGCCGAGATGATGCTCGGCACAATGACGACAAGTAGGATGATGTAGAACGCACTTCTAGGTAGGCGTATCCTTCGCTCGTCGGATTGCACGGCGGGAAACCTGAAATACTTCACGGCAAGGAAAGTGGCCAAGGAGATGAAGATGCTGTTGATGGTGAACAGGTAAAGCGCCCCCAACACATAGCTCCAGTTCCAGATGGAGATGCCGTAGCCGACGGTGCACAGGGGCGGCATCAAAGCCGTGGCGATGGCGACGCCGGAGATGACGGTGCCCTTGTCCTTGCGTGAGATCTCGATAATGCCGGCCAGGCCGCCAAAGAGGGCGATGAGCACGTCATAAACGGTGGGATTGGTACGCGCCAACAGCTCCGAGGGGTTGGCGAGACTCAATGGGCTGAGCAGGAAAAACAACGACGAGGCGATGATGCTGATGCCCACCATCACGCCGAAGTTCTTCAGCGAGTCTTTCAGAAGATGGGCGTCCTCGGTGCCGAGACCCAAGCCGAAGCCTAAGATGGGCCCCATCACGGGCGAGACCAACATGGCGCCGATGATGACGGGGATAGAGTTGACGTTGAGGCCCACCGAGGCAATGACGATGGCGCAGGCCAAAATGAAGACGTTGGTGCCACGGAAGGCGATGTTCTTTCGGATGGAGGCGCTGGCATTCTCGTAGTCGATTTCGTCGGAGAGGTGGATGAGCGACTTGAGGTAGACCAAAGCCCTATGGAAAAAATTGGTGTTTTTCATTGAAAGTTTGCGTTTTGTGTTGAAAATGAAGTGCAAAGGAAAGCAAAAAAATGGAATCGCGCAAGATGGTGTTATAAAACATTTGCCACGGTTTCCGCAATTTGCTCTAGCCATTCCTTGTCGGTGGCGTCGAACGTAGCCAGTTTTTCGCTGTCGATGTCGAGCACGCCGATGACTTCATCACCTTTCAATAAAGGCACCACGATTTCGCTCTTCGACTCGCTGCTGCAGGCAATGTGGCCTGGAAACTGCTCGACATCCTCAACCACTAGGGTCTTCTTTTCTTTCCACGAGGTGCCGCACACACCCTTGCCGAAGCCGATGCGGGTGCAGGCTACGGGACCTTGAAAGGGCCCGAGCACCAATTGGTTGCCGACGACGCGATAGAAGCCCGTCCACCAGAAATGGAAGGCCTCTTGGATGAGTGCGGCCACGTTGGCCATATTGGCGACGGCGTCGCTCTCGTCCTTCACCATCGCTTTGACTTGCGCAAGGAGGAGTTTATAGTCTTCTTGTTTGCTCATTTTTTGTATTTTTGCAATCCGTTGCAAAAATACAAAAATAATGAAGAAAGATATTCCCGTATTGCTGCTCACTGGTTACCTCGGTAGCGGCAAGACCACTGTGGTCAACAAGATATTGAACAACCGTAAGGGCATCAAGTTCGCCGTGATTGTCAACGACATAGGCGAAGTGAACATCGACGCCGATCTGATTGAGAAAGGCGGCGTGGTGGGGCAGAAGGACGACAGCCTGGTCGCCTTGCAGAATGGCTGCATCTGCTGCACCTTGAAGATGGACCTCATCCAACAGCTGCACGAAATCATCGTCATGCAGAAGTTCGACTATATCGTCATCGAGGCCAGCGGTATCTGCGAGCCGGAACCGATCGCGCAGACGATTTGCTCCTTCCCGCAAATGGCATGGCAGCTCACCAAGGACGGTCTGCCCATTTTGGACTGCATCGTGACCGTGGTCGATGCGCTGCGCATGCAGAGCGAGTTCAGCTGCGGCGACGACCTGATGAAGAAGAACCTGGCCGAGGATGACTTGGAAAGCCTTGTCATTCAGCAGATTGAGTTCTGTAACATCATCCTGCTCAACAAGGCCTCTGAGGTCACGCCCGAGGAGTTGGGTCGCGTGAAGAGCATCATCCGCGCCTTGCAGCCTACCGCCGAAATCATCACCTGCGACTATGGTGACGTCGACTTCGACAAGATCCTCAATACTAAGATGTTCGACTTCGACAAAGTGGCCACTTCTGCCACTTGGATTAAGGAAGTGGAAGGCGCCGTTGTTGACGACGATGACGACGAGGAACATGAACACCATCACCATGATGATGACGATGACGACGACCACGAGCATCATCACCATCATCACGACGATGATGATGACGATGAGGAAGAGGAGCATGGTCATCACCACCATCACCACGACCACGAAGGCGGCGAGGTGGAGGAATACGGCATAGGCACCTTTGTGTATTACCGTCGCGAGCCGTTCAACATGGCGCGTTTCGATGAGTTTGTGGCGCGCAAGATGCCGAAGAATGTCATCCGTGTGAAGGGCATCTGTTACTTCAAGAACGAATACGACAACTGCTACATCTTTGAGCAGGCAGGCAAGCAGGTGCAGCTGCGTGACGCCGGTCAGTGGTTTGCCACCATGCCCGCCGACGAGTTGGCGGCCTTCATGGACCGCGAGCCCACCCTCCGTCGCGACTGGGACGACACCTACGGCGACCGCATGCAGAAACTCGTCTTCATCGGACAGCATTTAGATAAGGACGCCCTGGTGAAGGATCTGGATGCTTGCTTGACGAGGTAAATTCTGCCCAATACCATACACTCACGCCCCCAGTCGTCATCGCGGACTTGATCCGCGATCTCCTATGCTCTATGGATATTTTAGAATTTTATCGGAATATAGTTTCTAAAAAATGACATTTTATCGGAATATAATTCCAAAAAATATGCATTTTATCGGAATAATTCAAAAATAGTTGTATCTTTGCGGCATAAAAATGCCGTGATTATGATAGACGAAAAGACACTTGTTCAGGTTCTTGCGGAGCAGAAAGAGGATGCTCTTGGCTTTCAATCTCAGTTATGGGTTGACCGCAAAGAGGAAGACTTGTTTGAATTCGAGAGCCCATTGGCCCAAGTGGTGATAGGTGTGCGCCGCAGTGGGAAGTCCACGCTTTGCCATAAAGTGTTGAAAGGGCAGGGGATAGCGTATGCGTATGCCAATCTTGATGATGACCGGTTGACAGGGATGCAAACTGAGGATCTCAACACATTGCTTTCGTGTCTATACCAGCTTTACGGTACTGACGTTCGCTATGTTTTTTTGGATGAAATACAAGATGTTGACGGATGGTATCTTTTTGTCAACAGATTGTTGCGTAGTGGCATGCATGTTTTCGTGACAGGGAGCAATGCCAAGTTGCTCAGCGGTGAGTTGGCGACACATTTGACGGGGCGTTATAACGAAATCCGATTGTATCCCTTCTCTTATCGTGAGTATTGCGCCATGAACAAAATAGATACGGTTGCCATTACCACAAAAGCAGAGGCCGAACGCAGGCGGGCTTTCATGGAATACATCAATACAGGAGGGTTCCCTGAAATGCTGGCTGTGCACAACAAACGGGGCTACGTGCAAAGCTTGTTGGATGCCGTATTACAAAAAGACATACAACGGCGCTTCAAGATACGCAACATGGACGCTTTGAAGAAAACCGCTTATTATCTGATAGGTAATGCCTGCCAAACCGTCAATTATGATGATTTGTCGGAGGTGTTGGGTGTGACGGACAAGACGTTAAGGAAGTATGTGGATTATTTGCAGCAAGCGTTTTTGATACAATTGTTGCCGAAGTTTTCCTATAAAAGTCGCGAACGGATACAAGGTGAGAAATCATACGTTGTAGATACGGGCCTCGAAAACAACCAAAGCTATTCCATGGCTGGAGAGAACATAGGCTGGCGTTTGGAGAATGTGGTCTACATTGAGTTGTTGCGCCGATGCACGAAGGATTTTCTTGATGTTTATTATTACAAGCCTACGTCCCGTTCAAAAGAGGTGGATTTCGTTGTCTGCAACCGCAACCGACCTGTTGAATTGATACAAGTGGCATACGACATTGAGAAAGAGAAGGCTCTTAATCGTGAGACCTCAGCCATGCTGAAAGCCTCGCAGGACTTGAAATGTGACAATCTTACCCTTGTCGCGTTTTCGCCTACAAGAGACATAGAGGTCGATGGCGCCAAAATACATGTTGTTTCTGCCATTGACTGGCTGTTGGGGTGAGGAATGGGAAGAATTGATGGCGGAAGCATTTTAACCCCCGTTAATTCCTATCTGTTATCCAACTCGACGTATGGGTCTCTAATATATCTGACGAACTTCCCTTTCTCGAAATAGGCGTATCTGTACCAACTGATTTCTTTGGTAGCGTTGTAGGTTTCCTCTCCTAACAGGTCGATGTAAAACCGTTTCTCAAGTTTGTGGCAAACGTCTGTCTTGTAATGCTTTTCATTGGCGATAAACAAAGGATAGGTAAGGATTTGGTTTTGTGAGAAAGCATCGTGGAAATAATCCGCCACGACGAATAGGGCTATGCCGTTGTTGTCGCAAAGCGTTTGAATGGCACTCAAGGACAAACAAGCTTCGGATGTGCAATGTGGCGACCATTGGTACACGATGGCTTTTGGATGCGGCTGAACCATCTTTTGCATTTGCTTCCCATCGATGGCATGGATTCTTCCGTCGTTTTTCATAGACAAAAGGTCATTGTTGGTTGCGTCCCAGACGACTTTGCTTTGTTGCTCTGGGGTCAAATCTCGTGAGAAATGGTTCCGATATCCTATAATGACACACCCTTGAACGACAAGGAGCAATAGAAGAATGGAGAGGATGCAAAGCCTGTTTTTCATTTGTATTATTGTTTAAGTGGGACAAAAATACAAATAAATAGGTCTGTTTTGCTGATAATGCTGTTTTTGTGATAAAAAACTCTATCTTTGACCCTTCAAAACAGGGTTATATGGAACAAATCATAAACACCGTTTACAATTGGGTGTGGAGCCCCGCTCTGGTGGCGATATGTCTGCTGGCGGGCTTGTATTTCACCATCGGCACGCGTTTCGTGCAGGTGCGCCGTTTCGGCGAGATGGCACGGCTGCTCTTTTCGACGGACAAGAACCAAAAGACAGGCATCACCTCGTTTCAGGCGTTCTCTATGGCACTGTCGGGACGTGTGGGCACAGGCAACATCGTCGGCGTGGCCACGGCCATCGGCTTTGGCGGTCCTGGCGCCATAGTGTGGATGTGGATCATAGCGTTCTTTGGGGCAGGCAGCGCCTTTGTGGAGGCCACCCTGGCACAAGTCTTTAAGGAAGACCACAACGGGCAGTTCAGGGGCGGCCCGGCCTATTACATTGAAAACGGACTCCGGTCGCCGTTTTTCGGTGCGTTTTTTGCCGTGCTGGCAGCCTTGGCTTGCGGCGTGTTTCTGCCCCCTGTGCAGTGCAACGGCATCGCCCTCTCGTGCTCACGTGCCTTTGGCGTGGCCCCTTGGGTGATAGGCGTTGTGGTGGCCGTGCTCATCGCTTTGGTGATCATCGGCGGCGTCAAGCGTATCGCTAATGTGGCTCAGATCGTAGCCCCCGTCATGGCGGTGATTTACATCCTCTTGTCGATAGTGGTGCTGGTCATCAACTACAGAATCGTCCCCGATGTGTTCCTTCAGATGCTGCGCGGCGCCGTGGGCATCAACGAGGTGGGAGGCGCGTTGATAGGAAGTACCATAGCATGGGGCGTCAAACGTGGCATCTACAGCAACGAAGCTGGACAAGGTACCGGACCTATCGTGGCAGCGGCGGCCAAAGTGAGTCATCCTGTAAAACAAGGTCTTGTCCAAGCGTTCTCAGTGTATATTGACACCCTTCTCGTCTGCACCGCCACAGCCATGATGATTCTGGCTTGCCGTACCTACAACATCGTTGACACCGTCGAGCAGACCGCGTCGGGTGCCGTGGTCACTTATCTTCAGCAGAACCCCGACGCTCCTCTCGGCGAGCCAGGGGTGTTCTACACTACAGGTGCCCTTGGGACGGTGGTGGGCCAACGCACTGGCGACATGATTATCTCCATCGCCTTGTTCTTCTTCGCATTTACTACCATCATGGCGTATTACTATTATGCCGAGACCAACCTCGTGTACATATTCAATCGTTGGCGCCGCCGCATCTTCAAGAAACATCCGGAACAGCTTGACGAATTGGAGCGTGCCGACATGTATTTCGGCGACGACCGAGGCGAGAAGATTGTGGTATGGATACTGAGAATTGGTACCATCTCCGCAGTATTCCTTGGCTCGTTGGTGGGCAGCGGTTTGGTGTGGACCGTAGGCGACATCGGCGTGGGCGCGATGGCGTGGATTAACATTATCGCAATCCTTTTGTTGTCACGGAAGGCGTTCAAGGCCTTGCGGTCGTACGAACGTCAGAAGAAAGAAGGCAAAGACCCCGTATTCGACCCGAAGGAAATCGGGGTAGAGGGGGCGGATTTCTGGGAAAAGAGGTGATGGGATGCCCTAAAGGGCAGAAATCCATCAAAAATCTGATGTAAAATCTTTCAAAACCTATTAATTTGATTTTGATAGATTTTTAAATGATTTTTGTATGATTTCTTTGCGAAGCAAATCCCATCAAACAATCTGCATCTCGCGTAACACCTCCAGTGCCTGCGTCACCGTTTCCACCTCCTTCACGGTCAGCTGCAGCTTGTCGTTGGCCTCCTTGAGGGCGGTGCGCTTCGGGTGGCTCATGATGTATTGCATGATCTGCATGTAGGTGGGGCTTTCGTAGTATTTCGAGGCTTGGTTGCTGACGAAATAGGCCGTCATGTTGTGGTGGCGCAGCACGATTTTCTCGAAGCCCAAGTCCTTGGCCACCCAGCGGAGCCGCACGGTGTTCAGCAGGTCGTTGACCTGCTTCGGAATCGGGCCGAAACGGTCGATGAGATGGTCGGTGAACTGCATCAGGGCCTCTTCAGTCTTGGTGCGGTCGAGCTCGCTGTAGAGGCTCACGCGCTCCTGCGTCGAGTTGATGTAGTCGGCGGGGAAACGCACCTCCATATCGGTCTCGATGGTGCAGTCGGCGACGTAAGATTTCTCTTCTTCCTTATCGAAAATATCCTGAAATTCAGTCTCCTTTAGTTCAAGGATGGCCTCGTCGAGGATCTTATGATAGGTCTCGAAGCCGATGTCGTTGATGAAGCCGCTCTGTTCCGCGCCGAGCAGGTTGCCTGCGCCACGGATGTCCAAGTCGCGCATGGCGATGTTGATGCCTTCGCCGAGGTCGGAGAACTCCTCCAAGGCGCGGAGGCGTTTCTGGGCTTCTTGGGTCAGGGTGTTCAAGGGTGGTGTCAGCAGGTAGCAGAAGGCCTTCTTGTTGGAACGGCCCACGCGTCCGCGCAGCTGGTGCAAGTCGCTGAGGCCGTAGCGGTGCGCGTCGTTGACGATGATGGTGTTGGCGTTGGGGATGTCGAGGCCGCTCTCCACGATGGTGGTGCAGAGCAGCACGTCGTAGTCGCCGTTGATGAAGCCGAGCATGATTTTCTCCAGTTTTTCGCCTTCCATCTGGCCGTGGGCCACGGCGATGCGCACGCCTGGCACGTATTTCAGGATGAAGTCGTGCACATCCATGATGTTTTGGATGCGGTTGTGGATGAAAAACACCTGACCGTTTCTCGCGATTTCAAACTGGATGGCGTCGCGGATGAGTTCGCCGTCGAAGCCGCGCAGTTCGGTCTGCACGGGATAGCGGTTGGGCGGCGGCGTGGTGATAACGCTGAGGTCGCGGGCACCCATCATCGAGAATTGTAGCGTTCTGGGGATGGGCGTTGCGGTCAAGGTCAGTGTGTCCACGTTGGCTTTCATCGCTTTCAGTTTTTCTTTCACGGCCACGCCGAATTTCTGTTCCTCGTCGATGACGAGCAAGCCCAAATCCTTGAACTTCACATCCTTTCCGGTGAGGCGATGCGTCCCGATGATGATGTCGATTTCGCCTTTTTCGAGGCGTTTCAGGATTTCGGCCTGTTGTTTCGCCGTCTTGAAGCGGTTGAGGTATTCGATGGTGACGGGGAAGCCGTTGAAGCGGTCGCAGAAGGTGTGGTAATGCTGCAAGGCGAGTACCGTTGTCGGCACCAACACAGCCACTTGTTTCGAGTCGCAGCAGGCCTTGAAGGCGGCGCGCATGGCCACTTCGGTCTTGCCGAAGCCGACGTCGCCACACACGAGGCGGTCCATCGGGTGGTCGCTTTCCATGTCGCGTTTCACGTCGTTGGTGGCTTTCAGCTGGTCGGGGGTGTCCTCGTAGATGAACGAAGCTTCCAACTCGTTTTGCAGGTAGTTGTCGGGCGAGAACTTGAAGCCAGGCGTGCGCTTTCGCTCGGCGTAGAGCTTGATGAGTTCACGAGCGATGTCCTTGACCTTGCTCTTGGTCTTGTTTTTCAGACGATTCCACGCACCGCTACCGAGAGTGCTTAAATGTGGTTCTGTGCCGTCCTTGCTGCTGTATTTGGCGATGCGGTGCAGCGAGTGGATGCTCACGTAAAGCAGGTCGCCGTTGTTGTAGATCAGGCGGATGGCCTCTTGGGGCTTGCCGTTGTTCTCGATAGTCTCAAGGCCGTCGAAGCGCCCGATGCCGTGGTCGATGTGGGTGACATAATCGCCGGGCTTCAGCTCATAGAGGTCTTTCAGCGTGATGGCCTGCTTGGTCGAGAAGTTGTCGCGCAGATGGAAGCGGTGGTAACGCTCGAAGATTTGGTGGTCGGTATAGCAGCACACCTTCAGGTCTTCGTCGATGAAGCCGCCGTGGATGGCGATGGTCTCAGTCTCGAAGTCGCGATGGCTCTCGTCGTTGTGGTTGATGTCATTCAGAATCGCCTGGATACGAGAGAGTTGTTTGCTGCTCTCGGAGAACACGATGACGCGGTAGCCTTCCTCCTTATGCGCTGCAATGTCGTCGATGAGCAGGTTGAAGTTCTTGCTGAATATCGGCTGGGGCTTGGTGTGGAAGTTGATAGTTGTCAGTTGTTCAGTTGTCAGTTGGCAGTTTTCATCGCCCATGTCATTCCCGCGCTGGTTGGTGGGTTGGCGGGAATCTATGGGCGACGTGGGTATCAGTTTGCTGGAAACGCCAAACTCAACCGTGGGGTGTTTTATAAGGTTATCAAGCAACTCTTCCGACTTGCTGAACAGTTGTCCGGGTTTCAGAGCCTTCACTTCCTCGTCCTGCTCTTGCATCTTCTCGAAGGCTTCCACGGCGCGGTCGTATTCCTTGTCGACCTGCGAGGCGAAGAAGGCCATGTCGGTGAGCCAGACGGCGGTCGTGTCGGGCAGGTATTGCAGGATGGCCTCGCGGTCTTCGATGAAGGCGCGTTCTTGCATGTTGGGAAGCAGCACGATCTGTTTCAGTTGCTCGATCGAAAGCTGGTCGGCGATGTTGAAGCTGCGGATGCTGTCCACCTCGTCGCCGAAGAACTCGATGCGGTAAGGGTAGTCGTTGGCGAAGGAAAACACGTCGACCAAGCCGCCACGGATGGCAAATTGCCCTGGTTCCACCACGAAGTCGACGTTCTCAAACTCGTAGTCGTAGAGCAAATCGGTGAGGAAATCGAGGTTTACCTTGTCGCCCACCTTGATCTTGAAGGTGTTCTTGGCCAGCAGCTTGCGGGTGAAGACCTTTTCGCTCAATGCTTCGGGATAGCTCACTATCAAGGTCTTGCGCTCCGAGGTGGAGACGCGTTGTAGCACCTCGGTGCGCGAGAGGATATAGGTGTTGTCGGGCTTCTCTGGCTCGTAGGGACGTTTGTAAGAGGTGGGGTAGAAGAGTACCTGCTTCTTGCTGTAGTCCATGCCACGCTCGCCAAGGAGGCTCTCAAGGTCGTTGTAGAAATAGGCTGCGTCTTCCTTGTCGGCACAAACGATGAGGTGTTGGCCGCCTATCTGACGGAAGGTCTCTTCCACGACGAAGGCCTTCGACGAGGCCACGAGATTGGAACACAGCAAATGCCCGCCATCGCGCAAAGCCTTGACTATCGCGTCGATGTGGGCATCATTCTTATAGAGTTGTTGTGAAATGCTTGCCACTATGCTAGAAATTGAGGCGCAAAGATAGTGAAAAATTAGGTCCCTGAGCCTGTCGAAGGGCCTTTATTCGATCACGATCTTCTGCGTCTTCACCTTCTCGCCGTTGATGAGGCGGAGGACATACACGCCAGCCGTCATCCCGTTTGTAGAGACGCGATTCATCGCGTCTCCTGCTAAGACCACACGTCCCATCATATCCACCACCTGTAGAGACGCGCCATGGCAAGTCTCTACCAGACGGATCTCACCGTCGGCATAATATGCAAAATGAACATTGTTATCTTTCGCGTCCTCGTAGTTGGAAAACACCAGCTTAAATCTGGATTCATAGTCGTCGGTCTTCCCCTCAAAGCTGTAACTTGGTGTGGCCAAGAGGTCGACATTCGCTCCCGTTATGTTGTCGATGAGGTGGAGGTAGTCGGCTTCCATGTTCTCAACCTTGAAGTCAAGCGTATAGGTGCTGTTTTTGGCAGCCTTGAAGTTGAGCGGCATCTCGTTTTGACCATTGGCGCAGGCCACGGCGAAGTTTTGTCCGTTCTGTGGGATGTAGATGGTCGAGGCGGCTTTGCCCCAGGTGTATTTGGTCAGTTGGCACTGCTCCTCGAAGCTGATGCGCGCTTCGTCAAGAGTGGTGTTGGACCTGAGTTTTTGTTCGCTGAGATGCATGACGATGGACGATGGCTCTGCGATAGGCGTTTTGCTGAAGCTGACCGTTTCCCCGTCGTTTTGTGCCTGCACCAGAATGGCCGAGCAGGGCGGGATGGGGTTGCTACCCGGTACAAAAGAGGTGTTGTCTTCTTCTTGGTTATATTGCAACACATAAAAGGGCTTGTTGGCATAAGCATTGCAAGGATAGGGGTTGCCGATGAGGTTGAAGCCTGCAAAGTCGGTGCCAGCGTTTAGGGTTAACTCGGTATCTTCCGCTATGCCAGCGAGTGTGCCAGCAAACGACAGCGTGGTTTCTTCGCTGTTGGCATAGAGGTAGCCTGTCTTGTGCTCAATCTTGGAATCAGGGAGGGCTTCGAAGTTGCGCCATTCCTTGGCTTTGCCGTTGTCGTCGGTGCCGGATTGGTCGAAGTAATACAGGTCGTAATTAGACGAAAGGATGCCATTGTCGATAGTGGGTGTGATGTCTTCCGTCACGGGCGAAGCAATCAGGTTCCAGCCGTCTTGTTTATCTTCGGAGTAAGGCATGATGTGTTTTTTGACGGTCGCTTTCACGCCTTCGCTGCCGTTGATGAGTTGTGCGCCGTCTTCGAGGATGAGGTTGTCAGGGTTGGTGTTGACGAGGGCACCGCTGATGGTGAGACAGCTACCCGACAAGCCGTAGAGTTGGTCGTTTTCCTCTAGAGTGAGTCCATTGGTGCTACCATTGCCGTCAACCACAATAATGGAATTGCTCGGCCTCGACTCATACCCGTCCGTATAAGCACTGACTTGGAAAGTGTTGATGCCTTGTTGGTATTCGACAGTATAGTGGGGCTGGTTGATGTTTGATGCGACAACTGCCCCGTTGTGGTAGAGTTTGTGTTTGTATCCATTGGTTTCGCCAAGGCTCATCTGAAACAGCCAAGAGAATCCTGTCTGGGGTAACCAAAATGCCTCATCGGGATAACTTAACAAGAAGGCGTCACTGCTGCCTGTGTATCTGCCAATCATTAGATTGTCGGAGGTCTCTATGGTTAGCCACAAAGGTTGATTGGGGTTGATTTGAACAGGTGGATCTACGACATAATCCATCAACTGGTCATCTTCGGTGGTGCTCACAGTGCCTTGATGGACAAGCATGCCGGGTGTCGTGGCATTGCCTTCATAAAGTCTGACTGTGAAAGCTGCATTCGCGTGCGCTCCAATGAAATAGATGTGCTCGATTTGCATCCCTGCATAAGAATGGAGGATGGAGGTCGGATAGACTTGTGCCGCGATGTGTGGCTCTCCAACATTATAATAGAATGACATCTTGTTGCCATAATAAAGCAGGTTCCATTGTAATTCGACAGTCTTGTCTGTCGTGTTGATTTCCTTTGCCTTGAGAAGGTTTGGCGTGTGTGATGCAGCAATGGTGACGGTGATTGTGTTTGAGGGCAATGAGGCTTGTCCGTTGCTGCCGTTGCCTCTGACGTAATATGTGTTTTCTCCAGCGGGCGCGTTTTCGTCAAGGTAGGTCGTGCCCGAAACGGAGGACGCAATCATCACATCATTGCGATAAACGCGGTAGGTGCTGACATTGGTGGCGGCATTCCATTGTAAAGATACATCAAATCCGTTTATAACAGCTGTCAGGTTGGTAGGAGCCTCGCATGCGCCGAGTATGTGGTTAATGGCGGCCAAGGCGTTGATGCGCCCCGAACCATAGTAGTTGTTTTTTGTGGTTTGTCCGGCGCAAGCGACGGCAGTCGTCTCAATGATGGAATCGATTTCCAATGGCGACAAGGTGGGGTTGGCTTCCAACATCAGAGCCATGACGCCTGCAACGCAAGGGGTAGCCATCGAAGTGCCGCTTATGCTTGTATAGCCAGTGTTGCCCGAATAGTCCAGCGAGATGATTTCGACTCCAGGCGCTGCAATGTCGGGCTTGATAAGTCCGATATTGTGGGAATCGCCAGAAGTCCAAGGATAGTCGTAATAGTTTCCGATATTTGCGCCTTCTGTCCATGTCGACGGCCCATGTGAAGAGGAAGAGGCACGCACATCGTTTGAGTCGACGGAACCCACCGTCACCACGGCGGTATGCCCACCTGCCAAAGTTTGGTCGGGATGCTGCCATGGCGAAGGGCAATTGCCAGGAGACCTGACATTGAATGGGGCAGGATAATTGGAATTGTTGCCTTCATTGCCAGCAGCCACAGATGCCACAACTCCACAATGGAGCACATTTTCCATGACGGCTCTGTCGGCCCAATATCCACTTTTACCTTTTGAACCGAGTGACATGCTCAAAACGTCAGCGCCGTGTGATATAGCAAATTCAATGCTGGACCATGTTGCCGATTGGGGACTTGCCCCTGTCCCCAAAGCCTTCAATGCCATG
This sequence comes from uncultured Bacteroidia bacterium, assembly GCA_902799345.1. GTDB lineage: Bacteria > Bacteroidota > Bacteroidia > Bacteroidales > F082 > Limimorpha. The sequence continues at coordinate 95,939 of CADBZW010000006.1, read as the reverse complement.
ATTTTCGCGTCTTTGGCAATGCCGCATTGTTTGCCGTTGGTTCCATAACTCGAAACGGTGCCAGCGCAGTGTGTGCCATGGCCGACATCATCCATCGGGTCGTTGTCGTTATTCAAGAAATCCCAGCCGTGGTTCGGAAATTCTTCTCCACCATCCCACATGTTGTCTTTGATGTCGGTGTGGTCGTAGTTTATGCCAGTGTCAATGACGGCTACGATGACCCCCTTGCCGGTATAGCCTAAATCCCAAACGGCAGGTGCGTTGACTTTGTCGACATTCCATTGGTTGGCAGCTTTCTCCATTATCATCTCTTGAGTGTACTCGCCTTCAGGGATGCTGTTGTATTGTTCGTTCGTGACGAGACCCACGTCCGGGCGCTCGGCAATGGCATGGATCATCTCTTTGGTCGCAGTGCAGCTGATGCCGTTGAAAATCCAGAACGATTTGATGTCGCCGATGAGGTGCGCTCGCTGCCCTTGCTGCAAGTCGTTAAGCAGGTCCTTTTGCCCTCTTTTTGAAAGTTGTTGCAATTCGTCAATGACAAACGCCCTTTTTTGCTCTTTATTTAGGTATAATGTCTGCCTGTTGTTTTTCTTGGCGTCATATTGCTCGTTCATCACGATGACGATACGGAACATGGAGTCAGGATCCACGATTTGTTCCATTTTTCCCGTCAGCTCTGGACTGATTTTGGAAGGCCAATAGTTTTGGGCGTTCAGATAACTATCGCCCAGACATAAAAACAAGACGATGAAGAAGGTGAACGTTTTTTTCATTTTCAATAAATGCATTATTCGATAATCATTTTCTGCGTCTTCACCTGTTCGCCATTGATGAGGCGCAGGACATACACGCCAGCCGTCATCCCGTTTGTAGAGACGCGATTCATCGCGTCTCCTGCTAAGACCACGCGTCCCATCATATCCACCACCTGTAGAGAAGCATTGCATGCGTCCGCCACGTTGATAATGATTTCGCCATCGGTGATATAGGCAAAGGCCGCTGAGCCTGTCGAAGCGCCTTCCGTTTCGTTTTCAGCAAACACCAAGTGGAACCGCGAAGCGTAATCCGATGTCTTGGCCTCGAAGGTGTAGGTTGGCATAGCCAAAACATCAACCTCCTCGCCCGTCATGTTATCAATCAGGTGCAGATAGTCCAAATCAAGGTTCTCGACTTCAAAAGCGAGCGTGTAGGTGCCGTTTTTGACTGCCTTGAAGTTGAGCGGCATCTCGTTCTCGCCGTTGGCGCAGGCCACGGCATAGTTGTGGTTGCCTTGTGGGATGTAGATCCGCGCCGTGCCTTGGCCCATCGTGAATTTGCTCAGTTGGTCGGCTTCGTCGAAACAGACCCTTGCTTGGTCGATGACCCTTTCGCCTTTGGCGTCCATCGTCGTCAGTTTGGCCACGATGCTGACTTTTTTGTCGAGGGCTTCCTTGCTGAAGGTGACGCTGTTGTCATCGGAGTTTTGTGCTTGCACCAAGATGGCAGAGCATGGGGTGATGGGATTGCTGCCCAAGGTGAAGTCGGAACCATCTGTGTTCAAGACATAGAAGCTCCTGTCGATGTAGGCATTGCAGGGATAGGGGTTGCCGATGAGGTTGAAGCCTTCCCATGTTGCATTGCCATCATAGGCCAGCGTTGTTGGCGTGGCAGTGTTGGCAAGGGCACCGGCAAAGGAAATGGTGGTTAGGTCGCCGCTGTTGGCATATAGGTAACCGGTCTTGTTCTCGATAGAGAAAGCCTCGGCTTCGTAGTTGCGCCATTCGAGGTCTTGGCTTTGGTCGAAGGTATAGAGGTCGTAACTGTTGGTAAGCAATCCGTTGTCGCTGCTCGGCGTAATGCCGTCGGCGATGGGTGACGCGATGAGATTCCATCCACCTTCTTGAGTGTAGGCCGTGACCGTCTTTTTCACTGTGGCCAGCACACCGTTGGAACCATTGACCAGTTGTGCGCCATTTTCCAGGATGAGGCTGTTGGCGTTCACATCGCTGAGCGTGCCGCTGACGGTGAGTTTGCTGCCTTCGGTGATGGTCATTTGGTCGTTTTCGCCGAGTTCCAAGCTGCTAAGCGAAGCCGTGCCGAGGGTGAGGCCTACACCATTTGAGGCCGCTGACTCTCTTCCAAAATAATTGGTCGTCACTGTGTAGTAATTGGCTGCATTGTTGCGGTTTGGGTCTGTATAGGTTGTCCCGCTCATTGCGGTGGCGATGGCTTCGCCATTGCGGTAGAGGTTGTAGGTATAGGTGCCATCGGTGATGCCTGCTGCTATGGGCCAAGTGCGGCCTTCCCATTGATTCCATGATGTGCCATTATAAGAATAGTAATTCCCTTCTTCAGTTGATGTTGAAACCATAGTTATTGGACCATCAATGTCGGTTGTTTTGAAAACCACCCATAAATCTTTGGTCGGGTCCAAATAGACAGGGTCGAAGGATATGGTCTTATTGCCAGTTGAAAGGTTGTAAGGACCGGAGTTTGAGATGATAGTTTCTCCAGTCGGAATGTTTGTCGTACATTGGTAAGCATACAAATAATAATTCCCTGCTTTTGCAATATAGTTGGAAATTGAAACCAGTGCCATTCCTGCATAATCAACTAATAATGAAGCTGGGAATCTAACCGCCCAGTAGTTACTGGTTTCTGTGTAGCCACCGATATAATAGCTTCCTTGTATTGTGGCATATCTCAATGTTGCGGATTCTCCTGTCAATGGGGTCCATGAAACTTGTATGTTGTTTCCTGAAAGCCTGGCTGTCAGGTCGTTGACTACGGGGCCTCCGTATGCATGGGTTAATGTAACCGTGTTAGAGGCTTCTGATTCATCTCCCAAATCATCGACACCTTTCACAAAATAAGTCAAATCGCCGAAAGCAGGGTTAGCATGTGTATACGAAGTGGTGTTTACATTGGCAATCAAGGCCTCGTTGCAATAAAGATTGTATGAAGAGGCTTGAGCAGAACCGTCCCAAGTTAATGCAACTGAGTTCCCGTTGAATTGGGCAGACAAGTTGCTTGGGGCTGGGAATTCCAAGGTGATATCTTCGGAATTGGAGGCTTGTGAAAGGTTGCCATTGGCATCAACACTTCTGATAAAATATGTGAAGCTACCATAAGGGATGTGAGCATCCGTAAAACTCAAAGTGGTGGATGAAACAGTTCCAATAATCATATTGTTGCGGTAGACTTTATATGAATTGGCATTTGTTGCCGCCGACCAACTCAAGTTAACATTGCGTACTCCAGAAGCTTGAACAAGAGTCGCCACAAGGTTAGATGGGGCATATTGGTTGTTGTAATTGGGTTGGATGCCGAAAACAGCAGATTGGTCTCGTGTATATACACCGTTGCCTTGACCGGATTGGTTGTTGGCTCCTGTGTTCAGATTGTTGAGGGAAAAATAGCCATCATAGTTACCCGACCATCCCCAGTTGAAATGGAAATAATCACGGTCATCATAGCCGTCGCAAACAAAAGCGTGTCCACTTGAACCGTTTGGGTCTTGGCCGGCGTATTCCAATGGACGATAGGCGTCCAATTCTGCTTTTACCATAGCAATCCAATCGGCGTCAGTAAAGCCTGATTTCTGCTTGTATTGTGCTGTAGAACTATAATTGAAATAATTTTTCAATGCGTTGGCAACATAGGCTGTGGCTGCTGCGCTGCCTCCTGTACTGTTTCCTCCGTAATTCATGTTGACCGAAACGCCGCAGTGGTACATGAGTGTCGCTATCGCTTGGATTTCAGCAGAAGATGGATCTGAAAGCCGATGAATGGCTCCGTTGTCGTCATAATAATACTCGTAGTAATCATTCATGTTGGCCCAATCGTATGTGGTTGTACCAAAATTAGCTCCTAGGGTTTGTTCTTGCCAAGTATAGCTATGTGAGCCATTGCCTTTCGAAGGGTATTCGTGAAACTTCATAACCTGTGCCATGGCAGTAGCCACGCAGCCTACGTATGCATGGCCGTCGGGGCCGTCACTTACTGCTGGGCAAAGACTATTGTAGTATTTGTTCTGGTTCCACTTGGTCTGAATCAGCGGGGTAACCACGACGGCTGCTTTAGCCACCTTACTGTTTCCCTTAGTTAACTCTTTCCACAACTTGGCAGTCTCCGCCGTGGCCTTCATCTTGCTGTCAATGACATATTGTATCTCATCGTTATAGCCTTGCAGCCAGCCGCTGACGTTGGTGGGCAAGTTTTCGGCGACGAATTTCCCAGTCAGCGAATACCCCAAAATAGGCTGCACGCAATCGTCGGCGGCCATCACCACAAAGCCTTCTTCACCGTTGAAGATGTAAAGGTTCGCAAATCCGGCGGCTTTCGAGAGGTCGGTCAGCTGGGCCGATTTTGCACCGTTGTTGTTCAAGAAGGTCGTGGCCACCTTGCGAGCCGTTTCAGGGCTTACGCGCTCGGCCATCATCGGCATGGCCACCATCAGCAGCAATGCCAAAATCATAGTAAGTCTTTTCATATTATGAGTGTTTTTCTTTCGAGAAGAAGTGAAACTGCAAAAATAGGAAAAATAACTTAACGCTCGGCACATGCCCTCTTTTTTGCCTTTGGTCATCCCCTCGGGAGATATGGGTCTCCTCGTCGGGAGATATGGGTCTCCTCGTCGGGAGATATGGGTTTCCTCGTCGGGAGATATGGGTTTCCTCGTCAGGAGATATGGGTTTCCTTGTCAGGAGATATGGGTTTCCTTGTCGGGAGATATGGGTCTCCTCGTCAGGAGATATGGGTTTCCTCGTCGGGAGATATGGGTTTCCTCGTCGGGAGATTAAAAAAAAATAAGGTATTAAAGTAAAAAAAAGACCACCTTGGCATTCCAAGGCGGTCTATGTTGATAAAGAATGGTGAAGATTACTCTTCGACCTTTGCCCGCTTCGAGTCCCAAATCATGTAGGCGATGATGGCGATGTACATCACCAAAGCGATGAGGCCGGCCACGGGCAGCTCGGCAAACGGCGTGCCGTCGGCAGTGCGGGCCACGGCATCCACGTTGGCGAACTTCAGGATGGCGCTCACCACACCCATCAAGGCACCACCGGCAATGAAGCCCGAGGCGATGAGGGTGCCACGATTGTAGCGGGCATCGTTGAGTTTCTGGTCCTTGCTGCGCGAGCTGACGAACCACGAGATGGCGCCACCGATGAGCAGCGGCACGTTGAGGTCGATGGGGATGAACATACCCAAGGCGAAGGGCAATGCAGGCACCTTGCAGAAGTTGAGGATCAAGGCGATGGCGGCACCGATGCCGTAGAGCAGCCACGGGGCGCTACCGCCCGACATCATCGGCTCGATGACGGCACTCATGGCGTTGGCTTGCGGTGCGACCAAGGCGCCGTCGCCCACGAAGCCGAGCAGCCACGGCCACGCCGACGAACTTCCAGATCTCTTGTTTTTTGGGCGTCGTGCCAATCCAATAACCTACTTTCAAGTCGGTGATGAAGGCACCAGCCACTGCCAAGGCCGTGCAGACCACACCACCTATAATTAAAGTGGCGGTCATGCCGCTGGGACCGCTCAGTCCGGCGGCGACCATCACCAACGAGGCCAAAATCAAGGTCATCAGCGTCATGCCACTCACGGGGTTGCTGCCCACGATGGCGATGGCATTGGCGGCCACCGTCGTAAACAGGAAGGCGATGACGGCCACGACCAAAATGCCAATTAAAGCATGCCATACGTTGTGCACCACGCCGAACCAGAAGAACAAGAAGGTGACGATGAGTACGGCCACGATGCCGATGACGATGGTCTTCATGGGGATATCTTGTTGCGTGCGGTCGACGGCTTCCACCGAGGCTTTCTTGCCCTTGAACTCGTTGGCGGCGAGGCCCACCGACGACTTAATCACGCCCCACGACTTGATGATGCTGATGACACCCGCCATGGCGATGCCGCCGATGCCGATGTGGCGAGCGTAGTTTTTGAAGATTTCTTCAGGTGCCATGGAGCCGATGGTGGCGGTGATGCCTGCGTTCATCAGGTCGACGACTTGGTCGCCCCAGATGAGGTTCATGCCTGGGATGATGATGAACCAAACCAAGATGGAGCCGCAGCAGATGATGAAGGCGTATTTCAGGCCGATGATGTAGCCCAAGCCGAGCACTGCCGCGCCTGTGTTCACCTTGAACATCAGCTTAGCCTTGTCGGCCAAGGCCGCACCCCAACCCATCATACGGGTGGAGAGGGTCTCCGACCACCAGCCGAAGGTCGACACGATGAAGTCGTACAAACCGCCAATCAAGCCGCTGACAACCAGCAATAAGGAGTCCTTGCCCTTCTTCTGCCCGCTGACCAACACCTGTGTGGTGGCTGTGGCTTCGGGGAAGGGGAACTTGCCGTGTTGCTCCTTGACGAAGTACTTGCGGAAGGGGATGAGGAACAGGATGCCCAAGATGCCGCCCAGCAAGGAGGCGATGAACACCTGCCAGAAGTTGATTTCGATTTGATAGCCCTTGCCTTGCAGGATGTAGAGCGCAGGCAGGGTGAAGATGGCACCAGCCACCACGCCGCCCGAGCAACCGCCAATCGACTGGATGATGACGTTTTGCGAGAGCGCGTCGTTCTTGCGGGCCAGTCCCGTCAGTCCGATGGCGATGATGGCGATGGGAATGGCGGCCTCAAACACCTGCCCGACCTTCAGGCCAAGGTAGGCAGCGGCAGCCGAAAACAGGATGGTCATCAGCAGGCCGATGCACACCGACCATACTGTAACTTCCTGGTACTTCTTGTTTTTCGAGAGTATCGGCTCGTACTCTTCGCCCGGTTTCAGTTCGCGTTGCGCGTTCTCGGGCAGTTTGAATTGGTCGTTTTCCATATTGTGAATGTTTTCAAATTATTCTTTACCATCTGTCAGTTCTTTGGCATCAACGTCTTCGGCAGGTTGCAGGTAGTCGCTGGCCTTAGCGGGTGAGATGATGCTGCGGCCTAATTGTTTCTCCAATTGGTCTCTTGCTGCTTTTGCCACGCCTCCGCCATCTTTTGCAGTTTGTTTGCTTTGTTCAAAGCCTTTTGGATTACGCTGTTGCGAAAGTTCACGGGTGGAAGCCTCGGCTAAAGTGTTCAGCGCCACTTCCACGCTGGTCATGTTGTCACGCAAGTTCTCTTTGGTCAAGCCTTTGAAGGCCTTGTATTGGCCTGTTGTCATCCCGCTCCAAGCCTTGGTGAGAATGTTGGTGAGGATGGCAAACTCTTGTTTTTCCTTGACGCCAACACGCTCCCATTCGTCGGTGAGGGCTTTGCGCGTCAAGATGGATTTCATCCGCTCGTTAATCCATTGGTCGGAATACCCTTGACGGCGATAGTCGGCCACGGCCATTTGGAAAGTCAACTCGGGGTCAATCATTTGGTCGACGCGCTGTGCTCCCACTTCGGCAAGCCATTGTTTTACGGGTTCGGCTTTCTTTGAGGGGATGGACTGGATGATGCGGAAAATGCCTTCAAGGTCGGCAAAGTTGATTTTTTGCTTGCCACCGGCGGTTTGGAACAAAAGGGGGGTGACAATTTGTCCCCACCCTTTGGAAAGCTCCTTGTCTCGTTGCCGCATCTTTTTCAAATAGTCGGTTGGATTTGTGGTATCTGTCAGAACCTGAACAATATCTGCCACCGCAAAATAGTATTTTTCTTCTTGTTCGTTCCAAACAATACGAATATTTTTGCCTTCAAAAACTTGTATGATGGATTCGTTTGACATGATGATCGCAAATTTTGTTGCAATAATAGGAAAAAAATCGGGCGGATGGACGGCTTTTGCGAAAATTGATGTTTCTGTCGGCAAGGGTTGACACCATCTGCCTATTATCCGTCGTCCCCACAGGACTTTGCGGCGCATTGTAGTCCCGTAGGGACGACAGACCACTCGGCAGGCGACGTAAGTCCATGCCAAAAAAGAATAATTAAAAAAATGACAAATTAATTTGTCTAATTGAAAAGTTTACTTTACTTTTGCAGTATCAAACTCTAAAAACAAACATAAAATGAAACACCTAATCAAATTCACAATGGTATTGGCCATCATCGTGGCTATGCTTGTGGGCTGTACGAGTAAGCCTGAGCCTACCGTCCAAGAAGTCCTTCGGAAATCCTACCAAAAATGCCAGTCCATCCAACAAGGGCATTATGTCATGGAAGTCCGAAAGAAATACATGTCTCATTCCGACACAACCTTGAATCGCTACACCTGCGACTTCAAGAAACTGCCGTATGACCTCATTTTCGGGAAGGCCTTTCATTATTATGATGAAGACTTGCTCGGCGATTGGCGCTACCATTTCCTTTACACTGGCGAGGAATATGTTTATTATAAGGACACTACAGGTACTATCATATTGTGCGACTTGTGGGCCGACGACATCATCGCTGGGCGACACAACCGCACTTTCTATCAACCCTTGACCACCAAAAGTTGCTATCCGGTCCCAAGTGAGGCAAGCTTGGCCGATTCCACATACACCTATTCCATGTCGGAGACCAAATTGGACGGGAAGTCCTGTTATCTCGTTGACATCCTCGGCACGCCAGACGAAGAACCCGACAGCATTTTCGGTATGCAGACCATCCGCTATGAAATCAATCTTTGGATTGACAAGGAGGATTACTTGCCCATACAATACTCCATAGCCTTCGACATTGTGGAACAGCAAGACACGATGTATCAATACGATGAGTTCAAGCTGCTTGCCTTTGATACGATTGTTGACGAATCCAGACTGACCTTGGAATCCATTCCCGCCGAGGTGAAATTGAAGGATTACGAGCCGTATAAGGAACCCGAACCGTTGGCTGAAGGCACATTTGCCCCGGATTGGTCGCTGCCCACACTCGCCGGCGACACCATAAGCCTCGCCGACCTGAAAGGCAAGGTGGTGTTGCTCGATTTCTTCTACAAGTCGTGCGCCCCGTGCTGTGCGGCCATGCCCGTGTTGCAAAGTCTTTACGACAAATATAAGGACAAAGGCTTTGTCATGCTCGGCATCGACCCGATTGACGACCCAATTGAGGACGAGATGGCCGATTTCTTGGCCAAGCGTGGCATCAACTACACCATTCTTTTTTCTGAGCGCGAATTGGCTGAAACTTATCACGTTTCGGGCTATCCGACCTTGTATTTCCTCGACCGCGAGGGCAAGATAGCGAAGATGCACGTTGGTTTCGGCAAGGGCATGGAAGAGGAATTGGAAGCGGATTTGGTGAAATTGTTGGAAAAATAACCGTCGCGCCCAATGAAGAACCGCTTGAAAGTGGCGCGGGCCGAAAAGAACCTCACGCAAGAAGATTTGGCCAAACTCATCGGAGTGAGCCGACAATCGATCAATGCCATCGAATCAGGGCGGTATGTGCCCTCCACGGTCTTGGCCTTGAAAATGGCGCAGGTGTTTGGAAAACCCGTTGAGGAGATTTTCTTCTTGGAAGAGGAGGATTGATAGTGAGAGATTCCCTTCGGGAATGGAGTTGTAATATGTATGTAAACTGCGGCGGCATGAGGTGCTACTTTGGGGTAACTTGCTCTTGCCGCCGCTGTATACACAATAACAAACATGCCATTCCCCGCAGGGGAATCTCAATAGTGTGTTTACTTTACAATACAGAATTTCTTGATAATAGTCTTGCTATTGTTTTGAATCCTAACGAAATACATTCCCTCAGCCAAACCCGTCACATCAATTTGCTGGGTTTCATTGGTGATATGGCCTGATAGCAGCGTTTGTCCTGTCACGTTGGTGATGATGTATTTCGCTGGTAGAGACGCGATTAATCGCGTCTCTACAAACAATACATTATTTGTAGGATTAGGATAAACCTTGATTTCCATTGCGTCATTCTCATCAACAGCCATCACTTCCTTGTCCAAACATTCCGACCAAGCAATGGTGTTTCCGCCATCGGTGCTGATGCCGTATTTGTATTGCCCAATGGGCAGGGCGTCCCAACCATAATCCACATAATGGGCGTCGGCGATGTTTGAGGCAATCAGCTCGGCGTCGCTGCCGTCGCAGTTGGCACGATAGATGTCAAAGGCATTGCCCACGGTGATGTCGTCGATATAGAAGGCGTTATCGTATTCTCCCTCAGCGAGTTGATTGGAGTATTTCCATTCCAAGATGTGGTTTCCGGGACTGATGGCGACGGTGTAGCGCGTCCACGGCACATCGTCTTTCAAGGTCTCGCCGTATTGCACGTTATCGACGAAGAAGCCGCAGCCGTTGAGAGGGAAGCAATTGACGCGGGCATAGTAGCTTACGACGCAAGATGTGGGCAGGTTGACCGCCAACGAGATCTTACTGTTGGAGAACATCCCTGTGTTGGTCGACTTGGCGCAATACGTGCCGGTGTTGGGTTGCGTGGTGGTGATGACCCAAGGGCTGGTGGCGTCGTTGATCCACATGTTTTGGTAGAAGTCGCCTGACTCGAAGCCCTCGTAGAGGCCTGCAGGCAGGTTCCACGACAGCGACACGCGCATGTTGTTGATGACTTCGGCCTCAACCTCGACTGCCTTCGTCAGGGTGACGTAGTTGGAGGGGAGTGAGGTCATGTCGTTTTCCAGCTGGGCGATGATATAATAGGTATAAAAACCCGCATAGTTGATGTGGTCGGTATAGGTGGTCGCCGTCAGGCTGTTGGCGATGCGTATGCCGTCGCGATAGACGTGGTAGGAGATGCCTTCGGGGGCGGCGGTCCAGTTGAGGACGACCTGCTCGCCGTCGAAGTCGGCGGTGAGGTTGGTCGGGCCGTGGTGGAACAGGGCATTCATGGCGGCTAAGGCGTCGATACGACCCGAGCCTACGCGGTTGTTTTTCATGGTGTTGCCGACGCGCACCGAGGTAAGCTCGATGATGGAGTCCAATTCGGCGGGACTCAGCTCGGGGTTGGCTTCAAGCAGCATGGCCAGCACACCTGCCACACAAGGTGTTGCCATCGAGGTGCCGTCCATCTCGGTGTAGCCGTTGGTGGTCAGGGCGTTCAACGAGGTGATGTTGGCGCCTGGGGCCGAGATGTCGGGACGTATCAAGCCGGGCTGGTTGACATCGCCGTTTTCGTAGGGATAGTCGTTATAACTTCCGACATTGCTGCCCGATGACCATGTCGTTGGTCCGACCGACGAGAAGCCGCAGTGCGTGTCGTTGGAGTCGGTGGCGCCTATGCTGATGACGGAGGTCAGGCCGCCTTCGATGAGGTTCCTTTGGTCGGGGTGGAGCCATGCCGGAGGGCAGTTGCCAGGGGCGCTGATGTTGTAAGGGACAGGGTAGGTGTATTGCGTCTGCCCTTCGTTGCCGCAGGCCACAGCCGCCGCCACGCCAGCGTCGAGGCAGGTGGCGAAGACGTCGCGGTAGTAATAGCAGGGGCCGGCGCCGACGTCGCTGAGCGAGAGGTTGAGGATGTGGGCCCCGTGTTCCAAGGCAAACTCGACACCTTGGATCAGGTGGGTGGCTTCGCCTTGACCGTCTTCACCCAAAACCTTGATGGACATGATTTTGGCTCCCGGAGCGATGCCCGTTTGGGTGCCTGCCGTGCCTTGTCCCGCCAAGATGCCAGCGGTGTGGGTGCCGTGACCATCGTCGTCCATGGGGTCGTCGTCTTGATAGAAGACGTCGTAGCCGTGGTGAGGAAAGGCGCTGCCGCCGTCCCACATGCTGTTGGCGATGTCGACGTGGTTGTAGTTGACGCCCGTGTCGATGTGGCCGATGATGACGCCGTTGCCCGTATAGCCCGTGCCGTTGTAGCTCCACACCGCAGGCGCGTTGACCTTGTCGACGTGCCAGGCGTTGGCTTTTGTAGTGACAGGACGAGCCTTTTCGTAGTTAGGAATCATGGGGCGCATCTCATCGGGGATAATCATGGCAATATCCTTGCGCTCAGCCAATTGTGAGATGACATCGGCAGTGGCCGAGCAGCTGAATCCGTTGAACGACCAGAAGGTTTTCAGGTCGCTGACTATGTTGCTGCTCTTATAACCTTCAAGGAAATCAAGCACTTGGGCTTGCGAGGCCTGGCAAAACGCCTTTCGCTCGGCGATGACGAAATCACGGCGTTGTTCCTTGGTCATCAGGGCGGTCTTTTGCGACAGTTGGCTGTCGTCGTAGCGTTCTGCCATCATCACGATAACATGTTGGAGGCCATTGGTTTGACCGAATAAAGTGCTAAAACAAAGGGCGAGGATTAAGGTAAAAAACGGTTTCTTCATGATAATTGGGTTGGTTTGGGTACAATGTATAGGCTGTTTTTTCAAAATTGATTGCAATAATACGATTATTTCAGCAATTACAAGCAAGGGTAAGGAGTTTTGTTTAATTTTGCATCTTCAAGAAATGTCAATTTCAACATTCTAGCTATGACAGAATTCGATACCCTGAAAGGCTTGCGCCACAGCGAAGAGCTTGTGGTTGAGCATAAAGACACTGCCGCCGTTTATGGTTCGGGTGCCTTGGAGGTGTTTGCCACCCCCGCCATGATTGCCCTGATGGAAAAGACCTGCCTAATGGGCGTTTGCGACAAGATCGGCGAAGGCAACACTACCGTCGGCATCGCCGTGAACATCAAGCATCTGAAGGCCAGCCCGGTGGGCAGCACCATCCGTTGCGATGCCGAACTCGTTGAAGTGGACCGCCGCCGCTTGGTGTTCGAGGTGAAGTGTTTTGAAGGCACAACGCTTGTCGGTGAAGGCCTCCATGAGCGTTTTGTCGTGGAGAGCGAGAAGTTCATGTCCAAGTTCCAATAAGCCTTTCATCATGAATCCCGTCGCCCTCCGTCTTCTTAGCCAGCAGCTCATCTGTCCGCAGTTCGACAAGCCTGAGGAGGTGGTGAATTATATGGGTGCGATGCAGGCACAGGAATACCGCATGATGCGGTGGGCGGTGGCGATGCGGACCAAGAAACCCTCAGCCAAAGCCTTTAAAAAGGCCTTCGACAGCGGACAGATCATCCGTCTGCACCTGATGCGCGGCACGTGGCAACTCGTGTCGGCTGAGGACTATTGGCCTTTGCTCGAGCTTTGTTCGGCGAAGGCGCTGGCGGTCATCAAAGGGTGGATGAACAGCAACAAAATCAGCATTCCCGAAGAGGAGGTGACGGAAATCCGTGAAATCCTTGTGCAAACCGCTGCCGGCAAGGGTAGCGTGACCAAGGAAGACTTCGTTGAAGCCTTGTCAGAGAAAGACATCCACATGGACGAGCATCGCCTTTCGTACCACATCCGCTATGCCGAACTGTCAGGCACGCTTTGCAGCGGCGACCTGTTACCGATGAAGGCGACCTACGCCCTTGCTGCCGACAAGGTGAAGCCTCGTGTCAAGATGGACCGCGACGAGGCTTTGGCGATGCTTGCGCGGAAATATTTCCAGAGCCGCCAGCCTGCCACCTTGGAGGATTTCGTGTGGTGGTCGGGGCTGAATATCAACGATTGTAGGCGGGGAATTGAGATTTTAGGTGATTACCTGCATGTAGAGACGGTGTGCACACCGTCTCTACAACAAAAATGCAGGGAATTTTATTTTACGGATGATTGCCGCACCCGTGGTTTCCGCAAAGGCAAATATCTCCTGATTCCGCCTTACGACGAATACCTCATCGGCTACAAGAGTCGCGACATCGTCCTCTCGCCCGATTATAGCCACAAGGCGCACAACAACAGTGGCATCTTCCAGCCTATCATCGCCCACGACGGCGTGATTTGCGGCAACTGGACGCCTTTCAAGGATGACCTTCAAGCCACGTTCTTCATGGGAGACCATAATGATGACCTACAAGAAGAATGGAATAGATACATGAAATTTCAAACAAAATAGCTATGAAAGAAAAACCTTCGTCCGATACCAAACAGTTTTTGCTGACGCTTCTCGCGACAACCTTCTCCATCATACTCACCTTTGGCACCTCAGCCGTCGCAGGCAATCGAATAAATAGGACATGAATTTGACCAGCCGATGCCGATTCGGATTCGATGTCTGGGATGATAAAAAAAGGCAGCACCCGTTTAGACGGATGCTGCCTTTTTGGATTTTCAGGGTGTTTTCCTGATTAATTGAACTTGGCTGAGTTCAGGATGTGATCGCAGACCTCGCCGCCGAGTTTGGGAGCCCATCTTTCGGTATAGGCAACCATGATGTTGATTTGTTGGTTGTCCTTGAAGATGACACGGTGGAACTCGCTGATTTCTCCAGCGACGGAGTAAGTGTACTCCTTCTTCTCAAGGTCAAGCTTCTTCACGGCCTCTGCAGGAATGTCTTCATCGAATTCCCTTTGGATTCTTTCGTCGTCGTAAGGTCCAAACATGGATTCATACACACCAGCCTGCACTGTGGCGTAGATGGGGAAATCGTTGTCGTCTTCGGGAACAAGCGTCCAAATGCCACCGTTGTCGTTGGAGGGGTCGTCGGTGCGGCGCATGCCCTTCAAAATGTCGAAAGTAACTCCGTACTTCTCGATGTTAATCTGCTCGTAAGCCACCTTGGCAGGAGCGTCATTGGTCTTTTTGTCTGCATCGGAATTGGTGTTGGCGCCCTTGTTTCCACATGCAGCAAAGGTCATTGCAAATGCTGCGATTGCAATCAATGTAAGCTTTCTCATAATGATAAATTTTAGGTTAATACTAATGAAATTGAGTTGTTGCTTTTGTTCGTAATAGATTTGCAAAGGTACAAATATTTTTTATGTACAAATAAATTTGTAAAATTGACGTAATTTTGCAGATGAATTCAGAAAAACAGTGACCCATTTACACTAAAAATATAAAACCATGGAAAAACAAGACGACAGCGTTGTTGATGTGCAAATTACCGAACTCCTGCGCACGTCGCAGAGTTGGGATGGAGCCGAGATGCCTGACTACCCTATCGGGCGACCTGAGTTAGTGGCCATCCGTTACGTGTTTCCTCCCGGAAAGAAGTTGGGCTGGCACCATCACGATGTGATGAACTACGGCGTGGTGCAGCAAGGCGAGCTTACCATCATCACCCTCGACGGGAAAGAGAAGACCGTTCACGAAGGCGAGGCAGTCGTGGAGATGGTAGGCACCATCCATCACGGCGAGAACCGAGGCAGTGTGCCGGTAATTCTTGATATGTTCTACCTTTCCCAAAAAGGACAACCGCTTTCCGTGCCGCATCCTGAAATACCGATGGAATAATATATGAAATTTTTCTTCTGACGTCACCTCTTGCCATCTTAACTTGTTATAAGGGCGAACTGGTTCAAGAAAACAGAAGTCTAACACTAAAACGAAAAGAAAATGAATAGCAATGTAATTTGGGTGGAGTTTATCAACATGTTACCCATCATTTTATGCGGATGCGTACTCCCCATTATCTTCATTTGGATGGAAACACGACGAAAAATGAACGAGACCAACGCTCGCACACAAGTCGTCATGGCGGCCTTGGAGAAAAATCCCGATATGGATGTCGAGGAACTGCTCAAAAAGATGTCGCCCAAGAAAAAGCTCTTGAAGGAGAAACTGCTTTCGAAACTGCTTTGGGGCTGCATCACTTCCATAATAGGTGTCGGTTTGATTGGATTTGGCATCTTCCTGATTAATAAAATAAGCAACAATACGCAGAAGATACACATGGCAGATGATGTTGAGACCGCCATTGCTTTCGGCGTGATTTTGCTGGCCGTGGGTGCCGCTTTCATCATCAACTATGGTGTAGGTCGAAAGATGCTCGCCAAGGAGATTGAAGCCGAGGAAAGCAAAACAACCACACAGGCCTAATCCGTGACACGCGAAAGATTCATAGAACTTGTGGAACAAGAGCAGGAGGCACTTCGAGGCTTCTTGCTCTACCTCTGTTGCGGCAACAAGGACGAAGCCGACGACCTTGCACAAGACGCATTGGTCAAGGCTTACCTTTCGTCAGCGGGCTATCAGGAGAAGGGGAGGTTCCGCTCGTGGCTGTTTAAGATTGCGCACAACACCTTCCTCAACCACAAGGCCAGTTGCCGTACCACGGAAAGCCTTGATGAGGCACGGGCACTCCTCAGCAGCACATCTGCCGATGCTTCCTTCGCGCACCAAGACCTCTATCTTGCCCTGCGTACCCTGCCGCCCAAGGAACGCTCAGCTATCACGCTATTTTATTTCAATGGTTATAATATCAAGGAAATAGCGGCCGTCACCGATACCTCGGAAGATGCCGTAAAGAAACAACTCTCGCGCGGACGCGACAAACTAAAGGAGAAACTGAAGCCATGAACAAAGACAAAGAACTTGAGGAACTCTTCCTCGCCCAGCAACCGCATTTCGATGACAACGAGGCCTTTATGGCATCGCTCAACAAGCGTTTGGATGCAGTGGAGTATGTCAAACAGCACCAAGAGGCCACAATTCGCTGCTACAAATGGGCTATGGTGGCAGCTTTTGTCGTGGGTATCATCAGTGGTGCCATCACTATCGCTTTCGTGCTTTCCATGCCCGCCGAGATTCCGCTTTTCACATTCAATGCACAGTCAGTCATGCTGTTGTGGTTGAGTGAACATTCTAGAATCATCGTCACCACCGTACTTTCATTGTTTATGGGATTCGCTGTCTTCAGCATCTTCGGCAATGTGATGGACATCGTGAACATGCGGAAACCTTTCATTAAGACTTCTAAAATTGCTCCGTAGGAGCTTTCTTTTAATAACAAAACACAATTGTTCAACATGTACTCCGTAGGAGTTTTCTTTTGCTTGATTTTTAGAAGTCCCCTAATAGAATTTGTTTACTTTTGTGGCAGCATTAAAAACTAAGGATGGAGGAAGAATCATGAAGCCAATGATCGGTGTTACACCACTTTGGGATGCGGCACGCCAAAGTGTTTGGATGTTGCCGGATTATTTGGAGGGTATCAAGGCTGCGGGTGGTCTCCCTGTCGTCTTGCCCCTTGAAATGTCGGAGTCGGACGCAAATCAGATGGCGGAGACCTGCAATGGGTTCTTGTTTACCGGCGGTCAGGATGTCTCGCCAGAGCTTTATGGAATGAAGGATGCCACAGGAACCATCGTTGCTAGTCCGGAACGAGACAAGCTGGAGTCGCTGCTGCTTTCTAAAGCCTTGCAAGCCGACAAGGCTGTTTTAGGCATCTGCCGAGGGCTTCAGTTCATCAACGTATTTTTGGGCGGTACGTTATGGCAGGACCTTCCCTCGCAACATCCTTCTGAGATTGTCCACCGACAAGGCAAGCCTTACGACGTTCCTACGCATCAGGTCACGCTGAGCGGCGACCTTCAGGCATTGTTGCGCAAAAACATATTGGAAGTGAACACATTGCATCATCAAGCTGTCAAAGACCTAAGCAGCGGTTTGATGCCGATGGCGGTCGCGCCCGATGGCATCATCGAAGCGGCACAAATGACGGGAAAACGTTTCGTGTGGGCTGTCCAATGGCATCCCGAATATCTTTTCAGGACGGATTCGGATAGCTTAGCGATTTTCTCATGCTTTTTAGAGCATTGTAAGTAGGGGACAGGAGACTATTAGACGCTAAGGTCAGAGTCTCAATCATTATCCTCCAGCCACTTTTCCAGTATCTTGCAATACTTGTCGGTTTGTTCGACGAAGCAGGTGTGGCGTGCGCCTTTGAAGACTTCCCAGCGGCTGTTGGGGATGTTCTCGTAGAGCGAGGCAGCCACCACGGGAGTGCAGATGTCGCGGGTGCCGCTGCAAATCAGGCAGGGTTGCGTAATTTCGTGCAGACGGTCGGTGTATTCGAAGTCGGCCAGATCGCCTAAGGGTTGGTATTCGTTGGGTCCCCAGCCATAGAGGTAGGCTTCGTTGCCGGCGCGTTTCGGGCGACGGATACACTCGGGCGAGTTTTCGTCCACGCTGATGACATAACGCTCATAGTAATGCTCGTTGGCTTGGAGATAGTCGGGGTCGTCCCATTTTCCCGTGGCTTCGGCGTGGCGGATGGCCTCTTGGTCTTCTGCCGACATGTATTTGATGAGGCGGTGCTGCTCGCTGGCCCACAGCGAGCTGGAGGCATGGCCCGAAGAGAGGATGACCGACTTGATGCCCTTGGGCTGGCAGTCGATGATATAGGCGATGGCTTGCATGGCACCCCACGACTGGCCAAGGAGGTGGAGCTGGTCGAGGTGCAGGTGTTCGCGCAAGGCGATGAGCTCGTTGATCCAGGTCTCTTGGGTCCACAGTTCGGGATGGCCGTCGAGGTAGGAATTGCCGCAGCCGATTTGGTCATAGGAGATGACCTGGCGGCCCGTGTCGGCAATGCGGTCCAGCACTTCGAAATAGTTATGCGTGCTGCCCGGTCCGCCGTGCAGACAAAGCAGTGCAGGCTTGCTTGAAGGCTCACCGACAATGCGGTAGTAGGTCTGGTAGCCGAGATAAGGCATATAGCCTTCTTGAATGGGGTGATTCATGGGGTGAGGTGTTTTTGTTTGGGGCAAAGATACATCTTATTTTTCAATTAGACTTGTTTTGGTTGTTTGTATGGCTATCTTTCCATCTCCCTCCCAATAAACCTCACAAACCCTTCAATATTCCCATGCACACTTGCCTGCTCCAAGGCTGCCATGTATTCCTGTCGGCGCTCCACGGGAATCACCACCCAAGGGTAGCCTGCCGTCACCAATTGGCTGTTCATCACAAAACGCGCCGTGCGGCCGTTGCCGTCCATGTAGGGGTGGATATAGACGAAGAAGAAATGCCCTAAAATGGCACGCACCAGCGCATTTTCCTCCTCGGTCATCAAGTCCGACAAGGCACTCATCGCGTCCAACACGGCGTCAGGATTCAACGGCGTGTGCATCGAGTTTCGGATGTATACCTGATGCCTGCGGTACCCAATCAAATCCGAAGCCTTCACTATGCCCGCCCTAATGCATGGCTCAAACAACTGAAAGTGCCAGTCCTGATGCCCTTTCACATACAACTGTGCGGGCGCCTTGCCCGAAAAGCAATCCTTCACGCCTTGTTTCAACAGTTCGTAGGCTTGATAATACCCACGAGCAGCCAAGGCATTCCTGCGTTCCATGTCCTCCTCGTTTTCCTCAGGGTTCCAATTGCCACTACGAACACGCTCCAACAGGCCTTCCGTAATCTTATAGCCTTCAATCGACAAGGAGTTATAGCTGTCCTTCACATACGTCGCATCCATCATCGCCAGCACCGATGCCGCGTCTTTCTGCACCGGTCGAACTTTCAATGTGTCCAGTACCACCTTCCGCATCTGCAACCACATCAGGCGGATACGGGATGCGTAAGGCGACTCGGCGAAGGTCTTCATCTGCACGTTCTCCTCAAACGGATTCTCCTCCGTCACCGCATGACCCACTTGGCGCATCATGCGCAACAACTCATCCGCCATCTCCACACGTCCGATGGAGCGCAACGCACCTGCCACGCGACCCGCCCTGGTGGTATGGCCGCCATCGATGGCCGCCAACACGATGGGCGAAATGTCACGCAGGCTTGCCAGGCAAGTCCTTGCCTCCAACGCATCACGCCGATAATAGTCTGGCCCCACCATCAGCAAGGCATACGCCATCGGATACAACCGCACTCCATAGCGCGGTTCCTGCATCACCTCTGGGGGCAGGGCCGCCTTGATATCGACAAGCGAAGTCCCGAAAGGCAGTTGCAGGATGTTGTTCGTCCCTTTCTCGCAGCGCACTATCAATTGCCTGGGAATCACCGTCTTTCCGCTGTGGAAATAAAGTGACAACTCCGGTGACAGGCACCAAGCCCCATTGAATCTCTTGTCTAAATAAGCCGTAATGAAGTGCCAGTACGACACATACCACACCGTGGAATCGCCCTCGCTTCCTGGCGACGACGGGATATACCAGCCTTTCATGACCATTTGCAAGTATCCGCTGTTCACCAACCGCTCTGTATGTGTCCGTCCCAGCGTGTCCGCTCCTTGAATCACTAAATTGTCCCCATGGGCATCTTGATACGCCTTCAGCACTTCCAGCGACTCCGTCAATTTCTCTTGTATTGTTGCCATATTAGTATATTTTGCGCCGTTGTTGTTAGTTTATTTTGCTTCACTAACATTAGTTTATTTTGTCTTGCCAACATTAGTTTTTGACGCTGCAAAAATACAAATCTTTTTCTATTTCAACAAAATAAATACCATAAAAAGTAATAAAAACACTCCAATTTTTATTGTAAAGTTTCATTGTTTTTTGGTTGTTTTTATTAGTTTATTTTGTCTTGCAACTATTAGTTTTTGACGCTGCAAGAATACGAATGAGTTAATTATTTCACAACGAATTTCGTCGTTTCACTCGTTCAAGTTTGATTTACACCGCAAAGCTACATCTTTTTTCATTTTCAATGGTGATTTGGATGCACATTGTCCACATTATTGTCCACATATGGGTTTCGTTTCGGAATGGATAATGCGCTAGTTTTGCGACCGAATTGATATGGACAAAAAGGCATACCTACAATGAAACAAGAAATCAACCCGCAGGAGACGAATCGGGCACAAGCATTTGAGCTATGGATGAAGTCGCCCATGCCGATGGTGACGCTCACCAAGACCTTCGACGTGACGCGGCTTTATAAGGTAAGTCGGCGAAAAGGGCTAAAGTTCAACATGCTACTGTGCTGGTGCATTGGCAGGGCTGCATCAAAGATTGAGGAGTTTTACATGTTGCCTCAGAACGGGAAACTGTATAAATACGACCGTATGGCCATCAACGTGATAGTGAATAACAAAAAGGGCGGACTTAGTTTCTGCGACATCGCCGTTACTGACAATTTAGAGCATGAAGGACCCATCATGCACCCAGCTTGGCCTTAAGCCTTTGTCGCGCCTTGGTGACTGAGGCAGGAGATATGCCCAAAAGAAGCGCTTGCTCGGTTACGGAAAACTGAAGTCGGGAAAGCATGATCAGGCGGACATCCCCACGGGTGAGGTTGGGATGCTCCTCCTGAAGGGATTCTGGAGTGAGCGAGAAACTGTTTCGGAACACACGTTCCATTTCAACCCATTCGTTGTCTTGCACATATCGAGGATTGGAACGAAGTTCTTGTATCAGGTGGTTCTGGCTCGCAAGGGAATGTAGCAGAAGATAGGAATCGACATCGCCCTCGGGTCCTGCACCCTCACGAGGCACGAAAGATTCGCGCTCATCGGCACCGGCGCGGATAACCATCAGGAAGGCTCGGACATTCTTGCCCAAAACCGCCGCGACCTGCTGCAGATGAAGCACAGAGCCTCCTTCCACGCAGGTGTGTGCCAATCCCAATGCCACAATAACCATTTGATAATAAAGCATTTCCGCATCCCTTTCTTCCAAAGAAAACGACTGGTTGATAGCATCGAGGCATTCCTGCTTGAAGCCTATGTTTGTGTCGATATACTCCTCGAAAGACGTTGCCGATGCGGTGTGACGGGCATCGGTGCGGACGGCCTCCATAACGCCTTCCATGGAGCCGAATTTCGAGAAAACGGCATTGGCACCACAACCCAACGCCGAAGAAAGGTTTCGGGCAGTAAGTGCGGAAGTGCCGCCTTTTCTCACGATGTCAATAGCAGCAGCGAGTATTTTTTCTTTCGTTATGCTTGTTGGTCTTGCCATAATAAAACAACTGCTCCGTTATGATTCGCTGCAAAAATATGGAAAACAAAGATATATCTCGCGTATATTGCCACAATGTCCATATAATTGTCCACATCAGATTTTCGTTTCGGAATGGATAATACACTACTTTTGCAGTTGTTTAGGTATGAAACAAAGAAATGGATTTTTAAATAGTTTAACCATGGAACAAAAATTCTGTCAAAGTTGCGGAATGCCGCTTACCAACGAAATTCTCGGCACCAATGCCGATGGAAGCAAAAACGAAGATTA
Organism: uncultured Bacteroidia bacterium; assembly: GCA_902799345.1. Lineage (GTDB taxonomy): Bacteria > Bacteroidota > Bacteroidia > Bacteroidales > F082 > Limimorpha. The sequence continues at coordinate 74,132 of CADBZW010000006.1, read as the reverse complement.
TTGCATCTATTGCTACAAGGATGGCAAGTTCATCCAAGATTGCACGATGGATGAGATGATTGAGCATTGTGCCCAGTTTGTGGACGAGGTAAACAAAGGACTACCGCAGCCCATCACGAAGGAAGAATACATCGGACAGATGAAGATGTACTTCCCTCACCTGAAACGCTGGCGCAAGGCGTTGACAATCGATGAAACCGCTCCTGAAAACCCAGCCTTGATGGGTGTCAAAGAACTTATCGCCAAGATGGCCGACACGCTGCCCATCACTATGATATCGTCGGTCGATGAGGAGGGCTTCCCTTGCACCAAAGCCATGCTGTCACCTCGAGTGCGTGAAGGCATCAAGGTGTTTTATTTCACCACCAACACCTTCTCGTTGCGTGTGGCCCACTACAAGGCCAACCCCAAGGCCAGCATCTATTTTTGTGATGCCGAAGGCTTCAAGGGCATGATGTTGCGCGGCACGATGGAGGTGTTGACCGACGCCAAGAGCAAGGAGATGATTTGGCGCGAGGGCGACACGGAATACTACCCAGGCGGCGTCACCGACCCGAATTACTGCGTGCTGAAGTTTACCGCCACCGATGGCCGTTTCTACAGCGATTTCTATCCGAGGAGCTTTGTGTTTGAGTAAGGTTTGTTGATGAAATCCCTGCCAAATGCTATATCGGTACTTCGATTTTTAGGGGCCGTTTGCCTTCTATTTTTCGAAGTCGAGAGTTGTGCTTTCTGGGTCATTTATTTCGTCTGTGGCCTCAGCGATATGGCAGATGGCTATCTCGCCCGAAAACTGGGATGTGAAAGCAAAACAGGTGCAATGCTGGATAGTTTAGCAGATTTGGTTTTCGTCGTTTGTTGCTGCTCTAAGTTGATACCTGCTTTGGCATTTCCAAAATGGCTGTGGATCTGGGGCGGAGTGATTGTCGCCATCAAGGTCATCAATCAAATCTCTGCGTTAGTGATGTACAAGAAATGCATCTTTCCTCACACCATTGCAAATAAAGTAACGGGGGTGCTACTTTTTGTTGGAGTTCCTTTGACGGTGTTTTTGGAATCGATTGTTCCTATGGTCATTATAGCCGTTGTCGCGACATTTGCTGCTGTTCAAGAGGGGCATTTCATTAGAACGAAAAGGGGGTACTAATCATTCTCACAAATTCGGCGTGTCAAATCGTTAAGCATAAGACATTGGTTTCTGCTGATGGTTATCTGTTCATTGTGGTGTTCCCAAGGGGCAAGGATGAGCAGTTGGCCTCGGGCACAAGCCTCCATACGGGTGCCACTTGGCTTGGCAAGCTCGGTGAGGCCGTTTTCTTGTAGGTAAATGAGAGGCAAACCCTCGTTAAAGGCTGTCCTCATTACCGCTTTTTCGCCAGGAGAGATAGCGGGAGAAACAAGCACTGCGCCTTGTCGGGCTGCCGCCAGGTATTCCTGCACCTTCGCTTGGATTTCTGTTTCGGTGAGGCGACGAGAGCATTGCACAAATAAGCGAACGGGGCGGTTAAGCAGAAAACAATTCCCAATGGCAGAGAATGAAACTCCAGCTATCGTTAGGTTTCGTTGGACACGGAATAAGTCGGGATGCTCGCGTTTCATAAGCAAGCGACGAGGGTTGTCGGCCAAATAGCGGAGCCATGTTTCAAGTTGACCTGATCGTAGCAGGAGCTTGTCATTGTAACCCCGGGCAAAGAGCATGCCGTGGGTGCGGTCTTCACCTCGTCGGTCTTTGCGGGGTGCGGGTTGGGTTTGTTGCGTTGGCAACGCAACGGACGGGACGGGCGGCACCCCCAGCACCAACTCGCGGTAATGCTTGTTGCAGCTTTGCTTAAACCCACGCAATGCCAAGCCAATCGGTTTTTCCATCTTTTCTCTCACAAAAAGGATGCCGTGCAAATGGTCGGGCATCATTTGTAAAGCAATGACCTCCACTTCGGGGTGGTGCAATGGTGACGCCCACCACTCGTCAGCAACGCGCTTGCCTAGTGCCGAAAGCTCAATGCACGGCTCATCAGAGCAGCCTTCATGAGCATCGCTTTTACCTACAACATGCCCAAATAGAGCACGACGCCCCTCAGTCACCATCGTAATCATGTAAATCTGACGGCCTGTATAGTCATGCCCGACACAGCGGCGAAGCATGGATGGCTTCTTCTCACCAGCAAAGGCTTTCTGTGCTTCGTAGGTTTCTTTTTTCATGAAACAATTTCATGTTTTTACACTGCAAAGATAGAATTCTTTCACAAATTTCCCAAAAACTTGCGGAAACGTGGCTTATACCGTACTTTTGCAGTCAAATTATCTTATCATGCGAAAAACCCTAATCCTATTACTGACCATCCTTGTCCTTGCCTCTTGCAGCGACCCGAACGCAAAGTATGTCAAGAAAGCCGTCCGCATCATGGACAAACACGGCATTTATGCCCAAGGACCTGAATGGGATAAAGCTAAACAAGAAGCACTTTCAGCAAAGCCTACAAATCTTGAAGAGGCACAAGAAATTGTCGTCCAAGCGGGCAAGGTGGCCGGAGGTAAGCATACCTACCTGATGACTACCGATGAAGTGACAGTGAACGACACTTCCTCATGGGAAATGCCGACGGTTAAACTGCTGGAAAACGACATTGCTTTCATCAAGTTACCAGCGTTCTCTGGTAATTCGGATGAGGGCCTTAAATACGCCAACACGGTGCTTAACAACCTTCCCGATGCCTTGCAAGGTGCCATTATCGACCTGCGCGGCAACCGAGGCGGCAACATGTATCCGATGATTGCTGCCGTCCATCGCTTCCTTCCCGATGATGTCATCTTGAAATTCTCTTCGCGCAAAAGACCAATGAGTATCAACTCTTTCTTCGTCTTGCAAACGGTTGGATTGGAAAAACAAGCACCCATCAATTGCCCTGTTGCCTTGCTGACCGACGAATGGACAGGCAGCTCGGGCGAAGCCGTCCTGATTTGTTTCAGAGGGCTGCCCAACACGCGCACCTTTGGCTCGCCTACAGCAGGTTATTGCTCTTGCAATCAGCCTTTTGCACTTCCTGGAGGCTCACAACTTGTGCTCACCATCGGCGAAGACATTGCCCGAACAGGAGAAGCTTTTTGCGACGACCCCATTGCCCCTGACGTGTTGACGGAAACACCTTTCGAGGATGCCTTGGAGTGGCTTAAGAATCAATAGTTAAGTTATGATGGAAACCGAAAGAATCCTACTTCGTCCTTGGCGCGACGATGACGCCAAGGCCCTTTTCAAATATGCCTCCGACCCCGATGTCGGCCCTCGTGCAGGCTGGCCGCCACACAAGAGCGTGGAAGAGAGCCTGGAGATCATCCATACTGTGTTTCATAATGATACCAACTGGGCCATTGAACTGAAAGAAACGGGCGAGGCCATCGGCGCGATAGGCTATCTGCCTGCACCCAAGAGCGAGCTCCCGGCGCGTGAAGGCGAACCGCTGGTGGGCTATTGGGTCGGCAAACCCTACTGGAACCAAGGCATCTGCACTGAAGCACTCGAGTTGATGCTCGATCATATCCGCAAGAACACCGACATCAAGTCGCTGATCAGCAGCCATTACTTTGATAACCCCGCTTCAGGTCGCGTGATGGAGAAATGTGGCTTTGTGCCTACCGGTGAGACCTGCATCGACGAGCAACTGACGGGCACGACAAAGCCGACCCGGGTGATGCGGCTGGAACTTAACGCATAAGTACATTCCCGATGCGGCACTCCAGGCATCGTTTCCGCTTGCAATACATATTATAAAGGTGTAGAAGTGCCTGCGTCTGCATGGCGTTTTCCGCCTTGATGCCGCATTGGGCGTAATGGCGGATGATGGCGTTGTCCTCAGCCTCGGTGTCTTCCAAGAACTGCATGGCCGTCTCGCACACAGATTCGTCTTTGTGCAGTTTGCCGTAGCAAAACAACAAAGGTGTCACGGCGTTGATAATCAATACGTCGATGGTGGTGTCGCCCAGGTGTTTGGGCGTTTTGCGGCTGCCGTGGTACGACAGCCCTACAGTTCCCGATTTCAGGTCTGTAGGGCTGTCACATTGTGGCAGCCGGTCGTGTTTCGGGAACCGCCAATGCGTCTCCCAATAATCCGATGCCGCCACGTCAAACAAGGCCTTGACCTCGGTGGTGGCTTTCGCCGCTCTGATTTTGGAAAACAGGCATCCGTTTTTGTGGATGAGCTGCGCCATCTGCGCAAGGCGGATGGTGGGGAAACTACTGGGTCGCATCCGCATGAACTTCCATCGCTCGGTGGGCATGGTGAGCAGGTTGAACTTGGCACGCATCACGTTGAATTCGCGCTTGAGCAGAAGGGGATAGTCTTCGGTGAAGTCTTCCTCGAGGAAACCCGCACAGCCCATGAGCATGGCTTCGACCTGCACGAGGTTGTCGGCATGCTTCAGCAAGGTCTTGAAAGGCAGGATGTTGGCCAGGTATTCAAACGCCTCGTTGTTGACTTTCAGGCCGAGATAACGCATCAGCAGCTTATATAACGCATCTTCCCAATCAAATTGGTTGGCTTCCAGTGTCTTGGTGACGGTTCCTGACTTGCTTTCAAGGCGTTCCACGGCCATGCGGTCGAGCCACGAAAGGCGGGTGAAGACAGGCACCTTGGCGATGCTTTTCTCGCAGGGAATCCAGGTTTTGGAAGAGATAAACTTTTGATATTGAGAGAATAACGTTTCGTTGAAATGCCCCTTCAACTCCAAGGTGGGGATGTCGTTGACTCTGGAATCGTTTTCGTATACTACATGAAGAATCACGTTTTTGTAGGCTTTGTCGGTCTGATGTCCGTGGCGGTTCCAGTCGCTGCTCTTCACGTGGATCTCCACGTGGCCCGCCCAGAGTTTGTCGCCGATTTGGATTTTTGCTTCCAAAAAGTCGGGGCCCGAGTCGGTGTTGCGGTAGCCCGTCGCCACCACCTCAACCGCCTCGCCTTCTGTGGTCTTCAAGTCCTTGTCGGTCAGGCGGTTCTCCCAGATGTAGTATAGGAACTCTTCTCTCATTGTTTCTTTTTTTGTCACAAAACCTACAAAACGTTCAAAACTTTTTTGGGGTAGTGAAAGCGGCCAACTGGCCCGCTTTCTGGCGGCAAGCGGTTGCGTGCCGCCAATCTTCTGTCATTGGGTTTTGTGAGTTTTGTCAGTTTTGTGATTATTTGATTTTCCAGCAGTTTAAAGGTTCTGTATCCAAATCGCCTTTCTCCTTGGCCCAGTCGATGAAGATGGAGCGGAGGTCACGGTCGCTCTGCCACACCACATGGTTCTTGATGTCCTCTTGCTCCCAGCCCACGCCGTTGATGAGGTGGTTGCCTCCACCCATCGAGCGGTAGGAGTTCATCACCACGTTGTAGGTCTTGTCCATGTCGAAGGGCGTTCCGTCCGCCATGCTGAGGATGTTGATGCGTTTGCCCATCGGGTTCTTGTCGGTCACTTCATAGATGATGCCTGCAGCGCAATCGAAGTTATAGATAGGACTCTTCATCTCGTAGGCGTATTCGAGGAAATCCTTTACCTCCTTGCCTGTCAAGGCCATGACCGCCAAAGAGTTTTCGAAGGGGTACCAAGTGAAGAAGTCGCTGACTTTCAGCATTCCCGCTTTGATGGTCTTGCCGCCGCTCAAAGGTGCCGCCATCGAGATGTCGGCATGGATGCCTTCGGCTTCTACGGTTTCCATCTGGCAGCGATGGATCTCGTCGACCCAGAGACAAGGCCCCTTGAAGACGTCGTCGGAGCAGATGTCGACGTCGATTTCGGCCACCATCTGCTCCTGATAGTCGCGTGAGCGGTCGAGGTAGGGTTGGAGCATGGCGAGGTAATCGGCGTCTTTTTCTTCACCGTCGGTGGGCATGAGTTCAATGCTGATTTGTGGCTTTTGGCCTTTCTTGAGCGTCACGTTGGCTTTGGCCAGGCCTTGTCCACGACAGCCCGAGTTGAGCACATAAACGGGCTCGCCGGCGCAGTTCGTCACCTTTTCGGCTCTGGCGCGATGGTCGTGACCGTAGAAAATGAGGTCGAAGCCTGGCACGTTTTCGGCAACCCATTTCGTGGCGTTCTCGCGGCCAAGGGGATGGTCGGAAGGCAGGTTCTGCATTTGAGGTTCAAAGCCGGAGTGGAAAAGGCCGATTATCATGTCGGGACGCTCTTTCTCTTGGATGATGTTGACCCATTTCACGGCGGCCGCTTCGAGTTGTTCGAAACGCAGGCCGGGGCGCAGGCGGTCGGGCACCCAGGTGACGACGTAAGGCGTCAGCAGCCCAAGCACCGCGATTTTGTATCCATCGCGTTCCAAGATGGTGTAGGGCGTGAAATAAGGCTCGCCCGTGGTCTCATCGATGACATTGGCGGCCAAGACGGGCATCTTCACTTCGGAATAGAGGCGGTCGAACACCTTGCGTCCCGCCTCAATGTCGTGGTTGCCAACGCATACGGCATCGTATGAAAGGTAATTGAGTATTTCGGAGACGAGGTTGGGGTGCTCGGCGTCTTGGTTGGAGCAATATTGGAATGGCGTGCCTTGCAAGTCGTCGCCGTTGTCAAGCAAAATCAGATGGTCGCCCAATTCGGCTCTCATCTGTTTGATGACGAAGGCGTCGTTGGCAAACTCGTCGTAACGGCCATGGGTGTCGGTGGTCTCGATGATGGTAAGGGTGGTTTCTTTGGGCGCACAAGAAGCCAGAAGTGCGGTCAATACAATCATAAAAGCGTGTTTGATATTCATCATGATGTGAAGCGGTTTAAAGCGATAAAAATAGGACATTTTCTGCCATGTGCGACAAAACAACGAAAATTTTTTCCCAAAAAAGGCAATGGTAACACTTAATTGCGTATTTTTGTGCCACAATTCCAAGACCGTTTGCAACATGGCCGACCTAAGCATCATAGTATCCGAAATCGAATTGAAATTGCGGAAGTTGCTTGATGAGAAACAGCGGTTGGCGGTGGAAAACAAGCGATTAGCCGAGGAAAACGCAACGTTGGAGAAGGAAAATCTGGCGTTGCGCCAGTCGGCGACGGAGTTGCAAGACAAAATAAATAAATCTACAATTGTTAACGCACTCGACAACGAGGGAGAAATAGAAGAAGGTAGAAAGCTCATTAAGGAGTTGGTGAGAGAAATTGACCAGTGCGTTTCGATTTTGAACAGTAAGGAATAACCAGATAATTGAACGTCAGCGTGATGGATGAGATAACAATCAATATCACCCTATTGGACAGGCCCTACCGCCTTTCGGTGGCTCGCGCTGACGAAGAAAAGGTCCGCAAGGCCGGCAACCTCATCAACGAGAGGGTGAAGTACTACACGAAGCATTATGCTTACAAAGACGTGCAAGACCTGCTCTCAATGACCGCCTTGCAATTCGCCACATCTGTCGTCAAGATGGATGCTGAGTTGACTTACCGCAATCAGGATTTGGAACGCAAACTAAAGGATGTCAACGACTTACTGAGTGAATAAACATAATCTGCGCATAGCGCGGAATTGTTCTTTGAAAGATTGGGACTGCCTGTTCAGCGCATTGGTAAACTCAACACTATCAACACATCAATCGGTCTACTCGCGCTCTGTAAAAACAGGCCTCATTCCCTTCGGGGAAGTGCTTTCGGGCACCGGTGGACGTTTGCGCAACGCGGTGGCCACAAGCGTATTATTTTGGGGTTTACGCATATCCCTTCGAATAGGCAGTTCCCTTTTGCTTTTTCCTCATTTATCGAGTAAAACAGAGTTTTTAAAATGTTATTACTCACCATCACAAACACTACTTGGATTATCATCGCCGCAGCGGCTTTGGTCGTGGGCCTCGCGGTTGGGTACCTCATCACGGCCACTCTGCTGAAAAAGGCAGTCATCAAAGAACAAGTGGCCTTGCTTGAAGAGGCCAAGGAGAAAGCCGAAGTCATCAAGAAAGAACGCATCCTGCAAGCCAAGGAGAAGTTCCTCCAGATGAAGGACGAACACGAAAAGGCCTGCGAGGACCGCAAACGCGAGCTGGCCAGTGCCGAGAACCGCATCAACCAGATGAAGCAAGACGCCAACAAGAAGATGGAAGAGGCGCAACGCAAGTCGAAAGAGGTGCAGTCCACCCAACAGAAGCTGGAAAGCCAAATTGAGACCTTCAACAAAAAGAAGGCCGAACTCGACCGCATCTATAGCGAAGAGTCGAAGAAGCTGGAGACCATCTCGGGCCTCTCGGCCAAGGAAGCCAAGGCTGAACTCGTGGAACTCATCAAGGAAGAAGCCCAGGCCGACGCCATGGTCTACGTGAAGGAAGTCACCGAAGAGGCCAAGATGAGCGCCGCCCAGACCGCCAAGAAGATCGTGCTGGAGACCATCCAACGCACGGCTTCGGAGACGGCTATCGAGAACACGGTCAGCGTGTTCAATATCGAGAACGACGAAATCAAAGGCCGCATTATTGGTCGCGAAGGCCGTAACATCCGCACGCTTGAGTCGCTCACGGGCGTCGAAATCATCATCGACGACAGCCCCGACGCCATCCTCATCTCCGGCTTCGACCCCATCCGCCGCGAAATCGCACGCCTCTCGTTGCAGAAGCTCGTCGTCGACGGCCGCATCCATCCTGCACGCATCGAAGAGGTGGTGCATAAGGTGGAGAAACAGGTGGACCAGGAACTCGTCGAAATCGGCAAGCGCACCTCCATCGACCTCGGCATCCACAACCTGCATCCCGAACTCATCAAGATGATCGGCCGCATGAAATACCGCACCAGCTACGGCCAAAACCTGTTGCAGCACTCCATCGAGACCGCCAAGCTCTGCGCCACCATGGCCGCCGAACTCGGCCTAAATGTGAAAGCTGCCAAGCGTGCCGGTCTCTTGCACGACATCGGTAAGGTGGCGGAGAACGAGGAAGAGCTGCCGCATGCCATCCTGGGTATGAAGGTCGCCGAGCGCCTCAAGGAGAAACCCGACATTTGCAACGCCATCGGTGCCCACCACGAGGAAATCGAGATGGACAACATGATTTCGCCCATTGTCCAGGTGTGCGACGCCATCTCAGGTGCCCGTCCCGGTGCCCGCCGCGAGGTGGTCGAGGCCTACATCCAGCGTCTGAACAAGTTGGAGGAGATGGCCATGTCGTATCCTGGTGTGGTGAAGACCTATGCCATCCAAGCGGGTCGCGAGCTGCGCGTCATCGTGGGGGCCGACAAGGTGAGCGATCAAGACGCCGACCGCATCGCCTACGACCTCTCGAAGAAGATCCAGACCGAGATGACTTATCCGGGACAAATCAAGATCACGGTCATCCGCGAGACGAGAGCCGTACAATACGCAAAATAACCGTTGGGCCACAAAACCTTCAAAACCTTCAAAACCGAGGCGAGAAGTGGGCGGCACCCAACCGGGATGCCGCCGGAAAGCAGGCCGGTTGGCTGCTTTCCCACCACTAGTTAAAGTTTTGCAAGTTTTGAGGGTTTTGTGATTAAAAAGAAATAATGATGATAAGAGAAGAAGTCGTCTTCGGTCCCATTCATAGCCGCCGTTTGGGTAGCTCGTTGGGAATCAATTTATTGCCTGAGAAGGGCAAAATCTGTACTTTCGACTGCATCTATTGCGAATGTGGCTGGAACAAGGACGGCCGCGACGACACCCAACTGCCTTCGGCAGAAAGGGTGCGCAACGCCTTGGAAGCCAAGCTGAAGCAATGCCAAGCCGATGGCGTGCCCATCGACTCCATCACCTTCAGCGGTGATGGCGAGCCTACCATCAACCCCGAGTTCCCGCAAATCATCGACGACACGATAAGGCTTCGCGACAAGTATTATCCCAACTCAAAGATTACGGTGCTGTCGAATGCCACGATGGTGCACAAGCCCGAGGTGTTCAATGCCTTGCGTAGGGTGGACAATCCCACGATGAAAATCGATGCTCCGACCAACGAGTTGATTGAAAAGATCAACCACCCTGCGCCAGGTTACGACATCGGTAGGGTAGTGGAGGCCTTGAAACAGTTTAATGGCGACTTCATTTTGCAGACCATGTTCTTGAAAAGCAAGGACTTCGACTCGTCAAGCCCCGAAGTGTTGAATGGCTGGATGGATATCGTGCGGATGCTGAAGCCTCGCGAAATCATGGTGTACACTATCGACCGTCCTACTCCAGAGGAAGGCTTACAGAAATTCACCGTCGAGGAGATGCGCCGCTTGGTGCAGCCTTTGATTGACGAGGGGCTCATGATTCAGATTAAGGGGTAGTTTTTGTGGCATGGTTTGCCGGCCATGTTCTTATGTCTGTTCGAATGTTGATTCCCCTGATTTGAGTTGATAATCTCATGGGTAACTTCAAAAAAACACTTTATTCTTGACTTTTGCTTTTTCGCGTTGTATATTTGCGGTGTCAAAAAAATAAGATGCCATGACGAACAATGCGCACATGTCGCCACAGACGCCGAACATTTTACATAAAATCGTTTTCTTGATAATTTCTTTAGCGATGGCATTAGCTTCAGTATGTGCCTATTCGCAAATCCGCATAGATTGGCAGCAGTGCTATGGGAGTATGGTTAATGACTGGGCTACCCGCATAGTAAAAAAGCCCAATGGTTATTGGATAGCAGGACGTGTTACTCAACAAAGTGGCATGGTGACAATTCCCGTGTTAAACCGTTCGTGGGTCATTGGAATTGACGAGACGGGCGGTCTCGTGGATGAAATCAGTTTGGGGCCTTACGCCGTCCAAATAGATGAAGATATGTTTGGAGGAATAAACGAAGGCGTTTTTTATGCGCTTGGGCACCCAACAAATGAATTGGAGAACGCACAATTGGGGATAAAGAAGTTGGATGCCAATGGTCATGTCGTGTGGGAGACTATGGTTGGAGGCATGAACGAGTCTTTTGTGAATAGCATGAGGTGTGGCACCTCTGCTCCTGACGGAGGCGTGATAGCCTCGACATGCGTCCAATCGGCAGGAGGTGACGTCACCAACCATTATGGATTGGATGATGTTTGGGTGGTGAAAACCGACAGCCTTGGCCGACTTGAATGGGAAACCACTTTAGGTACGGAAAACAGGGAATGGCCGAGTTGCATCGTCAATGCTTCTGACGGAGGTTATTATGTGGCAATGGCCGGCAACCCTGGCTATGTGGGATCTATACCAGTTTGCCAAGTGCCTTCAACGGATGAGAGTGATGTTCTTTTCGCCAAACTGAACAATGCTGGCCAGTTGCTTTGGTTTCATTGCTTCGGTGGGTCTAAGTTTGATATCGTTGACCATGTAATAGAACTTGAAGATGGTTTCCTCTTGGTTTGCGACACACAATCAGATGACAGAGATGCCGAAGGTGCTGGGTATCATGTGGGAAACGGACCAATCCGAACTTGTGACGTCTGGCTCATTCGCACCGATTATGACGGCAACATCGTCTGGAGCCGATGCTATGGCGGTACTGGTACCGATTTCCCCATCAAAGCTTTCCAGAATGAGGACGGCGGATTCACGGTTTTCTGCCATACCCGCTCTATTGATGGCGATGTGCAAAGCGCACAAAACCTGCAGATTCCAGAGGATTATCATTATTATTCACGCTTGTGGGTGTTTCGCATCGATGCCGATGGAAACTTGCTTTGGGAGAGGGCAATTGGGACGAGATTTAGTGAAGTCGAGCCAAAGGATGTCATAAAGCTCAGCGACACGGAATACACCATCCTCGCCACCGTCGAATTGCTGCCAGGGGAAGGCTTTGAGGGCGATTTCAGCTGCACCAACTGGGACGACCGTCTCTGCGATTGTGAATCCTATTGGGTCCTCCACATCACCGATGTTTTCGACTATAACAGCGTGGAAGAAGGGACTCTTGAGGAATCAAGGATCAGCGTCTATCCCAACCCAACGCGAGGTATGCTTACCATTTTGGGCAAAGGACTGAAGCGGGTGAACTTGTACGATTTATTGGGCCAGCAAGTGGCCGCCACGCCTTCCTACAACGGCATCAACGCTATGGTGGACACGAGCAGTCTTGTCTCAGGCATCTATTTGGTGCGAGTTTATACGGAAAACGGCCTTTGCGTGAAACGGGTGGTGGTGGCTAAGTGAGGAACAACTTGCATTATTCGTTGACTATGCCATGTGTCCTGCTTATTGTCATGTATAAGTCTTCGTTGTCACTCCACTCCGACATTCATCCGCCCCATCAGCCTCAGCCAAGGCGAGAGGAAAGCGAACAGGAAATCGTAGACGATTAACCCTGGTAGCAGCCCTTTTTCGCCCAAACGCTTCGAGGCTTTGTGGTAGATAAACAACTGTGTGCCATAGCGCAAGAGGAAGAAAAACACCAAAATCGGGATGTAGAACATCGCGCCGTTGGTGATGGCGAAGGCGGGTTGTGCGCAGAGGGCGAGCAAGGCGATGAAGGAGGCGTAGAACAGGAACTGCGAGACGTAGAACCCGCTCAGCATCAGTCGCGAAGGACCGTCATATTGCGGTATGGTGGAGTAGCGGCTGCTCTTCTGTCGCGCCCACAGGTGGAAGGTGCTGGGTGGCGTGGCGAGGATGGCGTCTTCGGCGTCGATGAACACCTCGGTGTTCTTCTTGGTGGCCGCCTGGTTGATGAAGAGGTCGTCGTCGCCCACGGAGGTGGTGTAATGCGAAATAAAGCCTTGCTTTCTGTAAAACAGCTCCTTACGATACGAAAGGTTCTTGCCGATACCCATATAAGGATGGTGGCAGAGGGCAGCGGAAAGGTAAAGCAGGCCGTTTTGCAAGGCATCGAAACGCATGATGCGGTTCAGCGCGCTTTTCTTCTGGACGTAAGGACAGTAGCCGATGACGATTTCCGTGCGGTTGTTGTAGCGGTTCACCACGCTGCGCAGCCATTGGTCGTTGACGGGCATGCAGTTGCAGTCGGTGAAGATGATGAGGTCGTTTTTCGCCGATTTGATGCCCATCGACAGCGGGAACTTCTTGCCGTTGAAGAAGTTGAGGTGTTGCTTGAGCTGAACGGGTTTCACTCTCGGCTCGTTGCGCTCGAGGTCTTTCAGATATTCCTCTGTTTCGTCGTCGGAGCAGTCATTCACCACAACAATCTCGAAGTTGGGGTAGTCCTGCTTGAGCAAGGCCGGGATCAAGTCGACGAGGTATTCGTAGGCATCGCGGGCACAGAGCACGATGGAGACGGGCTCCAACTCTTCGTTGAGTTTCGGGCGCGCGTTCCTTTTATAAAAGGCGACTTTCGTGAAAAAGCCCCAATGGTACAGCAACTGGATGATGAGGCAAACGACAAAGACGATTAAGATAATGAAACTTAGGCTGTTATAGTTGAAATTGAATTGCATCGCTTCGATATGTTTTAGTTTTGCAAAGGTAATAAAAAATGTAGACTTCAAGATTTCAAAACCCCCAAGATTTCAGAATTTTTTATCAACAATTCAACAATTCAACAACCAACAATCAACAATTGACTATTTTTGCGCAAAATTACAACAATGAATTTCACTATTGCAGCCAACGACCCGAAAAGCAATGCCCGAGCGGGTGTGTTGAACACTGACCACGGCCCCATCGAGACCCCCATCTTCATGCCGGTGGGCACTGCGGGCACGGTGAAGGCCTGCCATCTCCGCGACGTGCGCGACGAGGTGAAGGCGCAGATTATCTTGGGCAACACATATCATTTGTATCTACGGCCTGGTTTGGAAGTGCTTGAAACGGTTGGAGGTCTGCACAAGTTCAACGGCTGGGATCGTCCCATCCTCACCGACAGTGGTGGCTTCCAGGTGTTTTCGCTGACGGGCATCCGCAAGATGAAAGAGGAAGGCGTCACGTTCCAGTCGCATATCGACGGCTCAAGGCATCTCTTCACCCCTGAAAACGTGATGGACATCCAGCGCAGCATCGGTGCCGACATCATGATGGCCTTCGACGAATGCACACCAGGTACCGCCGACTACCACTATGCCAAGCAGTCAATGGAGCGCACGCACCGCTGGCTTGACCGCTGTTTTGACCGTTTCAACGCCACCGAGCCGAAATATGGCTACGAGCAGGCGCTGTTCCCAATCGTGCAAGGATGCGTCTACCGTGACCTCCGCGAGCAGTCGGCGGAATATATTGCCTCGAAAAACGCGGTCGGCAACGCCATCGGCGGACTTGCCGTAGGCGAGCCTACCGAGACGATGTACGAGATGATTGAGTTGGTGAACGCCATCCTGCCCAAAGACAAGCCAAGGTATCTGATGGGTGTGGGCACGCCGGCCAACATCCTCGAAGGCATCTCGCGCGGTGTCGACATGTTCGACTGCGTCATGCCTACCCGTAACGGTCGTAACGGCATGATTTTCACCTCTGAAGGTATCATCAACCTGAAAAACGAAAAGTGGAAAATGGACTTCTCGCCCGTCGACCCCAACGGCGAAACTTTCGTCGATGCACAATATACGAGGGCCTATCTGCGTCATTTGTTCGTCGCGGGCGAAATCCTCGGCCCCATGATCGCCAGCCTCCACAACATCGGCTTCTACCTCTGGCTGGTGCGCGAGGCGCGAAAACACATCATCGCCGGCGACTTCGCCGAGTGGCGCGACATGATGCTGTCCAAAGTAACCAGAAGACTGTAAATGAGAAAGATAGACGCATATATCTTCAAGAAATACATCGGGACGTTCTTCTTCGCCATCTCGATGCTGATTCTGGTCGTCATCATCTTCGACTTGTCGGAGAACATCGACAGCTTCTTGAAGCACAATGCGCCGTTGGGAAAGGTGATTGTGGACTATTACGTCATGTCCATACCTTATTATATAAACCTCTTCATCCATCTTTTCGCCTTCATCGCCGTGGTGTTCTTCACCTCCAAGATGGCGGCACGCACCGAAATCGTGGCCATCCTCAGCAGCGGCATCAGCTTTTGGCGTTTCCTCGTCCCCTATATGATGGCCGCCGTGACCATCGCCTTGATGTCATTGTATTTCGGTAACTTCTTGATACCCAAGACCAACGAAATCAGACGGCAGTTCAAGGACGAATACATGGAACGGCTGAGCCAAAGCGCAGGACGTAACGTGCATGTGCAGATCGCCAAAGACGAGTTCGTGTATGTGGAGAGCTACAACATTTCGAAACAATACGGCTATAAGTTCTCATGGGAAAAGTATGATGGCAACGAATTGAAATTCAAGGCTATGGGTGATGTGTTGTATCATGACACAGTGGCGCCCAACAGCTGGTATTTCGACCCTTATGCAGTCCGATATATCAACGGTTTTGAGGAACAACTCTTGAAGGGGCGCAACTACGACACCATCATCAACTTGTATCCTACCGACCTCTACAAGATGAAGGAAGACTTTGAGGAAATGAACTACTTTGAGCTGCGCGACCACATTTATAGCATGAAAGAGAAAGGCTCTGAGGGCGTGAAGGCCTACGAGGTGGAGATGCATACGCGCATGTCGGCGCCGGCGGCGGTCATCATCCTCACGCTCATCGGCGCGGCCTTGTCGAGCCGAAAGGTGAGGGGAGGCATCGGAATGCACCTCGGCATCGGCATCGGCATCGCGTTTTCATACATCCTTTTCATGCAGGTCTCCAAGACATTCGCCATCTCGGGAGGCCTTTCTCCTGCTCTCGCGGCATGGATTCCCAACATCATCTTCTGTGCATTGGGTATCTATCTCCTGAAACGGGCACCGAAATAAATAACTTCTTGATTTATTTGCCTTTAATGAAACGTTAAGAGATGGTTTTTGCTTTTTTGCAAAAAAAATGCGTCAACATTGGGGAGTTTTGTTTATTTTAGCAACTTCTTATTATTCATTAAAAAATAGCACTATGCACATCGCAGTAGCAGGCAATATAGGCTCGGGAAAGACGACCCTCACGGGCCTTCTCGCCAAGCATTTCAACTGGACGCCCCACTACGAGGAGGTCGAGCACAACCCCTATCTGGACAGTTTCTATGAGGACATGCAACGCTGGTCGTTCAACATCCAGATTTTCTTCCTCAACAGCCGCTTCCGTCAGGTGATGGACATCCGCAACAGCGGCAAGGACGTCATTCAGGACCGCACCATCTATGAGGACGCCCACATCTTCGCGGCCAACCTCTATTCGATGGGGCTGATGGAAACCCGTGACTTCGAGAACTATCAGTCGCTGTTCGAGCTGATGACGAAGTTCCTGCAGCCGCCCGACCTGCTCATCTACCTTCGCGCCTCGGTGCCGACGCTCATCCGACACATCGCCAAGCGCAACCGAGAGTTTGAGCAGAGCATCAGCATCAGCTACCTGACCAACCTCAACGAGCGCTACGAGAAGTGGATCGAGGGCTACAAAGAGGGCAAACTGCTCATCATCGACACCGACAACATCGAACTTGAAAACCCCGAGGACTTGAGTACTGTCGTCGACCGTATAGAAGGTTCGCTTAACGGATTGTTCTGAAGAAAATTGCTCGCAATTTTCATCTCGAATTCCTCCAGAAACACTTCAGACAAACAACTCTAATTCTCCAATTCTTGATAAAAGAAAAACTAAGATAATGAAAGTAGTAGGAATCATACCGGCCCGTTACAACTCGACACGTTTTCCAGGCAAACCTCTGGCCATGATCAAGGGGAAGACGATGATACAACGGGTCTGCGAACAGGCGTGGAAGTCGAAACTGGATGCCGTGGTGGTGGCCACCGACGACATCCGTATCGCCGATGAAGTGCTGAAGTTCGGTGGCAAGTATGTGATGACCGACCCGCGGCACCAAAGCGGCACCGATCGTTGCTGCGAGGCTGTTCAAATGCTTGAAGAACAGTATGATGCAGTAATCAATATACAAGGCGACGAGCCTTTCATCGACCCACGGCACATCGATCTCTTGGTCGACATGATTTCGCGCGACGACACACAACTGGCATCGTTGGTCAAGCGGGTTGAAGAGGCGGAAGATTTGTTTGGCTCCTCCAAGGTCAAGGTGGTGATGGACAAAACGGGTAAGGCCCTGTATTTCAGTCGCAACCCGATTCCGTTCATGCAGAATGTAGCCCATGAGAAATGGCTGCAGAAGGGCCGTTTCTATCAGCATATCGGGATCTATGCCTACAAAACCGAGACGCTATACCAGATCGCCAAGATGCAACCCTCTGCCTTGGAACAGGCCGAGTCGCTGGAGCAATTGCGTTGGCTCGAGAACGGCTTGTCCATCCGCATGGCGGTCGTCGCAGGAGAAAGCCTCTCCATCGACACCCCCGACGATCTGGCTAAGGCAAGAGAAATGGCACAATAGCAAGATTGAATGATGATCACCATCGTCGAAGCCATATCAGAACTGTTGTTTGTCCGCGACACCGTGGTGGTGCCTGGCCTGGGCGCCTTCGTGAAGAAGCCCGTCTCGGCCAAGGTCAACCCCGTGGCGAATCATTTCGCCATGCCATCGAGCGAAATCACCTTTGATGCCAATCTTCGTGAAGATAACGACTTGGTGGTTAATTATATAGCTGAGAAAAACGAGATTCCCGACGATGAAGCTCGCCGCTTGTTGGCAATGTTCGTCTCGGATTGCTTCAGCACCCTGAAACAAGGGAAAAAAGTCCCTCTGAAACAAATCGGCACCCTGTATTACGACTGGGCCGACGATCTCGTCTTCGAACAAGACAAGATGTTGAATTACAACGCCGACGCCTTCGGCTTGTGCGACTTCACTCCCGATGCGGTGCTGCGCTCCAAGACGAAAGACGAAATCAAGGCAGAGATTGAGCAACAGCAGAAGGACAAAAACACGCCCGTCACGGTGGACGAAAAGGCCGTGCACGAGCATGACAAGGACGACCAAGACGAGCCGTTTGACGACGACAGGCGAGGCCTCGGCTGGCTGTGGGTATTGCTGGGACTTCTGCTTTTGGCTGGTGTGGGCTATGGCCTGCATTACTTCAAGGTCGTCGATTACGGCCGATGGTTTGGGAATGACAAACCGGCTGAATATGTGCCTTGGACAGTTGTCTTGCCTGAAACAAACACATGGAAAACGGAAGTGGTGGTGCCTCAAGAACAGCAAGAGGACACCCTTGCGGTGCATCAGCAACCCGTCGAAGTGGTGCAAGAACCAGAACTTGAGCCGAAGCAAGTGCAGCAGCCTGAGCCTGTGGTAGCGACTCCCGAAGCCAACATCCGTATCATAGCGGGATGCTTCGACCAAGAGGAGAACGCGATCCGTCTTGTCAGCTCGTTGAAATCGAAAGGCTATCAAGGCGCGTTCTACGAGTTGCGCAACACGAGGTGGTTCGTCTCGTTCGGACGTTATGCCAACGACGAGGAAGCCACCGCCGCCTTGCGAGAGATTAGAGCCAATACTGAATACAAGGCCTGGATATTGAAGTAATTAAAGCCCCGTAGGGGCGATAGGATATTAAGCAGGGGATTCATTCCCTGCGCAAACAAAACGATAACCGATACAAAGCCCCGTAGGGGCGACAGGATGATACAGTAACCATGTCAAAGAAGAACAAACTAGAGAAATTCGCCGAAAATAAGACCTTCCCCAACCTGTTCGAATACAGCTACGAACGCATCATGGGCGAGGGCTTCCCGCTGCAAGGCAAGTGGCACGAGGAGTTTTTCCACAACGACAATCCCATCGTGCTGGAGCTGGGCTGCGGCAAGGGCGAGTATACCGTCGGGCTGGCACGCGTGCATCCCGAAATCAACTATATCGGCGTCGACATCAAAGGCGCGCGCATCTGGCGTGGGCTGAAGCAGAGCAACGAGGAAGGACTGAAGAATGTGGCGTTCCTGCGTGCTCGCATCGACCAAATAGAGCATTTCTTCGGTAAGGACGAGGTATCCGAGATATGGGTCACCTTCCCCGACCCGCATTTGGGTGAAGGCGCTCGCAATGCAAGGCACCGCCTCACTTCGCCCGAGTTCCTCGACCGCTACCGTAAAATCGTCTGCCACGATGGCATCCTCAATCTCAAGACTGACAGTCCCGTCATGTATGAGTTCACCTTGCATGATGTGGTGGAAGCCCAAGGCCTGCCGTTGCTCTACGCCACCGACGATCTCTACGCCAATGACGATAACCTCGAGGTGAAGACCATCCGCACTTTCTACGAACAGATGTGGCTCGACCAAGGCCTCACCATCAAATATATCCGGTTTAAGATAAATGCTGAATGAGGAATGAGGAATGCGGAATGCGGAATTAGGAATGCTGAATGCTGAATCTTGAAATCTTGAAATAGAAATCTTGAAATTTTGAAATCTGAAATCTTTAAATCCAACGAATATGTACACTGACGACAACCAATTCTACGTCGCCCATTGCGACAACGGACCTATCTATATGATTGGCAAGATGGCCAACCGCCATGGCCTGATTGCTGGTGCCACGGGTACGGGTAAGACCGTCACCCTGCAGGTGCTGGCCGAATCGTTCAGCCAGGCGGGCGTGCCTTGTTTCATGGCCGACATGAAAGGCGACCTCTCAGGCATCAGCCAGGCGGGACAGATGAGCGGCTTCATCGAGAAGCGCTGCCCCGAGTTCGGCATCGAGAACCCACAGTTCCACGGCTGTCCGACACGCTTCTTCGACGTGTATGGCGAACAAGGACATCCGTTGAGGGCCACCATCTCCGACATGGGGCCGCAGCTCCTTGCCCGACTCCTCGACCTCAACGAGACCCAGACAGGTATCCTCAACATTGTCTTCAAGATTGCCGACGACCGAGGTCTGCTCCTCATTGACATGAAAGACCTCCGCATGATGCTCGACTACGTGGCCAAAAACGCCAAGGAGTTCACGACCACCTATGGTACTGTGTCGTCGGTGAGCGTCGGTGCCATCCAACGTGCCTTGTTGGCTTTGGAGGCCGAAGGTGGAGATATTTTCTTCGGCGAGCCATCGTTTAACGTGTTCGACTTCCTGCAGACCGAAGGCGGCAAGGGCGTGATGAATGTGTTGGCTGCCGACAAGCTGATGCTCAACCCGAAGCTCTACAGCACCTTCTTGCTGTGGCTGCTGAGCGAGCTTTATACGCAGCTGCCCGAAGTCGGCGACCTGCCGCTGCCCAAGCTGATTTTCTTCTTCGATGAGGCCCACATGCTCTTTAAGGACACCTCGAAGGCTTTGGTCGACAAGATCGAGCAGGTCATCCGCTTGGTGCGTTCCAAGGGCGTGGGTGTGTATTTCGTCACCCAAAGCCCCGACGACATCCCGGATGCCATCGCGGGCCAGCTCGGCAACCGTATCCTTCACGGACTGCGTGCCTACACGCCCAAGGAACAGAAGGCCGTGAAGGCGGCCGCCCAGACCTTCCGTGCCAACCCAAGTTTCAACACCGAATCCGCTATCCTCGAACTCGGCACGGGCGAGGCTTTGGTCTCGCTGCTCGACGAGAAGGGTGCCCCTTGCATCGTGGAGCGCGCCAAGATCCTCTTCCCGCTGAGCCAGATCGGTGCCATCACCGAAGCTCAACGCAGCGACTTGATTCGCAGGTCGCGCCTATACGGTGTCTACGACAAGAGCTTCGACCGTGAGAGCGCCTACGAGATGCTCGTTGCGGAACAAAAACAGGAGGAAAAACGCCTCCAGAAAGAAGCCGAAGAGGAAGAGAAGCGCAAGGCCAAGGAAGCCAAGGAGAAAGAACGTGCAAGAAGCACCAGCTCGCGAAGCACCTCCACCAGAAAGAAGAAATCGGCGGCAGGCAAGGCGCTGGAAAAGACCATCAACACCACGGCTACGACCATTGGCCGCAGCCTCGGAAAATCAATAGTCCGCTCCATTTTGGGGAGTATCTTCAAGAAATAAGAGAAAAAGGAAGCTGGTCGGCTTCCTTTTTTAATCATTCCCAATCTCCTTCAGCATCGGCACGAACTTGAAGTCGCCAAACTCCTCTTTTTTCAGTGTGCCATCTTCTAATTTTGTGACTTTCAGCATGGTCTGGCCTTCGCCTTCGGCGTTGTCCATGGGGATGACCATGATGCCGTTGGGCTTCATCTGCTGGACGAGCGCCTCGGGGATGCTCGGCGCCCCCGCCGTGATGATGATGCGGTCGAAGGGCTGATAGGTGGGCAGGCCCTCAAAGCCGTCGCCCAAGAAAGGCTTCACGCGGAAGGGGAGTTGTTCCAAGATGTCTTTGGTCTTGAAATAGAGGTTGCGCTGCCGCTCGATGCTGAACACCTTGGCACCCATGGCCGCCAACACGCAGGCCTGATAGCCTGACCCGGTGCCGATTTCGAGCACTTTCATGCCTTTGTCGACTTGCAGAAGCTGGCTTTGGAACGCCACAGTGGAAGGCTGCGAGATGGTCTGTCCCGAGCCGATGGGGAAGGCCATGTCCTGATAGGCCAGTTCGACGAAAGAGGAATCAAGGAAAATATGACGTGGCACCTCGTTGATGGCCGACAAAACGGCCTCGTCGGTGATGCCTTTGGCGCGCAGCTGGTCAACGAGTTGCTTGCGCAGACCTTTGTGGCGGTAGTTGTCTTCTAAGTTGGTGCTCATATTGGGTTAATCGGCCCTTCGACAGGCTCAGGGACCTTGGTTTTCTATTTTGCGGTGCGAAATTACGCCAAACCGAACGATAAAAAAACTATTTTTGCGGAAATTTTTTCTCTATGCTGAAAATCGGTGTTTTAGGTGCAGGGCATCTGGGCAAAATCCATATCAACTGCATCAAACAGATAGAACAATATGAGTTGGTGGGCTTCTATGACCCCGCCGACGAGACGGCTCGTCAGGTGGAAACCGAGATGAACGTGAAGCGTTTTGAGTCCATCGACGCCCTGATTGATTCGGTGGACGTGGTCGACATTGTCACGCCTACCATCCGTCACTTCGAATGTGCCTCCAAGGCCTTGCAGAAACGCAAGCATGTCTTCATCGAGAAGCCCATCGTGGCCACGCCCGACGAAGCGAATGCCTTGAAAAAGTTGGCCGACGAGGCAGGCGTGAAGGTGCAGGTGGGTCATGTGGAGCGCTTCAACCCGGCCTTCATCGCGGCAGAGCCTTTCATCGGCGAGCCGTTGTTCATCGAGGCGCATCGCCTGGCCATGTTTAATCCGCGTGGCACCGATGTTCCCGTGGTCCTCGACCTCATGGTGCACGACCTCGACATCCTGCTCACCATCGTCAAGTCGCCCGTCAGCCACATCAGTGCGAGTGGCGTCAGCATCGTCAGTCCTACGCCCGACATCACCAACGTGCGCATCGAGTTCGAGAACGGTGCCGTGGCCAACCTCACGGCATCGCGTCTGTCGCTGAAAAACATGCGCAAGACCCGCATCTTCCAGAAAGGTGCCTACATCACCGTCGACTTCTTGGACAAAGTGGCCGAGATCATCCGCATCAACGACGAGGTGGACGAGACCAACCCCTTGTCGGCGACCATCACCCTCGGCGACGGCTCCGAGAAGCAGATCACCTTCGAACGCCCTGAGATTCATCCCATTAACGCCATCAAGACGGAGCTGGAGAGCTTCTACGGCGCCATCGTCCACAACACGACGCCCGCTGTCACCATCGACGACGGCATCAACGTGCTGAAGCTGGCTTACCGCATCCTCGACGCGGTGGCCGAGTCTGCCGCCAAGGTGAAGAAATAATCCTTCGTTTCCATACAATATAAAACCATCACTGTCGTTTTGTTAAAAAGCCATCATTATGTCAAGGAAATCTACCCTTTTTGCTTTTTTGGTGCTTGCCGTTTTTGCCGTAGCCTTCTCCTCGTGCAAGAAATTTGAAGGCTCGCAAACCGTTCCCGCCTACATCCATATCGACTCCATCACTGTGGGTTGTGACTATTTTGTTTATGGAGCCAACACTTCTAAGATTACGGATGCTTGGGTGTATGTCGACGACGATGCCGTCGGCTGCTTCGAACTGCCGGCCACGTTCCCCATCCTGAAGCAAGGTCCCCACAAGGTGTCCGTGTATGGCGGCATCAAAGTTAATGGCATAGGTGCTACTCGTGCCCCGTATCCTTTCTATAAGCCTTTGGTGTATGAGAAGCTGAATCTTGTCGAAGACAGCATTATCAACCTGCAGCCGGTGTTGAACTATTATCCTATCGGCGAGGGCGTCGAGAAAGGCTGGATGGAAGACTTTGAGACGGCCAATACGCTGGTGCCCATTTCAGGTGACACTTCCGTCGTTAACCTTGTCCGTATTAACGGCAGCGAGGCTTGGCATTCCCCCAATTCATTCTATTCCGGCAAGGTTGTGTTGCCTCCCGATTCACTCGACTTCGCCGTTGCTACGCCTGCGGAGGGCTTTACTTTCCATTCCAACTACCTGAACTATTGCATGTTGGAGATGGACTACAATTGCAACGATGCTTTCTTTGTCGGTGTGATGTATTACGAGAACTATCAGTTGCAACGACATCCTTTGTTGCAGATTCAGCCTACCGATACGGTGAACGCCGTCCCGCAACGCTGGAACAAGATTTACGTCAATATCGGCCCCTTTATGAACGAACATGTGAACGCCTCCTATTTCAGGATTTATTTCACGTCCGACCTGACGGTAAGCCCCGTCTATGGCCAACCTGACTACGTTCATGCCGATAGGCAGAGATATTTTTATTACGATAATCTGAAACTATTCTATCGTCCGAGATGAACAAGAAAAGACTGTCCTGCATCTATTTCTTCGTCGATTGGATTGCCTCCATTCTGGCGTGGACGTTGTTTTACTTCTTCCGTAAGGCCCACGAAGACCTTTACATCAATTATTGGGACCGCATCACCAACTCGTTCACAACTCCCAGTTTCTGGCTCGGTGTCATCATCATCCCGATATGTTGGCTCATCCTTCATGCCGTCACAGGCGCCTACGAGAAGGTGTATTTCAAATCGCGCCTAAGGGAACTCGGACAGACTTTCTTCATCACCCTTTTGGGTGTCGTCGTGCTGTTTTTCGTGGTCATCCTTGACGACGAGGTGGTAAGTTACAAGTCTTATTACCAGTCGTTTATAGCATTATTTTTGTTCCAATTCCTGATGACGTACATCCCACGACTCATCATCACTACTTCGGTGATTTCAAGAATTAGGAAAAAGAAAATCGGATTTAACACGCTCATTGTGGGCAGCAACGACAACGCCTGCGCCATCTATAAGGAGATCGAGGACGAGGTGAAGCCTTCGGGCCGTCGCGTCATTGGCTTCCTGAATGTGTACGACAAGAAAGAATACAAACTCGGTGAGTTCCTGCCGCATCTCGGCTCTTATCACGACATTGAGAAAATCGTTAAGGAGAAAAATGTGGAAGAAGTCATTATCGCCATCGAGCGTTCGGAAGTGGAGACGATGAATGTGTTGCTCACTGTGGTCGATACGACGGATGCCACCGTGAAGATTATCCCTGCCATGCAAGACCTGGTGTTTGGCACCGTCAAGCAGTCCGCCATCTGGCAGGCCCCGCTGGTACAGGTCACGCCTGAGCTGATGCCCATTTGGCAGAGGGTGGTGAAACGCCTCTTCGACATTGTGGCCTCTACCTTGGCACTCATCGTGTTGTCGCCTGTGTTTTTGGCCTGCGCCATCATCGTGAAGGCGACCTCGAAAGGCCCCGTTTTCTATGTGCAGGAGCGAATCGGCAAAGGTGGCAAGCCTTTCAATATGGCCAAGTTCCGCAGCATGAGGGTGGACGCTGAGTCGAGTGGCACGCCGATGTTGTCGAGTGACGACGACCCACGCATCACCAAGTTCGGCAAGTTCATGCGTAAGGTGCGCTTGGACGAGATTCCCCAGTTTTGGACCGTGTTGAAAGGCGACATGTCGCTGGTAGGCTATCGTCCTGAGCGACAGTATTTCATCGATAAGATTATGGAGAAGGCACCGTATTACCGCCTGCTGCTCAAGGTGAAACCAGGCATCACCAGTTGGGGCGAGGTGAAGTATGGCTATGCCGAGAATGTCGAGGAAATGATCGAACGCTTGAAATACGACGTGCTCTACATCGAGAATGTGAGCCTCGCCTTGGATATCAAGATTTTGATTTACACGGTGTTAATCGTTATTCAAGGTAGGGGTAAGTGATTCCCTTTCCTTTTGTGCCTTCAGATAGCAGGCACGGCACAAAGGCTCATAGCTTTCCGTTTCACCCAATACCACCAATTTGTCGCCCGCAATGGTGCGGTGCGAGAATTGTGCCTGGCTGCCGCAGCGCACGCAGATGGCGTGCACCTTGGTCACGTCTTCGGCCATGGCCATTAGCGTGGGCATGGGACCGAAGGGCTTGCCCATGAAGTCCATGTCAAGACCTGCAATGATGACGCGCACGCCTTGGTTGGCCAACTGCTGGCAGACGTTAGGCAACTCATCGTCAAGGAATTGTGCCTCGTCGATGCCGATGACGTCCACGTCGGTGGCATAGAAAAGAATCTCATTGGCACTCTCCACCGGTATCGAGTGTAAGGCGGTGGCGTTGTGCGAAACCACATCTTCCTCGCTATAGCGTGTATCGACACCGGGCTTGAAGATTTCCACTTTCAGTTTAGCGATTTTCGCGCGCTTTAAACGCCGGATCAACTCCTCTGTCTTGCCCGAAAACATGGAACCACAAATCACCTCAATCCACCCTTGTGATCTATTATGAGAATCTTTTTCTATGAACATGCTGATTGTGTTGGGAATATTTGTAATTTAGCACCTCCAAAACCTTGGAGTGAGGCTACTGAGCCTGTCGAAGTAAAAAGCAAAAATAATGATAAATCCTATATGAACGAAAAATTCGATAACCAAAAAGAAAGGCTGCTTTCTATCAAACACGAAATCAGTCTGTTATACCAACAAATTAATTATCTTCTGAGAAACGAAAAAGCCCTCGGACTTCTCGATTTGGATGTGCTGATGAACCGCACGCATACCATTTATGACCTGCTTTGCTCGGTCAACTTGGGTGAGGAACTCAACGAAGAAGACCTGCCTATCGATGCCGAAGCCCTGTCGGGACTCTTTGGCGGCATGGTGACAGAAGGTGAAGACAAAGATGAGGATGAGACTCCCCTTGAGGAAGAAACATCATCTGAACCTGAGTCAGTGATTGAACCTGAGCCAGTCCAAGAGCCCGAACCAGATCCTGTTTTTGAACCCGCTCCTGAACCTGTTATTGAGCCCGAACCTGAGCCAGTGGCCCAACCCCAACCAGATGTCGAACCCGTTGCGGAACAACCGATAGCAGTAGAACAGCCTGTAGCAGAGGAACTTCCAGCAGTGGAAGAACAACCTTCCGATCCCGTGGCGGAAACACCTGACGAGACGACCGAAAGCTCCCCCTTGGGTGATGAATTTGGCTTCTTCTTCCGCTTCGAGGACATCCCTGAAAAAGAAGCCGAACCTAAAGAAGAGCAGCCTATTGTGGAACCCAGTGGCAAGGTGGTGCATGTGATGGAGATGATTCCCGAGGAGGATATCCCTGAGCGTGACCGTGTGCACGGCGACGAGCTGGTGACCGACAATCCGCTGGTGATGCCACGCATGGATGAAGAACGTCAGGCTGAGCGGGAAGAAATCGGACGCCAGTCGTCGGAAGGCGTCTCCAGCGTTTTCGACGACGACGATGCGGGCTTCGAGCTTTCGACGGGCGAGACCTTGGCTGAGAAGATGATGGGCGACGACAATACATTGGCGGCCAAGTTGCAACAAGCACCTGTGCGTGACTTGAAGTCGGCCATAGGTATCAATGATAAGTTTTTGTTTGTCAATGAGTTGTTCGGTGGTAGCATGGAGAAATACAACAAGTCCATCGACAACCTCAACGACCTGAAGACCCTCAACGGCGCGATGATTTACTTGAACGAGTTGAAGATAGAGCTGCAATGGAACAGCAGCAACGAAGCCTATCAAAAGCTAAAGGATTTGGTGTCGCACAAGTTTGAATAAGCCATGCCGAAGCTCTATCTCGTTCCCACGCCCATCGGCAACATGGAGGACATTACCCTTCGTGCCATCCGTGTCTTAAAAGAGGTGGACGGTATCCTTGCCGAGGACACCCGCACCTCGGGCAACCTGCTGCGCCATCTCGACATCAGCAAGCCGATGACTGCCTTCCACATCCGCAACGAGCATCAGGTGGTGGAACGCATGGCCGACCGCATCGAGGCAGGGGAGACCCTGGCCTTGGTCACCGACGCTGGCACGCCCGCCATCTCCGACCCGGGCTTTCTCTTGGTGCGCGAGTGCGTGAAACGTGGCATCGAGGTGGAGTGCCTGCCTGGACCTACGGCGTTTGTTCCCGCTTTGGTCAACTCGGGACTGCCTGCCGAGAAGTTCATCTTCGAAGGCTTCCTGCCCCACAAGAAAGGCCGCCAGACCAAACTTCAGGCCGTGGCCGAATATCCTTATACCATCATCCTCTACGAGTCGCCATTTCGTCTGTTGAAGACTTTGCAGCAGCTGGCCGAGGTCTGCGGACCTGAAAGAAAGGTCTGCGTCTCGCGTGAGCTGACCAAGATACACGAGGAAAACGCCCGCGGCACCTTGGCCGAGGTGATAGAACATTTCTCCAAGAAGGAAATCAAAGGCGAAATCGTTATCGTCCTGGAAGGTAAAGACGGTGCATGCACCGTCTCCCAAGACGACGATTCCGACGAATAAAAATGGTAGAGACGCGCCATGGCACGTCTCTACACATTATATCCCATATTGTTTTTGCAAATCAGAACGCAATTGACAGCCTCGTGTAGTAATCCACGATGATGTCTTTTCGTCCGCCGTTGAGGCCTATGCTCCTGTCGAAAACGTCGATGACAGAGACGCCGCAGCTCAGGTAGACCCTGTAAATCTTAAGGCCTACGCCACCGCCCGTATATAGGCCCGTCGCAATGTATTGGTGCTCGCCGCTGGGGTCGTAGCAGGTCACATGTCCGGCGGGAATCGAGAAGCCGACACGCCCTTCGACAAAGGGACTGACGGGGACATAGGGAACGGTGAATTTCAGGCTGGCATAGACGGGCACTGCGTGGATGTAGGTCTCCTGCATATTCTCGAACAGGCGGCAGTGTTGGCCGTAGCTTGAATAAAACTCGGCGCCTAATCCGATGCTGGTGGCCATTCCGAGTTGGTATTCAGCCATGCCGCCCACGCTGAAGTGGTAAGGGAAACCGTGCCTGAAGATAGCTCCCCAATCCCACATGCCTAAGTCGCCGATAACATGAAACCGGAACTCCCCCCTTGGGGTGTAGACGCAGGGTACGTTTCGTGGCTCAGGCCTCACGATGGTACGCCTATGAGGATGGCGATAGCGGGAATGCGGGGTCCGCATTTGAGCCTCGGCCGTCATCGACAGCACAAAGAGGAGGCTTAGGGCGATCATGAGTCTTTTCATAGTCGATACCTTATTTGATGTTGACCTATGAATTACAAATACCATACCAAAAATGTAGAGGCGTAGCGCACTACCTCTCTACAATGCATTATTTCACCTGTTTCTGATATGCTTTCAGTCTCGCGACAAGGCTGTTTTTCACGCCGTTGGAGGTGTAGGTGGCGCCGCTGACGGCATCCACGTCCTTGCCCAAGGCCTCGTCGACGGTGAGGCTGTTCCATGCTTCATAGAGACCGCCTTCCACCACGCGCTGCGCGAAACGCGGCGTCTCCTCGTTGTCCAATAAGGCCACGGTCTTGATGCGGCCTTCGGCATCCAAGGCTATTATTAAAGGTGTAGGGCCGTTGAAGCCTTTCACTCCGTCGGAATAGGGCGAGGAGAACAACAAGGTGCCTACTTTGTCGCCCTTGGCGTTTTGGATTTCATAAAAAGCCGTGTCGACGGTTTGGATCTTGGCGGCATCGGCAAAATAAGGTGTGGCCTCCTCAACGGGAGGAGCCGGCCATTTGACTTTGGAGTCGCAACTGCACATGCCTAGCAACCCGATGGCCAACAAGGCATAAAAAAAGCTTTTGTAAGTCTTCATCTGCTTTAGTTTTTAAATTTTGTGCAAAAATAGCGAAAAAACCATCAACAATTCAACAATTCAACATCCAACAATTCAACAAAACCCTTATCTTTGTGACCTCAAAACTTCAAGATTATGCTAGTCATTGGTATCGCAGGCGGCTCGGGCTCAGGGAAGACCACCGTCGTGAAAGAGTTGGTCAGGCAGTTGCCAGAGAACTCTGTATCAGTCATTTCGCAAGATGCTTACTACTACGACAACGGCGACAAGACGCCGGAGGAGAAAAAGCAAATCAACTTCGACCACCCCGATGCCATCGAGTGGGACCTGCTCATCGACCACCTCGACCGCCTGAAGAGAGGTGAGACCATCCCCATGCCGATCTATACTTACGTTACCTGCGCCCGTTCGCAGGAGGTCATCTATGTGCATCCCACGGAGGTCATCATCGTGGAAGGCATCATGGTGCTGACTCAAGAGGAGCTTCGCAAACGCATGGACATCAAGGTGTTTGTGGATACCGACGGCGACGAACGCCTCATGCGTATCATCCGTCGCGACATCGCCGAGCGTGGCCGTACCTGGGAAGACGTGTTGCGTCACTATCAGACCTTCGTCAAGCCTATGCACCAGCAGTTCATCGAGCCTACCAAACGCACCGCCGACATCATTCTGCCGCGCGGCTCCAGCCCTGTGGTAATCGACATCCTGGCGTCGAGAATCAGGATGCATCTTGGCAAATAACTGACAACCAGATAAAAAGAAAAAGCCGAACGGAAACGCTCGGCTTTTCTTGTTGCCCAACCAGGATTCGAACCTAGACTAACTGATCCAGAGTCAGTTGTGCTGCCATTACACCATTGGGCACCTAAATCGACTGCAAAAATACGCTTTTTTTAAATGCCGTGACGATTTAGAGGAAAAATTTTTCGGATTTTTTTGTTGTCTTCAGGCTGGTTTCCGTAAAGAACTCATTTTCAGTACTTGTTGAATCGCGAGCCGAAGTTGTAAGACAGCATGAAGGTGAGGAAGAAACGTCGGTTCCTTTCCGAATCCATGATGGAGATGCCCAAGGGGAAACACTCCGCCTTGACCTCCACGTCGATGGACCGCGCCCGCGTGCGCGACTTGCCGACTTCAAAGCTGAGTCCTATCGAGGCATTCACGCCCGGAGACACCTTGGTTTCAAGGATGCCTTTGGTGAACGCCGCACGGCCGAGTATGTTCAGCCCCTGCTCGAAGGTGCGTTCCTCGATGGTCTCCACATAATCTCCATTGGCCCCAGGTTGGTAGCCGATCACATAGTAATAATAAGGCTTGAGTAGAGCCAGCGACGCGCCTACGCTGTAGGTCCACCGTGTCTCGACGCCGCCCCAGTACGGCTTGCCGTAGATGAGCCTGTCCTCGCCGAAGCCGAAACGGAGCACGTAGGCATAGTTCAGCTTGCCATAGATGAAGGGTCGTGTGGTGTATTGCGAGATGGTGATGGTCTTGATTTCCTTGAGCGACCGCAGCGACACCGCCTCGCCGAACCAGTTGCGGGTGAGGTTGACCGTCTTGATTTTCCCAATCTTGAAGCCTAGGCCCAACCCTTGGGAATGTAAGGCCACCTTGAAGGTGTTCTGACGGCTGTAGATCAGCCGCTCTTCCAAAGGCTTGTCGTCTTCGCTTTGTATGTCAATGTTTTGCGCAGGCAACAAAAAAGCACACGCTCCTAAAAGCGTGAGCAAAAGCATACGCATCACTTGCGGTTTGAGGGCAATCATCGCTATGCCTCCCAACACCTAATGATTAAAAGCGCGTTTCCTTGACGTACTTTGACGATTCGCCGTAGGCCGGGCAGGTCTTCTTGGCGCAAGAAGTCATGACAATGCCTGAAACAAAGGCAATTAGCAGCGCGATGACAAGTTTTCTCTTCATAAGAATCAAATTTGATTTGCAAATTAACGCATTTTTTCCCGAATTATCACCATATTTGCACAACTTTTTCTGATGCATAATGTCTCGCGTCCCCAAGTCTCGCGTCCCGCATCAACTGAATAACTGAACAACTGAATAACTGAACAACTAAGCACTTAAGATTCAACTCTAGACTGCTTCGTTCCTCGCAGTGACGCAAAGCGGCAACTGAACAACTGAATAACTGAATAACTGAATAACTAAAAACGATGGAAGTAAAGAAACCCAATATCGATGAAAGCTGGTACCAGGTGCTGCGACCGCAATTCGAGGCGCCTTATTTCGCCGACCTGAAGTCGTTCCTCGTCAGTGAGAAGCGACAGTATGCCGTTTATCCACCAGGTCCATTGATTTTCAATGCCTTCAACCTCACGCCTTTCGACAGGGTGAAGGTCGTCATCCTGGGACAGGACCCCTACCACGGACCGGGACAGGCCCATGGTCTCTCGTTCTCGGTGCCCGACGGCGTGCCGTTCCCGCCCAGCCTGCAAAACATCTTCAAGGAGCTGAATGCCGACCTCGGCGTGCCGATGGCGCGTTCGGGCAACCTCGAGAAGTGGGCGAGGGAAGGGGTGCTGCTGCTCAACGCCTCGCTGACGGTGCGCGCCGGACAGGCCGCCTCCCACTCGCGCCATGGCTGGGAACAGTTTACCGACGCCGCTATCCGTGCTCTCTCGGAGCGACGCGAGCACCTCGTTTTCATCCTCTGGGGCAACTACGCCATCGCCAAGCAGGTCTTGATCGACCCGTCCAAGCACCTCATCCTGAAGTCAGTGCACCCCTCGCCGCTCTCCGCCAGCCGCGGCTTCTTCGGGTGTCATCACTTCTCGCAAACGAATAATTATTTGATACAACACGGAATAGAACCTATTGATTGGAGTTTATAATGGGATTGCTTCGCAAGAAATCTGAGGAAAATCTGTTTAAAAATCTATGAAAATCATTTTTGATAGATTTTTGTTTTGATTTTTGAACGATTTAACTTCGTTGAATGCAAAGCATTTCTTGTCCGCAGGACAATCCCCAAAACAAGAGAAAAATGAAACAGATCGTATTCGCCACCAACAATAAAAACAAACTGCGCGAGATGCGCGAAATCATGGAAGGCCTCTATGAGGTCAAGAGCCTCGAAGAGATTGGCTGCCATGAGGACATCGTCGAAGATGCCGACACCATCGAAGGCAACGCCAAGATCAAGGCAGACTTCGTCACGAACAAGTACCATGTGGACTGCTTCGCTGACGACACAGGCCTCGAGGTGGAAGCTTTGGGCGGCGCCCCTGGCGTCTATTCGGCGCGTTATGCAGGCGAGCATTGCAGCTATCAGGACAATGTCGACAAGATGCTCGCCGCCATGAAGGGCCAGACCAACCGCAAGGCGGCTTTCCGCACCTGTATAGCATTGAACCTCGACGGTAAGTCCTATTACTTCGAAGGCCGTTGCGACGGCCAGATCACCGAGCAGCAGCGGGGCACCGAGGGCTTCGGCTACGACCCCATCTTCCAGCCCGACGGCTACAACCAGACCTTCGCCGAGCTGGGCCACGAAGTAAAAAACGCCATCAGCCACCGTGGAAGGGCCACACAGAAACTGATAGCGTTTTTGAAGGAATTAGGTTGAGTATTTTTTGACTACCCTTACCCAAGGGTTACCCAAGGGATACCCAAGGGTTACCCAACCCTTAGACTACCCTAAAAAACCAGCTCCGCAGGAATATCCATCCCTACGGAGCCGATTTTATCAAAGATTTCAGATATAACTACGTCGAACGCAAAGCGTTTGCTTCCGAAAAAGAATCAAATTCTCTCCTTCAGCATCTGCATTGCCTTCGGCAGTCCGTCAGCATTACGGCCACCCGCCACGCAGAGGGTCTTCTGTCCGCCGCCACCGCCTTGGATCTCCTTAGCCACCTCGCGGATGAGCTTGGTGGCGTCAAGGCCCTTGGCGTCGGCGAAGGCCTCGGGCAGCAACAGGCAGAGTGAGGGCTTGCCTTCGGCCACGGAGCCGAGGATGGCGATGGTGCTCTCGTTCATCTGCTTGAGCATCAAGGCGATGTTGCGCAGCTGGTCGCCACCACAAGGCAGGGTCTCCATGATGAGTTTGTAGCCTTCGTGGTCGAGGGCCTTCTCATGCAGCCTCTCGGCCATGGCCTGGGCTTTCTCCTGCATCAGATGTTCCACCTCTTTCTTCAAGGCGGAGTTCTGCTCGTTGAGCGAGGTGACGGCCTTCACCAGGTCGGGCGACTTGACGCACTCGCGCAGACGACCGATGAGGTCGAGTTGCTCGTCAAGGTATTGCTCCACAGCCTCGCCGGTGATGGCCTCGATGCGGCGGATTCCGGCAGCGATGGCACCCTCACTGACGATCTTGAACATGCCGATGTTGCCCGTGGCGCTGGTGTGACAGCCACCGCAGAGCTCCATGGAGTAGTCCTTGTCGAAGACAACCACGCGTACCTTGTCGCCGTATTTCTCACCGAATAAAGCCGTGGCTCCCATGGCCTTAGCCTCGTCGATCGGGATCTCGGCGTAGGTCACATTCGGGATGTTCTCGCGGATTTTCTGGTTGACGATTTTCTCCACCTTTTGGATCTCTTCAGGCGTCATCTTGGCGAAGTGGCTGAAGTCGAAACGCAGGCGTTGGTCGTCGACCAACGAGCCCTTCTGCTCCACGTGGCTACCCAGCACCTGCCTCAAGGCGGCGTGCATCAGGTGGGTGGCGCTGTGGTTGTTGGCGATGCGTTGACGACGTTCCACGTCGATGGCGGCAATAAACGTCACCTCGGGGTTCTGCGGTAGCTGCTCGGTGATGTGGATGACCAGATTGTTTTCTTTGACGGTATTGACGATCTTGATGGTCTCGTTTTCGGAGGTCAAGGTGCCGGTGTCGCCCACCTCACCGCCCATCTCGGCATAGAACGGGGTCTTGTCGAGGACGATCTCGAAGTGGGTCTTTTTCTTGGCCACCACCTCGCGGAAACGCAGGATGTGGCTCTCGCAGCTCATGTCGGTGTAGCCGACAAACTCGGTGGGCTGCTCGCTCTCGTTCACCACCACCCAGTCGCCATTGGCTTTCTCGGCGGCTTTGCGCGAGCGGTTCTTCTGCTCCTCGAGGTTGGCCTTGAAGCCGTCCATGTCGACGTTGATGCCTTTCTCGGAGGCCATCAGCTGGGTGAGGTCGATGGGGAAGCCGAAGGTGTCGAACAGCTCGAAGGCGAAGTTGCCGTCGATGTCCTGACCCTTGTGTTGCTCCACATAACCCTCAAAACGTTTGATGCCTTGTGCCAAGGTGCGCAGGAACGAGGCCTCCTCTTCGCGGATGACCTTGCTGACGAGCTCTTGCTGCGACTTGATCTCGGGATAGTTGTGTTCCATCTGTTGCACTAGGATAGGCAGGAGCTGGCACACAAACGGATCTTCGAAGCCGAGGAAGGTGAAGCCGTAGCGCACGGCGCGACGCAACACGCGGCGGATGACGTAGCCGGCGCCGTTGTTCGACGGCAGTTGTCCGTCGGCGATGGCGAAGCTCACGGCACGCAGGTGGTCGGCGATGACGCGCATGGCGATGTCGGTCTTTTCGGCCTTGCCGTATGCGATGCCCGACATCTTGGCGATGGCTTGGATGATGGGCTGGAACACGTCGGTGTCGTAGTTTGAGGTCTTGCCTTGCAGCACGCGGACGAGGCGCTCAAAGCCCATGCCCGTGTCGACGTGCTTGGCGGGGAGCTCCACCAGATGGCCGTCGGCCATGCGGTTGTATTGCATGAACACGAGGTTCCAGATCTCGATCACTTGCGGGTCGTCCATGTTGACGAGGTCGCGACCGGGGACTTGTTTTCTGGCTTCATCATCGCGCAGGTCGATGTGAATCTCGGAGCAGGGGCCACAGGGACCCGTTTCGCCCATCTCCCAGAAGTTGTCCTTCTTGTTGCCGTAGATGATGCGGTCTTCGTTGACATGCTCCTTCCAGTAGCCGTAGGCCTCCATGTCGGCAGGCTGGCCGTCCTTCTCATCGCCGCCGAAGACGGTGACATAGAGACGGTCCTTGTCGATATGCACCACCTCGGTGAGGTACTCCCAGGCGTAGGCGATGGCCTCTTTCTTGAAGTAGTCGCCAAACGACCAGTTGCCGAGCATCTCAAACATGGTGTGGTGATAGGTGTCGTGTCCCACTTCTTCCAGGTCGTTGTGCTTGCCCGACACTCGCAGGCATTTCTGCGAGTCGGCGGCGCGTTTCCACTTTGAGGGTTGGTTGCCCAGGAAGATGTCCTTGAATTGGTTCATGCCAGCGTTGGTGAACATCAGGGTGGGGTCGTTCTTGACGACGATGGGTGCCGACGGCACGATGGCGTGCTCCTTCGAACGGAAGAAGTCCAAGAAGCTATTTCTGATTTCGTAAGCGTTCATTTATAGTCAGTTATATGGTTTTACCTTAAAATTTGCTTCAAAAAAACGTGCAAATTTACGCTAAATATTCTATTTTTGCGCAATAGTTTTTGATTTGAGGCGTTATTTATGGCTCAATCAAGCAGATAAATGGCAAAACAGAAACGATACATATTCAACCAGTTGACCCAGAGCTTTGAGGTGCTTGAGACTTCAAGGGCCAGGAAATTGCTGCGTTTTGTGTTGGTCTTCCTTGGCTTCTTGGGTGCTGCCTTCCTGTTTGCCGTGCTGCTGTTCACCTTCTTCAAGTCGCCGAAAGAGAAGAGTCAGGCGCGCGAGCTGGAATACATGAAGCTGCAGTACGAGATCCTCAACGACCGCTTGGACGACATGGAGATGCTGATGACCGACATGGAAGAGCGTGACAACAACCTTTACCGTGTGATGTTTGAGGCGGACCCCATCCCCAGTCAGGTGCGCCGTTCAGGGTTCTCCGATGCCGACCGTTATGCGGGTCTGTATGGCTATGTGAATTCGGGACAGGTGGTGAGCGCAGCACGAAAACTCGATATCATCAAGAGCCAGCTCTATCACCAGTCGGTGTCGTACGACACTTTGTTCGCCTTGGCGCGCAACAAGTCTGACATGTTGGCCCACATCCCTGGCATCTTCCCGTTGAAGGAGACCGAACTCAAATACATCTCGTCGTTCTTCGGCTATCGTCCCGACCCCATTTATAAGATATCCAAGTTCCACAGTGGTATCGACTTCTCGGCGGCCCTGGGCACCGAGGCCTATGCCACCGGCGATGGCGTGGTGTATGATGTGGAAAGGAACGAATGGGGCTATGGCAACATGGTGACCCTCGACCACGGCTTCGGTTACAAGACGCGTTATGCCCATCTCCAGAAGCCTTTGGTCCGAAAAGGACAGAAAGTGAAACGAGGACAATGCATTGGCCTCATCGGTAACACGGGCAAGACCACAGGCGTCCATCTGCATTACGAGGTGCTGAAAAACGACGTCCAGATCGACCCAATCAACTTCTTCTACAACGACCTTACGCCTGAACAATATAACCAGATCTTGGAGCAATCGACTTTGCCCACTCAAACGATGGACTGACTATGGAAGAGAATACCACCACCGGAAAATACTACTACTCGATCGGCGAAGTCGCCGCCATGTTCAACGTCAACACCTCGATGATCCGCTATTGGGAGAAGGAGTTCGACGTGCTGCGTCCGCGCAAGAACAAGAAGGGCAACCGCCTCTTCACCGAGCGCGACGTCCGTTATGTGCATGTCATCTACCAGCTGCTCAAGGTGAAAGGCTACACCTTGGCCGGCGCAAAAGCCGCCCTCAAGGAACGCTTCAGCGACTACGAGGAACGCATCATCATGCTCGAAACCTTGGACAAGACCCGCAGTTTCCTCCTCGATTTGGATAAGGCTTTGGCTGAGAAACAGAAAAAGGCTTGATTATTCCTCCAATAGATTTCTGGCTTTCAGGTAAGTACGCCATTTCTCCAAGACCTGTTCCATGTCGTTGGGCAACTCCGAGGTGAACATCATCTGTTTTCCCGTGGTGGGATGCACGAAGCCCAGTTCCTTGGCGTGCAGGGCATGACGTGGCATGATTTTGAAGCAGTTGTCGATAAACTGCTTGTATTTCGTGAAGGTGGTGCCTTTCAGGATGACATCGCCGCCATACATGGCATCGTTAAACAAAGGATGTCCGATGTATTGTGAGTGTGCACGAATCTGGTGGGTGCGGCCCGTCTCCAAGCGGTATTCGTTCAAGGTCACGTAACCGAAGCGTTCCAGCACCCTCCAGTGTGTGATGGCTTCCTTGCCGTATTCTCCGTTGGGGTAGACAGTCATCTTGCGGCGGTCGTTGGCGCTGCGCCCGATGTTGCCTTCGATGGTCCCCTCGTCCTCGTCGAAGTCGCCCCACACCAAGGCGTAGTAACGGCGGTGGATGCTGTGCTCAAAGAACTGGTGCGCCAACACGGCTTGTGCGGCTTCGTTTTTGGCCACAATCATCAGCCCCGTGGTGTCTTTGTCGATACGGTGGACGAGGTATCCGAAGCGGTTCTCGATGTTCTGGTGCGTCTTCTCGAAGTAATAGGCCAAGCCATGCAGCAAAGTGCCGTCGAAGTTGCCGTGACCGGGATGCACCACCAGGCCCGCCTGCTTGTTGATGACGATGACGTCGTCGTCTTCGTAAACGATGTTCAACGGAATCTCTTCCGGCTTGATGTCGGTCTCGCGTGGTGGATAGGTGAACACGATGGAAATCACGTCGTTGGGCTTCACCTTGTAGTTCGACTTCACCGACTTGTCGTTGACCAAGATGTTACCCGCCTTGGCCGCATTCTGCACACGGTTGCGCGAGATGTTGGAGAGATGGTTGGTGAGGTAGGTGTCGATGCGCTCAGGCTGCTGACCCGGGTCCACCGTCATGCGTATGTGTTCGTAGAGCTCGCTGCCTTCTTCGGCCAGTTCGTTGTCAAGGGTTTCGATGAGGTCGTCGTTCATTTGCTGATGATGAATTTCTGGTTGATGACTTGTCCTTCGGCGGTGACGACTTGGATGAAATACATCCCGTTGTTGAGGTTGCTGACCGCGATGTCGTGCTGATACACACCTTGGTGCACTATGCGTCCCGTGAGGTCGAAGAGACTCACCTGGCCGTTCTCGAAGTCGCCTTCAAGGTGAAGCATGTCGCTGGCAGGGTTGGGATAGACCGTTAAGGTCCCTGAGTGGGTCGAAGCGCCGTTTTCTTCCACACCGATGTAATAGGAGGCGCCCACGACGGGACGGATCATCAGCGAGCCGGGCATGTTGCTGGGTTGCCACGAGCCGTTGGTGTTGACGAAGTTGTACCCCATGTTGTCGATGGAGGTGTCAAAGCCGATGTTGATGAGGCCGTTGCTGCTTTGTTGTATGCCGATATAGAACGAGTTGGCCGTGGTCACGGGTCTGTTGAACTTGTAATAGGTGAACCTGTAAGGCTGTTCTTGCCATTGCGGGCGTTGGCCTTTCATGGTGAAAATGGTGTCGCCTGGCTTGCCGTTCTCGTCTTTCCATACCATGATGTCGAAATACTTGTCGTTGGCATCGTTAAGGGTATGGTTGAACAGCATCTGCACGCCTTGTATGGTGTCGTAGTCGCTGATGTCGAACCTGACGGCGAACATACCTCCCGCATTGCTGACGCCGTAGCCAAGCTCCGGGATGCCATCGTCGTAAGCGTAGTAGTTGTACATGCCGACACGGTAAACCATCGAATCGGCCAAAGGAGGATTGGCAGTGGAATCATAAAGGTAATGGCTGATTTGATAGGATGCCGAGTCAATCCACATGTTCAAGGCAAACAGCTCGCCGACGTAGGGACAGGCTGGCGACTCGCCATATTCAGGGCACTCCAGATAGCCGAACTCGTTGTAAGGCCGAATGACGACAGGGTCCAAGTTGTGAGTATAGTGCTGACTGCCATTGACTTGGTCTACCTTGTAATAGTAGCTGATGTTGTGGTCGACCTCGTCGAGGTTGGCGATGTCGACGCTTAGGCTCTCACGCAAGGCGGTGGTGGGATTGTTGCGGTATTGACGGTAGGGGATGGACTGGTAACGGTTGAAGAACGAAGGCTTCTGTCCCGTAAAGGTCACCATGGGGTAGTGGGTGTCGTCCATTGAGCGGTTGTAGTTGAGGTAGACGAAGTCGATGCTCCAATTGTCTTCGTTGCTGCGGTTGGCCGGCAACGAGTTGTTGACGATGCTGGCATAGTTGTAGAAGCGGAAATAGAAGTTGTCCTTGAAGTATTTCAGGTCGTTGATGGGTATCATCACTTGCTTGAAATGCTTGCCGCCGTTTTCAGCCATGAAGGTTTCGAGTTTCTGTCCGGGCGCACTCCAGATGTGGTACCACGTTGTGTCGGCCACGGTGGTGAACACCGAGTCGCAGGGGACCGAGACGCTGCCTTGCGTGTCGGAGGTCAGCGTGTCGGTGACGATGGTGAACATTCCAGGCTGACAACCCACTGACGCCCAAATGGTATCGCCGGGGAAGAGCGTGTCGACTTGCAGCTCGGCGAAGATATCGTCGATGCTATAGGTCTGATAGTCAAGGAATAGAAATTCCTGGCGTTCGGTGGTGAGGCCGAATTGCAGCACAAGCGAGTCCTGCTCTTCGGGAGCGTTGCCGTTGCCTTGGGGCTGGTAGTAGAAACTCAGATACACCGAGTCGGCAGGGGTGAGGGCGCGCGGCGTAGGCTCCATGATGGAGTCGAGGCGGATGCGCACCGATGTGAGGTACTCGCTCACAAAGGGGTTGCTGATGGCGTAGCTGTACACGCGGCCATTGGCGTCAAGCACGTCGAAGGTGGCGCCGTTGCGGTTGGGCGGACACAACGGGAAGCCGTCGTTCACCATGACGTTGTTGTCGGTCCATTTCGTCGAGTCGGGATAGAGGATGGACTGGCTGAAATCGTCGAAGAAAGGCAAAAACCTTGCCTCGGCGACGCTTCTTCTCACAGGCGCTTGTTCCGTCGTGGACCTAAAGTTGGTGAGTATCTCTTGCGCAGTGGCAGGGAAGGTAAACAATCCTATGGCCAAGGCCATAACGAATATCTTAAAAGTCGTCTTCATATTCAAAGTCGGTGGTTTCTATGGATTCTGTAATAGTGTCGATTTCAATGGGTTTGGGGCTGTTGACGAGCGAGTCTTCATGCAACAGCAACTGCATCTCCTTTTTGAAGTCCATGGTGCGGTTGGAGTGATACCAGACATCGATGGTGGTGCCAGGGTTGACGGAGCCCGAGCTGGGGCCTGGACTCATCCGCCTGACACACATGTATTGGAGGCTGTCGCTGTCTTCATTCACTTCCTTGCCGAGGTTCATGCCGGCTAAGTTGAGCAGCCGTTTTGTCTCCGAGGCGGGCTTGCCGATCAGGTTGGGCACCTTCACCTTCATACGGTCTTCGCCGATGCCCACTTTCAGCGTGATTTTGCTGCCTTTCACAAGCTCGGTGCCAGCCTCAATAGGCTCTCCTTTGTAATACTGGTCGATGACGTTGTTCTTATAGGTGTAGCTCACATATTCCAACCGGTCGACATCCAGGCCGCTCGATTCAAGGCGACCTATGGCTTCGCGCAACGAGATGCCTTTTACGTTGGGCATGACGGTCTTCTCAGGCGTCACGGCCACGATGATGGCGTACACGTTTCTGCCTTTCTTGATTTTCGAGCCAGGCAGCGGGTCTTGCTGGTAGATGCTACCAGGCTGTTGTCCCTTCGGATATACACTGTCGATGAGGATGAAATGGAAGTCTCTCGAATAGTCGTGCTTCACCTGATTGTAGTCTTGCCCCACAAAATCAGGCATGGTGTAGACTTTGTCGTGACGAGTGTATCTATCTAACAACCAGAATGTTAACCATAACAAGATACCGCATAGGAACAGTATGATGAGAAGGTTGATATAAAATTTCTTTTCCTTGAGGAAGTGGAAGCGTCCCATAATTTACTATTTTAGCCGTGATTTTACAACTCTATTTGGAGTGGTTTTATTGTTATGCTGTTTAAACCGACAAAATTACAAAAAATATGAAAAACGTAGCAATTATTTGTGGCGGAGATTCTGGAGAGTTCGAAATCTCTGTCAAAAGTGCTCAAGTGGTGAAGCAAAATTTGGATCCGGAGAAGTATAATTCCAAGATTATTGTCGTCTCGAAAAACGGATGGTACGGGCTCTTGAAAGACGGTACCCGTGTGGATGTCGACAAAAACGACTTCTCTATTTCTGTTGGTGGACACCGTACGAAGTTTGACGTGGCCTTCAACGC
This sequence comes from uncultured Bacteroidia bacterium, assembly GCA_902799345.1. Taxonomy (GTDB): domain Bacteria; phylum Bacteroidota; class Bacteroidia; order Bacteroidales; family F082; genus Limimorpha. The sequence goes on along the minus strand of CADBZW010000006.1, from coordinate 33,077 downwards.
GGTGCATGGCGAGCCCGGCGAAAACGGTCCGCTGTCGGGTTATCTCGAGTTGTTGGGCATCCCTTGCACCTCGTCGCCTCTGACCACCTGTGCCCTGACATTCCACAAGGACTTCTGCAAACGTTTGGTGTCGTCCTATGGGGTCAAGGTGGCGCCCTCGGTGTTGATCAACGAAGGTGAGAAATACGATGCCGACAAGATCATCAAGAAGTTGGGGCTGCCTCTGTTCGTCAAGCCGACTTGTAACGGCTCTAGCGTGGGCGTGACCAAGGTGAAGACCGCCGAAGACCTGGCTCCAGCCATCTATACGGCAAGGGCTGCCGGCCGCCAGATCATGTGCGAGAAGTTCGTCGACGGACGTGAGTTCGGCTGCGGTGCCATGGAGTATAAAGGCAAGATGATGGTCTTCCCCTTGACTGAAATTTGCAGCAAGAACGAGTTCTTCGATTACGAGGCCAAATACACCGCCGGCAAGTGCGATGAGATTACGCCCGCCCAGGTGGACGAGGACACCGAAATCGAAATCAAAGCCACCACGGCAATGCTATATGAGAAGCTGGAATGTAAAGGCTTCGTCCGTATGGACTACATCGTCAGCGACGAGGGCGTGTTCTTCATCGAGGCCAACATCGTACCTGGCATGTCGGAGGCCAGCATCATACCAGCGCAGGCGCGATGCTTCGGGCTGTCGCTCAGTCAGCTGTTCGAAATGGCAATCGAGAATGTGTTATAAATGAAAAAGGAGCCATTTGGCTCCTTTTTCATTATACTGTCAAGATGTCTTTTGACTTCAGCTCGGTGAGGTCGTCGATTTTCTTGATGTATTTGTCGGTGAGTTTCTGGATCTCCTCTTGCAGGAGCTTCGACTCGTCCTCCGAGATCACGTCTTTCTCCAGTTTCTTGGCGTCGTCGTTGGCGTTGCGGCGGATGCCACGGATGCCGACTTTGGCTTCTTCGGCGGCGTTCTTGGTGCGTTTCACCAGCTCTTTGCGGCGTTCCTCGGTGAGGGCGGGCACTGCGATACGCAGGATCTCACCGTTGTTGATGGGGTTGAAGCCTAAATTGGCGTTGAGGATGGCCTTGGCGATGTTGTTCAAAGCGCTCTTGTCGAAAGGTTGCACCACGATCATGCGGGCGTCGGTGCACCCGATGTTGGCGGTCTGCTCGATGGGCACCACGGTGCCATAATATTCAACCATAACGCCGTTCAGCATGGCCGGACTGGCCTTGCCTGCCCTGATGCCCTGAAACTCATGCTCCAGGTGCTTGATGGTGTTGTCCATGCTTTCAGTGGCTTCGTCTAATACGAATTGAGAGTCTTCTGTCATAGTTTTCAAAATTTGAGGGCAAAAATAGTTTTTTTTTCGTTGCGGAAGTAGTTCTGTGTGTTTTTTTTGTCCTTTACCATTCAAGGCTAAAGACCAATGAGACATTTGAGATGTTGTCTTGCCTGTCTTCGTAGTAACTGGGATACATAGTCATAAAATTCGAGTGATAATGTGTGACGGTGACGTTGTGGTAATAAGAGTATGTCGCCATCAGGTTGAAAGCGATGCGGCTTTTGGTGGCGAAGCGCACACCAACACCCACGTCGCCGCAAGGACCGAAGTTCTTCATGGAGTAGTAGGCACCTGCACGGGCCCTAACCACAGGACTTGCCTTTTTTGTGGGCAAGAACACATAACGGAATGAGCCATAGAACGGAATGAGTTTGGGCGAACTGAAGATGCTGACACCATAACCGACACCAAGGCCTGCAAAAACCTTGTCGTTGAATTGATAGCCGTGCGTTGTAGAAATCGAGTAAAGATAGCCGTCAACACTATACTGATTCCAAACGCCGCCAAGACCTGTTTCCAAAAAGCCTTTATAGCCGCTCGGTACGTGGAATGGTTTTTCATTGTTTTCTTGTGCAAATGACGTAATCGTCATCAACACGATGGCAAGGGCCACAATAGTCTTTTTCATAACAATAAAATTTATTGGTTACGAAAAGAAAATTTACAAAAATTGTACCAAAAAACTTTCTTAGTTCAACGGCTCGTATAGTCCTGTCAAGACGGGGCTTTTCTTCGTGGTGTAGTAGCTTATCTTTTCCAGCACCATCTGGTCGTGGCCTTGGTTCCAGAGGTAGGTCTTGACGGTCTTGCCTTGGGGCGTGAGGTCGTCGCCAAAGCTGATGGCGTTGACGAGGATGTTTTTGCCTTGCGCATACTTGCCGTTTTCAGCGGCAAGACCGTGCCAAAGGAGCAATGAATCAGTGGCGGCGTCGTGCAACTCAATGATGATGATGCAGTTGCGCAAACTGTCTGATGAATTGGTTTCGGCCACGATGCCCAAAGCCTCCACATCGGCGGGCAACGAGTCGCAACTGAGGTAATAGGGTTGTCCCCATTCATAGACGGGTTGTGACTTTTCCGAAAGCGGTGTGAGCATATAGGTGCTGCCTTCGATGGGTGTCTTGCTTAGAGTGAGATAGCGCGAAGTGAACCTGTCGTTTTTCTTGACAAGATACGGGTAATGGGCCACAGCTGCTGTTTCCCAAACCGGAGCGGCATAGTCGGTCCAGCCAAAGCCGAGCATTGGGGTTTCTCGGTGTTCGTCGAACCATTGCTGGACATCGGCTAGGGTGTTGTCACGGTCGAAGACGGAACGGTTTTCTATGCCTAAAGGCTCTTGATAATACTCGGCGGCTTCGCGGATGCCAGTGACCGTGGCAAAATGGATTTGGTTGCCATACGATGCGTTGTCCACTCTCATATTCGCTGCTATGCCATCATAGCCTTGGTGGTACATGTTGTGATAGTAATCGCGGGTGTTGATCAACGAAACTATCCCGACAAACAAGAGTGCAGCCACAGTGATTGCCTTTTGCAATGTGCTCATTGTGCGGCTCTTGTGGAACGAGAAAAGTACAATGAGCAAGAACGGATAGCAGAACAGCAGCGTGCTGAATTGGATGATGGGTTCGCGGACGAGGGAATAGATGAAGGCTAATCCGAAAATGATGGCGAACCAAGCCCCTCCAACCCATCGCATCGCGGCTTTCCCCTTCTCCCACTTTCCTAATATGAAAGGAAGGATGATGATGATTCCGGTGGCAAATATGAACAGGTAGTCGTAGTTCATCGTGTATTCCAAGAAGTCAAGCAGGAAAGTGGACTTTGGCGCTGATAGCCAGCCGCCAACACCACCGTTCAGGAAAAGTTGGCGATAGAAAATGGGCAAGTTAGGGCTGAAAAGCGCAAGAGCGGCCAATCCACTGAGCCAATAGCCTTTGCGGCGTTCTTTTGTGACGAAAAACAATCCCGTGAGGAAGACGAGACCAGCCTGGGCTATGGAGAAGGCGTGCATCATGGCGGCAAGCCACGAGGAAAGCGCAAACCCGACCCAAAGCCAAGTCGTGGGCTTCTTGGTGTCGAAAAGCACGCGATTCCAGAAATAGACTTGCAGCAGCACGAAAAACAATCCCGCAGAATAAGGCCGTGCCAATTGGCTGTAAAAGATAGTGAACTCGCTAACTCCAAAGAAAGCCGCCGAAAGCAATCCCACAGTTCGGTTGAACCACTGCCGCCCTATGATATAAATAAGGTATACCGAGCCAATTCCCATCAGTGCGAAAGGCAGCTTGACCCAGAAGGCATTCCAACCAACGATTTTGACCCAGTAATAAAGGAAAACCTGTACGCCTGCAGGATGGGCATCGGGAGCGACACCGTCGCGAATCAAGTCAAGGAAGCTATCGTAATGGAGGCGCGTGAAGGCGCTGAACTCGTCGTGCATGAAAGGCACCTGGCCCAGCTTCCATAGCCTCAGCACCGCCGCCACCACCATGATGACGCCCAAGAGGATGTAATCCAGCCTCTTGTTCGGCACATTGTGGATTTTACGCAGATGATGTTTTCTAGTCTTCATCTTTTCTTGTCGCTTTGCGTCATTGCGAGGAGGAACGACGAAGCAAATCGAAGATTCAACGGAGTTAATCTAGGGTTGGTGCTCTAGACTGCTTCGTGCCTCGCAGTGACGCGAAGCGTGTTCGATATGGGTTTTATTTTGTAACCAGTGTCCCGATGTTTTCGCCGCGCAAGACCTTCATCAGGTTGCCGCGCGTGTTCATGTCGAAGACGTACATCGGCATGTCGTTTTCCTTGCACATGGTGAAGGCCGTCATGTCCATCACCTTCAGGTTACGTTGGTAGGCCTCGTCGTAGGTGATATGCTCGAACTTGGTCGCCGTGGGGTCTTTCTCAGGGTCGGCGGTGTAGATGCCGTCCACGCGGGTGCCTTTCAGGATGATGTCGGCCTTGATCTCCACGGCGCGGAGGGCCGAGCCGGTGTCGGTGGTGAAGAAGGGGTTGCCAGTGCCGGCGCCCATCACCACGATGTAGCCTTCCTCGAGCAGACGGATGGCCTTGGCGCTGCTCATCGTGTCGGCGATGCGGTCGATGTAGAGACCAGAGAGCAGGGTGGCTTTCTGTCCCTTGCCTTGCAGGGTCGACTGCATGGCCATCGAGTTGATGACGGTGGCGAGCATGCCCATATAGTCGCCTTGGATGCGGTCCATGCCCTTCGAGGCACCTTGCAGGCCGCGATAGATGTTGCCGCCGCCGATGACGATGCCGATTTGCACGCCGGCCTTCGCTGCTTCGATGATCTCGTCGGCATATTCACCCAGACGCACTGGGTCGATGCCGTATTGCTGGCTGCCCATCAGGGCCTCGCCGCTGAGTTTCAGTAATACTCTGTTGTATTTCATGGTGTTTTTGTTTTTATGGATTACTCTGTAGCCTCCATGCGCCCGTGGCAGTTCTTATACTTCTTGCCGCTACCGCAGGGGCAGGGGTCGTTGCGGCCCACCTTCACCTCCTTACGGATGGGCTGAGTGACGGTTCGCTGCTGCGTGTCGCTGTGCGACTGCGCCAGCAGGTCTTGACGCTGCTCGCGGATCTTCGAGCGGTCGATGCCCTGGGCACGCGACTCGCGCACGGTGTTCGGGTCTTGCGTCGGGATGTCGGCACGCATCAGGAACGAGATGACGTCTTCGTTGATGTTCTCCAACATGGCCTTGAAGAGGTTGAACGACTCGAGCTTGTAGATGACCAACGGGTCTTTCTGCTCGTAGGAGGCGTTTTGCACCGATTCCTTCAGATCGTCCAGCTCGCGAAGGTGTTCCTTCCAGGCGTTGTCGATGAGGCCGAGGGTGATGCTCTTCTCGATGCAGAGGTTCACCTCCCGGGCGCCGTTCTCGACAGCCTTCTTCAGGTTGACGATGACGTTCATGCCGCGCTTACCGTCGGTGATCGGGATGGCGATGTTCTCGAAGTGGGTCTGGTTCTCGTACACGTTCTTGATGACGGGCAGGGTCTTCTCGCCGATGATGCGGGCCTTCTCGCGGTAGTGCTCAAGAGCAGCCTCAAACAGCTTGTCGGCCAGCTCCTTGGTCTTCAGCCTGTCGAATTCTTCCTCGTCGAAGGGCGGCTCGATACCCATGGTGGAGAGCAGGTCCATCTTGAAGCCTTCGTAGTCCTTGGCTTCCTGGTAGCCTTCGATGAGTTTCTCGCCGAAGTCGTACATCATATTGTTGAGGTCGATGGAGAGACGCTCTCCGAACAAGGCGTGACGGCGTTTCTTATAGATGACCTCGCGCTGGGCGTTCATCACGTCGTCGTATTCGAGCAAGTGCTTACGTACGCCGAAGTGGTTCTCTTCAACCTTCTTCTGTGCCTTCTCGATTTGCTTGGTGATCATCGGGTGTTGGATGACTTCGCCTTCCTGCAAGCCCATGCGGTCCATGATACCTGCGATACGCTCGGAGCCGAACATACGCATCAGGTTGTCTTCCAACGAGACGTAGAACTGTGAGCTACCCGGGTCGCCTTGACGGCCGGCACGACCGCGCAACTGACGGTCGACGCGGCGGCTCTCGTGACGCTCGGTGCCGATGATGGCCAGACCGCCGGCTTCCTTGACGCCAGGGCCGAGCTTGATGTCGGTACCACGACCTGCCATGTTGGTGGCGATGGTCACGGTGCCCGCTTGACCGGCTTCCTTGACGATCTGTGCTTCCTTGAAGTGCAGCTTGGCGTTCAACACGTTGTGCGGGATGCCCTTACGCGTCAGCATGCGGCTGAGCAACTCGGAGACTTCCACCGAGGTGGTACCCACCAGCACGGGACGGCCTGCCTTGACCAGATTCTGGATCTCGTCGATGACGGCGTTGTATTTCTCACGCTTGGTCTTGTAGATCATGTCCTCCTGGTCGATACGGGCGATGGGGCGGTTGGTGGGGATGACGACGACGTCGAGTTTGTAGATGTCCCAGAACTCGCCCGCCTCCGTCTCAGCGGTACCGGTCATACCGGCCAGCTTGTGGTACATACGGAAGTAGTTCTGCAAGGTGATGGTGGCGTAGGTCTGCGTGGCGGCTTCCACCTTCACGTTTTCCTTGGCCTCCACGGCCTGGTGCAGACCGTCGCTCCAACGGCGGCCTTCCATGATACGGCCCGTCTGCTCGTCCACGATCTTCACCTTGTTGTCGATGATGACGTAGTCGACGTCCTTCTCAAACAAGGTGTAGGCCTTCAGCAGCTGCTGCACGGTGTGCAGACGTTCCGACTTCTCGGCGAAGTTACGCATCAGCTCGGCCTTGCGCAGCACCTTCTCGTCGTTGCTGAGGTTGGAGTGTTCCAAGTCGGCGACTTCGGCACCCACGTCGGGGATGATGAAGAACGACGGGTCGTTGTAGGCTTGCGCCAGCTGCTCACTGCCCTTGTCGGTAAGGACCACGGTATTCAGTTTCTCGTCGATGACGAAGTAGAGCTCGTCGTCGATGATGTGCATGTTCTCGTTACGGTTCTGCATATAGAAGCCCTCGGTCTTCTGCATCAGGCTCTTCATGCCTTCCTCGCTGAGGAACTTGATGAGGGCGTTGTTCTTGGGCAAGCCACGGTAGGCGCGGAAGAGCTGGTCGGCACCATGTTTCTTCTCGTCTTCGGTGGCGTTGGGGTCGGTGAGGATGCGTTTGGCCTCAGCCAGGATTGTCGTCACATAACGCTTTTGGGCTTCATACAGCTTCACGACGTCGGGCTTCAGCTGGTCAAACTCCTGCTGGTCGCCGCGCGGCGTGGGACCGCTGATGATCAAAGGCGTACGGGCATCGTCGATCAACACGGAGTCGACCTCGTCGACGATGGCGTAGTGGTGTTTGCGTTGCACCAGCTCTTCGGGGTTGCCGGTCATGTTGTCACGCAGGTAGTCGAAGCCGAACTCGTTGTTGGTACCGTAGGTGATGTCGCAGTTGTAGGCGCGGCGACGTGCGGCCGAGTTGGGTTCGTGCTTGTCGATGCAGTCGACGGTGAGGCCGAGGAACTCGTACATCGCGCCCATCCATTCGGAGTCACGTTTAGCTAAGTAGTCGTTCACGGTAACCACATGTACGCCCTTGCCTGCCAAGGCGTTGAGGTAGACTGGCAACGTAGCCACGAGGGTTTTACCTTCACCAGTGGCCATCTCAGCGATCTTGCCTTGATGCAGCACGATACCGCCGATGATTTGGCAGTCGTAGTGCACCATGTCCCAAGTGACCATGTTGCCGCCAGCCATCCAGCTGTTCTTGTAGTAGGCCTTGTCGCCCACGATGGTGACGTGCTCGTATTTGGCTGCCAGCTCGCGGTCGAGTTCGGTGGCGGTCACTTCCACCACTTCGTGCTCGCAGAAGTATTTGGCAGCGGCCTTCACCACTGAGAACGCCTCGGGAAGAATCTCGTTCAGCGCCTCTTCGATGTGGTCGAGCTCCTGCTTTTCCAGCTTGTCGATTTGGTTGTAGAGCTTTTCCTTTTCGTCGGGCTCCATGTCGGGGTTGGCTTCGGCCTTGGCTTTCAGCTCGGCGATTTCGGCCACCTCGGCGGCGGTCTTGTTCTTTATGTATTCCTTGAATTCTACAGTCTTATGACGAAGGCTGTCGATATCGAGTTTGACGATTTCGTCGTAAGCCTTGAGCGTCTTTTGGAGTATAGGTTCCAGGGCCTTGTTGTCGCGTGAGGCCTTGTCGCCAAAGAGTTTCTTGAAAAATCCCATTTATTTGTAATTGATAGTTGAAAATTGATAATTGACAATTAGATAGTTTGCGGTTTTCGCAAAATTCGTGCAAAGGTAGGGTTTTTCCGTGAATTGTCGGAAAAATGTGCCAAAAAGGCAGTTGAAAGTGGTTGTTTTGTACGGATATTAGGTCGGTAAAGGCTCAAATCGCCATTCAAAAACTTCCGATTTTATGCAATAAATACGCTGTACTGCATAAAAAAGTATATTTTTTGTGCAATAGAACGTGTAAATTGAATAAAAAGTCGTATTTTTGTCAGCGAAATAAGAAGAAAGAACATGAAGACCATCCTTCAGAATCAACGAAAAGAGCGTGATGAACTGCTTTCGCGTCCTTATCTGGAACGCCGGAGCAACCAAGATATGGATTTGTTGCTGAATAGCCACCTTATCAAGTTGATAACGGGGCCTCGTCGTGTGGGCAAATCTACGCAGGCTCTGCTGATGTTGCGAAACAGGAATTTTGCCTATTTGAACTTTGATAGTCAGCAGCTGTTGGATGCTTGGGATGCCGACTTGGTTATGCGGATGCTGGATGACGTGTACCCGGGTTACGAGTACCTCTTGCTCGATGAGGTCCAGAATCTTGAGGCGTGGGATTTATGGGTTAGCGAGCTTTACAGGATTGGGAAAAATCTTGTCATTACAGGAAGCAATGCCAAGATGCTGTCAAGTGAGATGGCTACGGCGCTGACGGGGAAGTACCTGAAAGTTGAAATGTTGCCTTTCAGCCTTGAGGAGTTTTTCGACTGGAATAAACTGGACCTCGGTAAGTTGAATCATGAACAACAAGCAGACGCCTCTGCGCTGATGGACGACTATCTGAGGAATGGCGGCTATCCTGAGGTGGTGGCATCGCGCCAGTTGACACGTACCTACCTTGATACCTTGTTTGATTCCATCGTGTGGAAGGATGTAGCAAAACGCCATAGTGTCAGAAACGTCACGGACTTAAATGATTTGGCTTTGTATTTGGTCTCCAATTTCTGCAATCCCGTAAGTGCCAATGAACTGACTGAGGAATTAGGCTTCTCCAGCGTCAACACGACCAAAAAGTTCATGGACTATTTGCATGAGCCTTACCTGTTCTATTATCTGCCGCGTTATAACAACAAGCTCAAGTTGATGAAAAAGGCGCCTCGTAAAGTCTATGTAGTTGACAATGGTTTTGTTGCTGCCAAAGCCTTCTCTTTGAGTGACAACCTTGGACGTTTGCTCGAAAACCAGGTATTCGTCGAGCTGCTGAGACAAGGGTATGACACCGATAAGACCATGTTTTATTATCGTTCGCGCAACGACAAGGAAGTGGATTTCGTCTTGCGCAAAGGCACGCACATAGAACAGCTAGTACAGGTTTGCTATGATATGAGCAATGCCAAGACAGAAAAGCGGGAGGTGGACAGCCTTATAGAATGTGCAGTGGAGTTGAATTGCAGCCATCTTGTTATTGTGACGAACAACGAGGAACGCTGCATTGAGAAAGATGGTTATAGGATAGATGTTGTGCCTGTGGCGCAGTGGAGTATCTCTTAGAAACAGAGACTTTTTCCGGAAAATTTATCTTAAAAAAGGGACTTTTTCCGTTTTTTGGAGATTTACTTGCCGTACATTTTCGTCACCCGTTCCCCCAAATACCGCTCTGGCGAAGGTGCCGGCGCCTCGCCAATCTTGTTGTTGCGTTTGATGAGGATGTACTCGGGGAAGGTGCGGACATTGTAGGCCTCCAAAAGCAGGATGTTGTCGCCAAGGTCGAGGAGGGGCCAACTCTGCCGCTTTTCAGAGAATAGCTGCTTGTAGAATCCCATTTTGTCGTGCGTTGCGATGGTAAGGATTTGAACCGAGTCCTGCCATTGGTAATGGAGGTTCCGCAATTCCGCAAACTGGTGCTCGCCGATGGGCGACATGCCGTCAACGAACTGCAACAGCACCAAGCCGTCTTTGTAGTCGGAGAGGTTGACGTCGTTGCCGTCGCTGTCTTTCAAGGTGAATGTAGGGGCGTCGGTGCCAGGGGCGAGGCGCTCCAGCTTCGCGAAGATGTTGCTGATGATGGTCTTGTGCTCGGCATATTTGGTCCGCGCCTTGATGTGGCTCAAGTGCTCCTTGGCGAGACTGCTGGTGCTGCGGTCGCCATGGCAGAGTTTCTGCAGGTTGTAGATGGTGATGAGCTCTCCCAAGCGTGGGTTGTTCGCCATCAGCGGGTCGGTGGCAAGGTGTTTCTTGAGTGCCACAGGGCCTTCCGTGAAAGCCTCGTTGAGCAGGTGGCTGTCGTAGGCGGCGCTGTTGAAGTAGCCTTCAAACAACTCCTTGAACAGGTCGATGTAGGCACTCTGGGTGTAGAGCACGGGCTGACCGTCGTAGTACTCCTTGATGATGCGCTTGCCTCCGTCGCTGCTGATCCCCAACTTGATAGCGGCTATCTTATATCGGTTGTGGTCTTTTACATAGTCGTTTTTGATGTCGGGCACCTCGTGGCTGATGGCGTTTTGGATGGAGTCGATATAGCGCACCTGACGCCCACGGTAGATCTGGTTGAAGTGCTCCATCATGTAGGCGTTGATGATCTCCTCGGAATAGATGATCTGCCTATAGACGCCTTTGTCGGTGGCCCGCTTCACGCGGATGGTGGGCAGCTCTTTCTCGAAAAAAGAGACGTTTTCCTTTTGCTCGGGTACGATGATCTCGATGTCGTAGCTGGCATTGGGCGTAAGGACGAGGTCGACATACTCCAGACCGACATAGATGCGGGCAGGAAGTATCTCCTTCACCTGACCTTCGAGGATGAAATGCCCCTTGGCGTCGGTCTGCCTTTGGTCGACGAGAACGCCTTCCTCATTGACGAGGTCCTCGTAGGCGAAAAGCCTTATCAATGCGTTGGTCTTGTTGCTCCTTCCGGTAATCGTCACATTTTGTGCGGTTGCCGTAATGAAGAGCAGAGATAAGAATATAGTGATAATCCTTCGCTTCATGTGATTAGAACGAAAAAACAAAGTGATTATTGCTGAGGTAGTCTTTTTGAAAGCTTAGATACACTCACTCCGCAGCCTATGTCATACCGACCGACGAAGGAGGGAGTGTATCTTTAGGCTGCTCCGTTCGGTATGACAAGCCCTCAAAAAGAAACTTTATCTCTCTGGCAATATGACTTCAGCAGGCAAGAACTTGGAGGTGTCGCCTCCGTTCTTGTAGATGTCGCGCACAACGCTCGACGACACGCCCACCAACTCACTCTCGGTGAGCAGGAAGATAGTCTCCAGCTCGGGGTGCAGGCGCTTGTTGGCGTGGCCGATCATGTTCTCGTACTCAAAGTCGCTGCCGCAGCGCAGGCCACGGATGATGGTGTTGGCGCCCACTTTCTTGCAGAAGTCGGCAGTGAGGCCTTCGTAACTCTCCACCTTCACGTTAGGGTAGTCGGCAAAGACGGCTTCGCACCACTTGATGCGGTCTTGCAAGTCAAAGGTGGAACGCTTTTCCATGTTGATGCCGACGGCGACATAGATCTCGTCGAACATGGGGAGGGCTCTTAAAACGATGCTGCGGTGCCCCAAGGTGATGGGGTCGAAGGAACCGGGGAATACGGCTATTCTTTTCATTGGTTTTTCTTTTTGACGGGCTGCCGCTTTGCGTCATTGCGAGGAGGAACGACGAAGCAATCTAGGGTTAGAGTCTCATGTCTAGACTGCTTCGTGCCTCGCAGTGACGCGAAGCGCGTTCAAGGAACCATCGGTTTTCAGCCTGCAAATGTATTACTTTGTCGCAACTTGACGCAATTCTTGGGCTAAAATTTCACTAATCGAACGGAAAGTGTTTTTCAAGAAATTCTCAACCTCTTCATTCCCAATAAGTTTTATCTCCGTGATGCCTTCCTCGGTCTGTGGCTTGGCTTGGATGGTTTCATCGGTGCTCATCAGATACCAATAGGTGCGCTTCAAAGTCCACTGTCCGTGTTCCAGGTAACAATGCCAAGTGGAAGGCAAAGCCTTGACAATCTTTAGGTTGGCGATGCCTGTCTCTTCCTCAACCTCGCGTATGGCGGCGACTTCGGGCGTCTCACCCTGTTCGATGTGTCCCTTGGGCAGGTCGGGGATGCCGTGGCGCACGATGCTGACGAACTTGCCGTCTGCGACGACGATACCTCCTGCCGCCGGTGCCATCTTGAAGGTCTCTTTTAAGGCCAAAGCCACGGCGTTTTCGCCCACTTCATGGATGAAAGTGTCGCCAGGGTCGTGGTCGTCGAGCCATTCGGGTAAAAAATTACACAAAAGTTCTGCATTGTATCTGTCTGATTCTAGGGGAGTTGCGTCGAATTTCAAAGCGTTGCCCTCGATTTTTGGAAAAATCAAGGCTTTGTTTTCGTGAAAAATCTTGTACATTTGTAGCCTGTTTTTGAGAAACATTGTTTAGGCGACAAAGATACGATTATTTCGATAAAGCTCAACAACCATGAAATACGAAGACTCAGCATTGACATTGGCCCAGCATCTGCTCAGGATCAAGGCCGTGAAACTCAGCCCTAACGCCCCATTCACCTGGGCCTCGGGACTGAAAAGCCCTATCTATTGCGACAACCGCGTCACGCTTTCCTATCCTGCCGTGCGTACCTACATCCGCCAGCAGTTTGTGGAGAAGCTGGTGCAAAACTTCGGCAAACCCGATGTCATCGCAGGCGTGGCCACAGGGGGCATCGCTCAAGGCGCCTTGGTGGCGCAGGAATTGGGACTGCCCTTCGTGTATGTGCGCTCCGAGAAGAAGTCGCACGGCATGCAGAACCAAATAGAGGGCGTCATCAACGCAGGCCAGTCGGTGGTAGTTATCGAGGACTTGGTCTCCACAGGCAAGTCGAGCCTTATGGCAGTGGACGCCTTGCGTGAGGTCGGTGCTGAGGTGAAAGGCATGCTGGCCATCTTCACCTACCAGATGGACCTCGCCAAGAAGAACTTCGAGGAGAAAAACTGCCAGCTGGTCACCTTGTCGAACTACGAGACACTGATTCACAAGGCCGTTGAAGAGAAATACGTCACCGAAGAGGATGTGCAGTCGCTGAAGGAATGGCGTAAGGACCAACAGGCCTGGAGCGACAAGTGGAGTTAAGGGAAACCAATCTGAAACCAATCTATCACAAATCGTTTCATCGCAATACAAGAACAGCCGACTCATCGTCGGCTGTTTTTTTTGTAGAGACGCGATTTATCGCGTCTCTTTTATAAAGGAAAACATTCTTAAATAATGAATTTAATTTCCTTAATGTCAAAACAATAGGAATTGTTTCCTTCGTCAGTCATCATCAGCCTTCCAAACGCGTCAATCCCCGTCATAAACAACCGCATAACTTTTCCGTCAGCCTCATAATCCGCCCAAGTACGGTAGCGGAACAATCGTTTTAGGTATTCTTGCTCGATGATACTCGGGTCGGACTTCAGTTGTTCCACCTTTATTATAATGCGTTCCACGATTTGCTCCATCAGCGGTTGCACATCATGATCTTTGCCCGTTATCATCTTGAGTGAAATGGGGTGTGTCGGCCAGTCTTGAAACTTCATTTGGTTGACATTCAGTCCGATGCCGATGATGGAGACGTCCATCATGTTGGCCTTTATCGTGCTGTTGATGAGGATGCCAGCGAGCTTGTGGTTTCCGTAATAAATGTCGTTGGGCCACTTGATGCTGAATCTTGAAGGCATAGATACACTCGCCCTGCTGTCCATGTCATACCGACCGACGGAAGGAGGGAGCGTATCTATGGACAGCAGGCCTCGGTATGACATGCCTTCAAAACATTCGTCCAGCACCTCCACAATCCCCAAGGGCACGGCCTCGGAGAGCAGGAACTGTCGCTCGGCAGGCAGAAAACCCATGTCCAAAGCCAAAGAGAAAGTGAGGTTCTTTCCAACCTCACTTTCCCATCCGTTGCTCCCCATGCCTTTGCCAGCGGTTTGCTCGTCGGCACTCACCACCCAGTTGCGGATGTCGGCCTCCGACTGCTTCCGTTGCAGGTAGGCGTTGGTTGAGTCAATCTGTTCTAAATGAACGTGTTTGAGCATTATTTCACCACGATTTTCTGTATCGTGTCGCCCACCTGGATGGCATAGATGCCAGCGCCGTAGGCCTTCATGTCGATTTGTAGGTAACCATTGCTCACGCCTTCGAAGACGCGTTGTCCTACAATATTATATATGGTGACATTTTGCTCGCCTTTGCTGACGATGTTAACCACGCCCGAAGTGGGGTTGGGGTAGATGCTCGTCGTGACGTTGTAGACCTCCTCGGTGCCAGCCACCACTTCGTAGCTGAACTCGTTGCTTTCGCTTTCACCGAAAACCCTGCCGCTGAAGAGAGTGGTGCTGCCGGCCTTTATGCCGTAGAGACCACTGCCCGCAAAACCGTTTCCACCAGCATCGAAGATGGTGAAGTCGTAGCAGCCGTCGCCGCTCACGACAATGACTTCGTCGTATTTGTGGTTGGGCAATTCATAAGGGCCGCCTTCTTGGACAATCTCGCCAGTGGCCAAGTTGGTCACACGCCATGTGGTTTCTTGTGGGTTGGCATCGGTGCGGATGGTGAGTTTCAAATCCTTGCCGGCAATGTCGGGAGCACCGTTAAACCTATAGGTGTCCATGTTGTTGCCAGGGAATTCGTCGTCAACGCCGTTGATGCTGACCACTTTTACTTCGAGGATGTTGTCTTCTTCGACAGGGAACTCAATCTCGCCCAAGTCGACGACTTCGGAAGCAAATGTGGGTAGGCTGCCGCTCCAGGTCATAGTCTTCATCGTTTCGCCATTGATGAGCACTTCCAACGCCGCAGTAGTCAACGTGTTGCTGCCGTTGTTGGTCAATGTGAACTTAGGTGCTGCGACGCCGCTGCAGTTGACGCTCTTCATGTTGCTGACCTCGCTTGCACTGGCTTCGTTGGCAAAGAAAGGCACGAGGGTCTGGCTCGACTTGCAGGCCTGATACACTTCCTTTGTGTTCGTGTTTTGCACCCAAGCAATGGCGTCCAGTTGGTCCATATTGTAGATGTTGGCCAGCTCCCAGGTAAAGGTGTAGGCGAAATAGTCGTTGGCAGCCAGCGTGCCGACGGCTGTGCCTCCCGAATTGGGAAGCATTTTCTTCATGACGCTGTAGAAGTCGCGCTCGCCGTTGGGGCCAGGTGCCGAGGTGAAGTGGATTTCTTTTTCGATGACGCCGACATAGAGCTTGCAGGTGGCGTTGATGTCCGTAGTGACGCGTCCCATCACATGTACGGTGATGGTGTTGGCGTCCACCTCGTAGGATAGGCGCATCTCCAAGGGCGACTCAATGGCTGCCACTTGGTCGATGTTGGCTTGGGTCAGGCTGGCCGGGTTGGTGTTGATACGGTTGCCGTCGATGACGACATGAGGCACGGAACTCACGCCATAGTAGCTTGTCCTGGCGCCATTCTCCGCTGTGTTGTGCAGGTACATGGGGTCGGTGGCAGAAGGCCAGTTCACGTGGTACTTGATGGCCGCAATCTTGTCGGCATTGTTGGCGATGAGTGCGTCCATGGCAGGATTGTAGGCTGCGCAGGGACCACAGCCCGTGTTGGTAAAGCTCTCGAGCAGCAGAATGCGTTGGTTCTGTGCATTGGCTTGCAAGGAGAGCAGCATCAGCAAAGATGCAATGATGATGGTAAATCTTTTCATGTGCGTATGGTTTTGTCTTTTTTTTTCTGCACAAAAATAGATATTTTTCAAAAAATGGCAATGTTTTTGTTGAAGATTGGGAAAATTTTTGCATTTTTGCAGGTTGAATTAGGAATAATGAACAATTAAAATTATACGCTATGATGAAAAAATCTATTTTTACCCTTGCTTTTTTGGCTTTAGTAGCCTTTGCGTCAGCACAGACCTTGCAGTTTGAGTTGGATGGACGAGTCTTCGCCAACAATGAGGTCTTTATCTGCCCTTCTGAGCCTAATATGACAGGTGAATTGGCGCAGGAAATGCAACTCAGGAATCTAACCAACCAAACGCTTTCGGTGGTGGTCATGAAGGAAGAAATCCAAATGGTTCCTGGCACAGAGAATTCTTTCTGCTGGGGCAGTTGCTACAACCCGACGGTGACCATCAGCCGTCCCAACGAGTTGGAAGGTAATTCGGTTTCGTTGGCAGGCCTATTGTCTTTCCATCATCAAATCGACCCCACGTATTCGGGAGACCCTGCAAACTTCCTTGTCGGCACTTCCATTGTACGTTACTATGCCTATCCTTCGGATGACCCCGACAATGCCATCTGCCTTGAAATGTGGTTCGCCTATGGTGCTGAGGGCATTGATGAGAACCAGGTGGTTTTGGGCCATGCCTATCCTAATCCCGCTTCGTCGGTGGTACGGTTCAACTATGAACTACCCAGCGTTGTCAACGCCTCCGTTTCGGTCTACAACTTGCTGGGCCAAGAGGTGATGAGCCAGGATCTGAACAGTTTACAAGGTCAAGCCGTCTTGTCGGTGGCTGACCTTACCGAAGGCATTTATTTCTGCAACCTTAAGGTTGATGGTCGCACCGTAAGGACCGAGAAGTTTATCGTAAGGAAGTAATACCTAATTGAAATAATGTTTTGTTTTTCATAGTCATTGGCCGTTCTTCGGAACGGCCTTTTTTATGTCATTTGCGAGGTTGCAAGGTTACAACCCACACGAAAGCATGACAATTTGGAAGGAAATGGCGTTATTTGCACAATGTTTGATATTGTGACTTCGGTTCAATTGTTAAACAACAAAAAACAAGACATCGATGGAAAAGAAACTTCAAAGAGACACCCAACACAAAGTGATTGGCGGCGTTTGCGCCGGATTGGCTAATTATTTCGGCATGGATGCCACGCTGTTGCGACTCCTGTTGGCTTTTATGATCCTGTTTGCCGGCACTGGACTCTGGCTCTACATCATCCTCTGGATTGTGATGCCCGCAGGCCGCTTTGAGCCATCGTCCGATGGCGTTGAGACTTTCGTTTCAGAGACATCCCAAGCGCCAAAGAAGAACAGCGGTAGCATGGTAATTGGCTTGACGTTCATCGGATTGGGCGCGCTGGGATTGCTACACCGCTTTGTGCCTGAATTCAATTGGCAGATGATATGGCCCATCGCCCTGATCGTTCTCGGACTTATCTTAATTCTCCCTAAAGCTAAGCAATCATGAAAAGCAGGAATTTGTTTACAGGAATCATCCTCCTTTTTATTGGAGTGGTCGCCCTTCTGGCCGCTTGCAACGTCTTTGAGTTCAGTTGGACCCTTTTGTGGCGTCTTTGGCCCATGATGCTCATCCTCATCGGAGTTATGGTGCTGCCTGTAAAGGATTGGATAAAAGCCATCCTGTTGGTCCTTACCTTGTGCGGCAGTGTCCTCTTGTATCACTATGAGGCCACCCACAACTGGTTTCACAGCTTTTTCTCCCATTTCTTTTAACTTGCCCTGATGCGTTTGTGAAATAGGGTAATAAGTTGGATAAAGACGAATTTTTCTCATTTCAAGCGTTTTTTTTACTATTTTGAGCGGTTGTTTGAAATAATTTGTATTTTTGCAATTCAATACTAGGTTTGCATAAGTATAAATTATCTGATATCGCTATGAGTAATCGTTATTTCTCCAAACTGCTTCTCACGACCCTATTTCTCCTTGTGGGGACACTTACCCTTTGGGCACAAGACAATACCATCAAAGGCTTCGTGTATGAGGAATCCACGGGCGAGCCGATGATGTTCACCAATGTCTATTTAAAAGGTACTACCTATGGCGGCTCAACCAACGAGAACGGCTATTTCAACATTAACCGTATTCCCGACGGACATTATACGTTGCTGATTACCAGTGTGGGTTATGACACCATTTCTGAGAACTTCTCGTTGTCGAAAGGCCAAACCTTCAGCCGCAAGTATTACTTGAAAGAGACAAGCCAGCAGCTGGAAACGGTGACGATTACGGCTGACAAGATCGAGGCTCGCACGGAGACGAAGACTTCGGTCATCACAGTGACGCCCAAAACCATCACCAAGATACCGAGCGTGGGTGGCCAGGCCGACTTTGCCCAATACCTGCAAGTGGTGCCCGGTGTCGTCTTCACGGGTGACCAAGGTGGTCAGCTCTACATCCGTGGCGGCTCGCCTATCCAAAACAAGGTGATTCTCGATGGCATGGTGGTCTACAACCCCTTCCATTCCATCGGACTGTTCTCGGTGTTCGATACTGACATTATCCGCAATGCCGATGTCTACACGGGCGGCTTTGGTGCCGAATATAGTGGACGTATCTCATCCGTCATGGACATCTCCACCCGCGATGGTAACAAGAAACGCATTTCGGGTAAAGTTGGTGGTAACACCTTTGGCGCTAGGGTGCTGCTGGAAGGTCCCCTGAAGAAAGCCAAGACGCCCGACGATGTCTCGGTGTCGTTTATCCTCTCTGCCAAAAACTCCTATCTGGAGCAGACCAGCCGAGCCATTTATAAACCTATGTTTGCTGCGTTTATGGGCCATCGGAACGACACGGTCTTTCAGCCAAACGATACGATCATCAGGCCTGCTTACGATACTGTCCTGCCTTTTAACTTCCAGGATGTGTACGGCAAGATTTCTATCAACGCCCCCAATGGCAGTAAGGTGAATTTCTTTGGTTTTTATTTCCGTGACCGCGTGAACAATTACAAGGCTTTGTCGGACTTCGGCTGGAATTCCTATGGTGCCGGCGCCAATTTCTTGGTGATACCCGGCAAAGCGCCTGTGATGATTGAAGGTAACATTGCCTATTCCTCCTATTCTTCTTGGATGATCGATGAGAGCAGCCCGGCCCGTAAAAGCAATATCAGCGGCTTTAATGCAGGATTCGACTTCACGCAGTTCTTTGGAAAGAGCACGCTGAAGTATGGTATTGAGATGTTGGGTTATACTACGAACTACGAAACCTATAGCGTCTATGGCCATCAAAAGATTGGAGGTGAGGACGAGAATTCAACGGAGTTGGGCGTCTATGTGAAGTATAAGGCCTCCTTGGGCAAGTTCTTGATCGAGCCTAGCTTCCGTTTGCAATATTATCCTTCTGTTAGCCTCGGTGGATTGTCGCCGGAGCCGCGTCTGGCTCTCAAATATAACGCCACCGATTGGCTTCGTATTAAAGCGGCAGCAGGCATGTATTCGCAAAACTTTGTGGCCGCCACCAGCGACCGCGACGTGGTTAACCTGTTCTATGGCTTCCTTTCTGGCGTCGACAACATGCCCAATACCTTTAATGGGAAGCCTATCAAGAGCTACCTTCAAAAGGCCAATCATTTTATCCTGGGCGCCGAATTTGATGTGAATAAAAACATCACTGTGAATGTGGAAGGCTACTGGAAAGACTTCGTACAGCTGACCAACATCAACAGAAATAAGATTTACGCTGAAACGGAGCAAAACTCCCACATCCCCGACCTGTTGAAGAAAGACTTCATCAAGGAAACGGGAGATGCCTATGGCTGCGATATTTCGTTGAAGTTTGAAAACCAGCATTGGTATTTGTGGGCCGTCTATGCGTTGGGCTTTGTGACCAGAGAATATGAAAAGGCCGTGGAAGGTGGCGTGGAGATGGTGCAATATGCCCCTCACTTCGATCGCCGTCACAACATCAACATCCTGTTGACCTACACTGCAGGCTCAAAACGTCAGTGGGAGTTCAGCGGACGATGGAACTTCGGCACAGGCTTCCCGTTCACCCAGGTGCAAGGCTTCTATGAGTACTATTCCTTCCAGAATGGCATCAACTTCGACTATACCACCACCAACGGCGAACTGGGCGTGCTCTATGGCGAACTGAACCAAGGCCGTCTGCCCACCTACCATCGCTTCGACATCGACGTGAAGCGTAAGTTCTTCTTCACGGAGCACGTCATGCTGGAGGTCGACCTCAGTGTGACCAACGTCTACAACCGTAACAACGTGTTTTACGTCAACTTGATCACCAGCGATGTGGCACGACAACTGCCTGTCCTTCCGTCACTCGGGCTTACATTGTCGTTCTGATGAAAAAAACAAATGAAATGAAAAGACTTGCATTGATATTGGCCGCACTCATGATAGGGTTTGGCGGCTTTGCACAAAAGCAAAAGTTTACGGTGGAAGACGCCAAGCAGTTTTATCGCACTATGCAGGGCGACTACACGGTCATTGTGAACGACTCGACCACGGCGTCGGCCCACTTCACCCCGATATGGGAAAACACGGGCAATCCTTATCATTGGCTCTATGTCGAGGTTGCCCTGGACGAAAAAGTCATCCTTCAAAAAGTGCTTGAGGTAAAGCCGAAGAACGACAAAATGTTTGTTGTGAAAGCCTACAGCTTGAAGGACCCTGCGCAGTTTGTCGGGAAATGGGGCAATAGCAACTATTTCGACGGCTTCAACACCGCCATCCTCAGGAATGGAAAGAAGATCACCTTCTTGAAAACACAAGACTTCTCTTATCAATCGTATTGGTATCGCTATGGGGTCATAGATTGCTTCCCGCAAGGTGATTTGCTGCATTTCAAGTTCGTGCAGCAAGACGAACGATTCTATGTCAAGCGAATGCCGACGGGCACCAGCCGTATCCTTGGCTATCAAGGTATTAAGGAGTAGGAATAAGAAAAGCGGCAATGCCGCTTTTCTCATTTCATCTTGAACACCCATGCCGCTGTGCTGCGCAAGTCGCTGTATTTCAGTCCGCTGGTGTCTATGAAAAGCTGGCCGTCCTTGTATTTCCATGGCAAATCCTTCACTGTACCCAACAATCTCACTTTCATACTTGGAGCGGGTTCGTCAATGTTCAGAATGAGTTGGTCTTCAGGATAATCCAACGCGATGGCATAAAGCGCGTTTTTGCCTTGCGTGTAACAAACCGTAGGTTGTTCGGAGGTGTAGGTGGCCTTCAGGCCCATTGCAGGCAGCATCGCGCCTTGCTGGAAGTTGGTCATCACTTGTTTTTCCATCGTTTTCGACGACCACAACAGGTGGATGGTGGCTTCGAGGTCGCCTTCTTCATAGAACACTTCGATTCTATGTTGGCCTTGGGCGAGTTTCATTTTCCCGGTTTTGCCCTTTTGCGTGTCGATGACTTCTTTGTCGTCGATGACGAGTCGAGCTTGGTCATCGGTTTGGATTTCAAAAGTATAGGTGTCGGCTGGGCAATAGAACACACCTTGCCAATGCGCTTGGAAGTGGTCGCAGCTGATGGCGGGGTCGGGCGAGTTGCGCTTCCAGTCGAAGTCGATTCGCTGGTCGCTGCGCGATACGGTGACGGGCTTCATCTCATAGAATTTCTTGTAAGGCCGGGTGCCATAGATGGCTTCTCCGTTGATGTCGAGCCATTTGCCGAGGTCAAGTAGGCGTTCTTGCTGCAACAATGGTATCTCGCCGTCAGCGGCGGGACCCACGTTGAGTGTCATGCCACCGCCTGCTGCCACGAGGACGCAGAAATGGCGGATGAGTTCGTCGGAAGTCAGGTAGTTGTCCAAAGGCTCGTTACGATTGAGGCCGAAGCTGCGCCCCAGTCCGCGGCATTCTGCCCAGGGACGGTCGGTGAGGGTGATGCCTGCGCTGTATTCGGGCGTGCGGAAACCATGCTGTCCGCCGTTGCCCCAGCGGTCGTTGACGATGGCATCGTCGCCCACGGTGTTGTAGTACCACGAAATCAATTCGGTGGCGTGCCACTGCTCGGCACTGTTGCGCCACTCGCCGTCGGTGAAGAGTACGGTAGGCTCGTAGCGCGTGATGAGTTCCTTGAATTGCGGAATCATGTGCGTGTCGACGTAGGTGCCAATGTTCTCGTCGGGGTCTTCATACCAACGGTGGATGGGACTGGTCCATTCGGGCAGGGAGTAATAGAAACCCATCTTGATGCCTTGTTTGCGCACGGCTTCTGTCAGTTCACCGCAGATGTCGCGATGCGGCCCGACATCCACGGAGTTCCAGTTGGGCGCATATTGGCTCGGCCAAAGGCAGAAGCCGTCATGGTGCTTCGATACCAAAAGCACATATTTTGCTCCTGACTTCTTGAAAAGGTCGGCCCATTCGTCGGGGTCCCAAAGCTCGGCTTTCCACATCGGTGCGAAGTCCTCATATTTGAAGTCTTTGCCGTAGACGCGCTCTTGGAAGGCCTTGCGGTCGTCGTTGGTCATCAGGCCGCGGTAGTACCATTCGGCATAGCCTTCGAGGCTGGCATAGGCAGGCACGGAATACACGCCCCAATGGATGAAGATGCCCAGTTTGGCATCGGAGAACCACTGCGGATAGCCTCGTTCGTTGATGGATTCCCAGGTGGGTTGCACTTGTGCGGAGAGGACGTTGCTGACGAGCAACGCCGCGATGAAAAGGAGGTTTTTCTTTGCTTTCATAATCCGCAAAGGTAGCATATTTTTGTTTGATTTGGAAAATTGCCTGGAATTTCGTAATTTTGCAGTATGAACATCTACCAACTCTTTCCTCGACTCTTCGGCAACAAGCAGACCGATTTCCGCATTGATGGCAGCAAGACTGAGAATGGTTGCGGCACCTTCAACGACATCGACGATACCGCCCTTGACGCCATCAAAGACTTGGGTTTTACCCATATCTGGCTGACAGGCATCTTGAAGCATGCCTCCGAAAGCATTGGAACACACCCCGACATCACCAAGGGGCGTGCGGGCTCGCCTTATGCCGTCAACGACTACCATGCCGTAGATCCCGATTTGGGCACGATGGCCGACTTTGAACAGTTGGTCAACCGCATCCATGCAAAAGGAGTGAAAGTCATCATCGACTTCATCCCCAATCACTTGGCGCGACAAAACAAGGGCTTCGACCCGTGCAATTTTTATTATTGTGATGGACAGACGTTTGTGTCGCCAAGAAGAATCAGCGAGCAGCCTTACGAGGAATTCCCCGCCAAGGCAACGGGCAACAACGTGTTTGCTCCCAATCCGAGTATCAACGATTGGTACGACACGGTCAAGCTGAACTACGACGAGCACGACACTTGGGAGAAGATGCTGGAGATTCTTCGTTTTTGGTGCGGCAAAGATGTCGATGGCTTCCGTGTGGACATGGCCGAGATGGTGCCGGTGGCATTTTGGCAGTGGGTGATTGCCGAACTGCGTAAGGACTACCAGCCTGTGATGATTGCAGAGATATACCAGCCTGACCTTTACAAACCCTTTTTGGATGCAGGCTTCGACTACCTCTACGACAAAGTGGGCTTGTACAACACCTTGGAACGCGTGCTTTGCGAAGGCCACGAGGCGAAAGAAATCAGCCAAGTGTGGAAGGACTTGCACGAAATGGATGCCCACATGCTGCGCTTCATGGAGAACCACGACGAGAAGCGTTTAGCTTCGCCTCGGTTTGTCGGCGATGCTTTTGCCGCCTTGCCTGCCGTGTCGCTTTCCGCTTTGATGAACACAGGGCCGTTTATGGTGTACAATGGTCAAGAGAGTGGGGAAGATGCTGTAGGTGAAGTGGGTTATAGCGGCGACGACGGACGCACTTCCATTTTTGACTATTGCCACATGCCGCAGCACCAAAAGTGGATGAACGGTGGCAAGTTCGATGGCGGACAGTTTGATGAAAAGCAAAAGCAATTGTTTGCCTATTACCGAAAACTGTTGCATTTCAGGAATGAACATTCTGCCATCAGCGAAGGCAAGTTTTACGATTTGATGTGGTGCAACCCCTGGTACACGAACTTCGACCCGCAGTTTGTCTATGCTTTCTTACGCTATTCCGAGTCCGAGCGTCTGTTGGTGGTGGTGAATTTTAACCGCAACGAAGCCCGTGATGTGGAAGTGAAAATCCCGCATGACGCCCTTGCATTGATGGGCAAACGTAAGGCCAATGAATTTGACATGAACGACTTCGCCTCGGAGACGATCCCTGTGCATCTGGTGGCATCGGCAACGAAAATCATCGATTTGGATTCTAGAAAGATTGTTTTTGAAAACTTAAACTAATACTGCTATGCTTCCCCTCGTTGAACAAGACCATTGGTTAGACCCTGTCAGTAAGTTGGTGGACCAACGCCACGATCGCTACGAACAGCGCCTGTCGGACATCAAAAACCGTTATGGCAGCCTCAAGACCTTTGCCACGGCACACCAGTTTTTGGGCTTCAACTATGACAAGCGCCGCCATGGTTGGTGGTACCGTGAATGGGCCCCTGCCGCACATTACCTCTCACTGATGGGCGACTTCAACGACTGGAATCGCTATGAGTATCCTCTGGAGTTGGCCGGCAACGGCCTTTGGGAAATATTTCTGCCCGATAGTGAGTTTGCCGACCGACTGGTGCATGGCAGCAAGCTGAAGGTGCTGGTGCAGTCACAGATCGGGGAGCATGAACGTATTCCCGTGTATATCAAGCGCGTGATTCAGGACGAAGTTAGCAAAGATTTCGCAGGCCAGTTTTGGAATCCGCCTACACCTTATATATATAAGCACGCCGCGCCGCAGTTGAAAGACGAGCCTCTGTTGATTTACGAGTCCCATGTCGGCATGGCGCAGGAAGAGGAGAGGGTTGGGACGTACAAGGAGTTTACCGAAAAGATATTGCCACGCATCAAGGCGGACGGCTACAACGCCATCCAGCTTATGGCCATCGCCGAGCATCCCTATTACGGCTCTTTTGGCTACCATGTCTCCAATTTCTTTGCGCCAAGCTCACGTTTCGGTACGCCCGAAGAGCTAAAGGAACTTATTGACACAGCTCACGGCATGGGCATGTTGGTCATCATGGACTTGGTACACTCCCATACGGTGAAGAACATTCGCGAAGGCATCAACCTGTTTGACGGCTCCGATGGACAATACCTGCATTCTGGTCCTCGTGGCAATCACGACCTCTGGGACTCCAAACTTTTCAACTATGGTAAAGAAGAGACCCTGCAATTCCTGCTCTCCAATGTGCGCTACTGGTTGGAAGAGTTCCGCTTCGACGGATTTCGTTTCGACGGCGTGACCTCGATGCTCTACCTTGACCATGGCATCGGCCTCATCGTTGACGACCCATGGAAATATTTCGACGGCAATGTGGATGCCGATGCGGTGACTTATCTGCAATTGGCCAACACGCTTTGCCACGAACTAAATCCTCATGCCATCACCATCGCGGAGGATGTGAGCGGTATGGCAGGCATTTGTCACCCGATTGCCGATGGCGGCATGGGCTTCGACTACCGCTTGGGTATGGGCGAACCTGATTTTTGGATCAAGGTGCTGAAAGATCAGCCCGAGAACCAATGGAGTATGAATGACTTCTTCTTTACCATGACCAACCACCTGCCGCAGACCAAGACGGTGGCCTATGCCGAGAGTCACGACCAAGCGTTGGTGGGCGATCAGACCTTGGCTTTCCGTCTGATAGGCAGTGAGATGTACAATGCCATGGCTCTGGATACACCTTCGATGACTGTGGACCGTGGCATCGCCCTGCACAAGATGATTCGACTCTTCACACTCACTTTAGGTGGTGAGGCTTGGCTCAATTTCATGGGCAACGAGTTCGGCCACCCAGAATGGATTGATTTCCCGCGCGAAGGCAATCATTGGAGTTACCATTATGCCCGCCGTCAGTGGTCGTTGGTGGATAATGAACACCTCAAATATCGCTTTATGGGTGCTTTCGACAAGGCCATGCTCGACTTTGTGAAACATCATCCCGTGATGCAGGCACCGCCCGCGTGGATGCTCTATGCCGACGAGGACAACAAGACCGTCGTCTACGAGCGAGGCAACCTGATCTTTGTCTTCAACTGGGGTCCGAAATCCATCCCCGATTATGTCATCCCCGTGAAGCAGACGGGTGATTACCGTATCATCCTCACTACCGACGACAAGGCTTTTGGCGGCTTTGGCAATATCGATACAAGCGTGAAGTTTCCCTCAGAAAAGAAAGGCGACAACATTACGATGAAGGTCTACAATGTCAGCCGTGTGGCGACGGTGTACCAGCGGGTTTGATTATTTCCCCACTTGTTCCTTGAACCAGGTCTTGAGTTCTTCATCCATGCCTTTTTGCTCATTCAGGGAGGTATCGATGTCGTTGAAATACTGGCGGAAACTGTCGACGCTTTCATGCAGCGTGTTCGGGAAATAGGTCACTTGTTGGCCGAGACTGCCGAAGAGTCCCAAGGCGTCGTTCAGATCAAGGTTGGCCTTGTGGTTTTTCAGTTCAGCGATGGCCTTGACAGCGCGATGATAGTTGCCGATGAGGCCGTCGGTCAGGTTAATGTTGCTGTTTTTCTGGTATTCTACGCGGATGTCGGTCTTGTCTTTCCAGTTCCCTTCAGGCAGTGCCACCACGAGATTAAAGTTCTCTCCGTCGTATTCCCATTCGATTTCCTTGTCGTTGCAGTAGACATGCTCGGGCACATCGGAAGCGACCAACTTCAGCGTGATGTTGCGTGAGGCAGGGATGTAGTTGCCCTCGGCAGGGTTGATGCTGACCAAACAAGTGTTCTCTTGCCTCGAGGTTTGGAATCTGACCCACATGTTGTTTTCGTCGTAGTTCTTGTCGTCACCGTCATCGTAATACATGGTGAAGTCACCATCGGCGCCGGGATAAATCATCAGGTCGAACTGTGTCCAATCAGTGCCGCCCACATGTTGATGGCAGTCGGTGTATTGTGGGATGATGGCGCCAGCTTTCACGTAGAGCGGGTATTCGTCAATCTTGAAATTACGTGTCACCACTTGGCCGCCTTGCAGCATCGTGCCCGTGCATACCTCGTACCAACTGCCTTGTGGCAGCCAGATGTCGAGGGTGGAGAAGTTGCCTTCCATCGGGGCGGTGATGGGCGCCACCAGCATGTCGTCGCCAAACATATATTCGTTGCGGAAACTGTACGCCTCAGGACAGTCAGGCCAGTCGTAGTAGAGCGGGCGGCAGAGCGACAGACCTTCATCATGGGCTTTGCGCGCCATGGTGTAGATGTAAGGTATCATCTGACGGCGTTGCTGGATGGTGTTGCGGATGATGTCGGTGTATTCTACGGGGAAGGTCCATGGCTCTTTCTTGATGGCGGCGTCTTTGGTGGAATGGCTGCGCAAGATGGGACTCAAAGCGCCAAACTGCATCCAGCGAGCATAGAGCTCGGGAGTGAGTTCATTGCCGCAGTGGCCACCGATGTCATGGCTCCAGAAACCATACAGCACATTGCTCGCCGTTGAGTTGAAATAGGGTTGGAAATCAAGGCTTTGCCACGAGATGATGGCGTCGCCCGAGAAACCGATTTGGTAACGATGGTTGCCCAAGCCGCCCCAACGGTGATAAAGCATCGGGCGTGTGTCGCGGGTGCGCTCAAAGTTGGAGAAGAAGCAGTAGTTGATCCACCAGGTGACGCTCAAATTAGTGAGTTGCTTGTCGTTGAGCCAATGCTGCCAGTCGAGCCACCAGAAGTCGATGCCGTTCCGTTCCATGGGTTTCAGGATGACGTCGAATAGTGCCGACATATAGCGTTTGTCGGAGCCTTGCCATGGGATGTATGGCCGTCCTGTGGTGTCAAGTTGTATATAGGCGGCGAACTCGTCATAGCATTCCTCGAAAGACTCCACGCCACCGGCGGGATGCAGGTTGAGTGTGGTGCGGATGTCGCGGCGGTGCATGTCGGCGATGAGACGGGTGTAGTCGGGGAAGAGTTTCTTGTTCCAGGTCCAACCGGTCCAGTTGCCTTTGCCTGGCTCGGTGTAATGCCAGTCCATGTCGATGACAAGTACATCGATGGGGATGTCGTATTGGTCGAACTTCTTCACCAAGTCGCGGAGTTCTTTGTCGCTATAAGCCCAGAAGCGCGACCACCAGTAGCCAAAGGCATAGCGTGGCGGCAACGGCACCTTGCCAGCGAAGACGGTGAAGTCTTTCAAGGCTTGCTTGTAGTTGTGGCCGTAGCCCATGAAGTACCAGTCTTGATGGTCGGGGCTCTCGCGTTCCATCACCCATGGCCAGTTGCTGTTGTCGAAGAGGTAGCTCTGCGAGTCGTCGATGAGCGTCCAGCCGTCGGTGGCCAAGAGGCCGTCCTCAAGCGGCATCTTTTCGTCCGTCGTGCCGCAGCGTATTTCGCCGTTGTAGCCGTCCAAGGTGCGGTAGGTGCCTTTCAGGTTGTGCTCTTGTACCATGCCGGGCTTCCATGTGAAGCTTGGCACAACGCCTTTCAACGAACTGATGCTCAAGTTATCTGCAGTGAAAGCCCCGCTGCCTTTCTTGTATTTCAGTTTCAGCTTGGCAGTGGTGATTTCAATGGTCTTGCCTTCTTTGACCTTGAAGTCTACGGCGGGATAGTCGCGGATGACGGCCACTTGCGAGGCGTTGTCTACGAAATGACCGTTGGGGGCGTATTCCATGCGGATGGCGCCATCGGTGATGACGGTGAAGCGTACTGTCTCGTCTTGGTAAGCGATGTTCTTGTTTTGGGCGCGGAGGCCTACTGCCAAAAGCATGAGCAGTGAGAGTGTAAGGAGTTTCTTCATGGTGCTGATGATTTTGCCGCAAAGTTACAAATGATTATGTATAAGTCAAAAAAAAAAAGCTACCCAGAAGGTAGCCTTATTATCCATGATGGCGCAAAATGTCTAATGTCAGAAGTTGTAATAGATTCCAAATTCGGCTGCAGAGGCCTTGAAATCCAGCACGAAGTTATGCTCTATGGTGTCGTCGTTCTTTTCCCTTTGGTAGCCTAGAAAGCCATAGCTGAATTCGGCCGACCAATGGTCTGTGAGGTTGAAGGAGATGCCTGGCGACAGGCCGACGTCGAAGAAATGGAAATCGAGCACTTCAATGTCGGAGCAGAGGTCGACGAACATGCTGAAGCGCTCCCCTATATCGCAGATGTCGTAGCGGAAATAGGGTGACACGGTTAGGCTATGGGAGTAGGCTTCGCCGTTTGTGAATGAGCCTTGGTATTCAAGGGCACAAGCTACGGAGAAAGGCGTGTTAGGGATGGCGTAGCCCACGTCGGGGGCGATGGCGAAGGTCTTGGTTTCCTTGTTGAAAAAGCCATTGACGCTGCCGCCAACCCAGACCTGTGCTTGTGTGGAGTATGAAATTGTAACGACAAAGGCAAGAAGGAGAAGCAGTTTCTTCATAGTGACTTTGCAAAAAATAGAAAGGGACGCATAATCTTGCGTCCCTTTCTGTTATTTATGATTTAGAAGTTGTAATACAGTCCAAACGTAGGAGCGGCAGCGGCAAAACCGAAGTTGAATCCGTATTCAGGTAGTAAAGGATTCTCGCAAAAAGCGTCGCAGTGGTTGTACCCAATGATACCGAAGCGGAAGGCTGCGGTCCAATGTTTGGTGGCCATCCATGCGATGCCAGGCTGCAAGGCGACTCTGTAACCGAATTCTTCGCTCAACACGTCGAAATCACCAGTGAGGTCAAGGAACATAGCGAACTTTTCGATGTTGCAGATGCTGTAACGGACATAAGGAGAAAGGATGAGGTTGTGGGTGTAGTCTTTGTGGACGGTGTTGAAAATGTCGGTGTATTTAGTGTAATCCATGGCGTAGCTGGCACCTACGGCAATGGTCCATTTGGTGTTCGGGAAGCTGTATCCGACTTCGGGAGCGATGGAAAACTTAGCGTGGTCTTTGTTCGCGAAAACCGAAGTGGAACCACCAATCCAAACTTGTGCGTTAGCGGTGAAAATGCCTGCAAAAGCAAGGGCCAATGTCAAAAATAACTTTTTCATTGTTGTAATGATTTTAGTTAATAATTAGGTTAATTACTTTTGGTCATTTGTGATTGACGCGGCAAAGGTAGCAAATAGCGTGCCATGTTTTCTCGAATACTTTCCCAACAGGCCTTATTTCTCAATGAACGCAATGGTTTCGCCCTTGCTCACACGCTTGCCTTGGTCAGCCGTGGCCTCCACAATCTTGCCGGGCCAGAGGGCATAGACGGGTTCCAAGCCGAGATTGGTTTGGATGGCGCAGAGCAGGTCACCTTCTTTATATACGGTGCCGGGGGCAGGCGCAATCGACTTGTCGTCGAAGTCCACTTCCCACATCACCACGCCGCTGACGGGAGCGATGACAGGCTCGGCGTTGGGATGACGCAAGGCACGGAGGTCTGGAATCTTGGCCTCGCCGCCAGCTTTTTCGAACTTGGCCTTCATCTTGGCTTCGAGCTCTTGGTTGAAGCGGCGCTTGGCCTCGCCCGACTTGTACTCGCGGTACTGCTTCTCGTGCATGGCGAACTCGAACAGCTCTTCGTCGTCCTGGCCACGGTCCCAACCTTCTTTCTTCATCATCTCGATGAAGTGGGGCAGCTCGTTCGGATAGTTGTCCTGCGGGTTGCCGGTGAAGAACTCGCGCTTTTGTTCCTTGGCCAAAGCGATGATGGCGGGGTCCAATTTGCCCGGCAGTTGTCCCGACTTGCCAAGGATCATGCCCCACATGGCGTCGTCGAGGTCGCTGAAGTCGGGTTTGCCCATGCTGCGTCCGATGAGGTTCTTCAGGGCGATGTTCTTGGTGTATTGGCTGAAAGGCGTCACCAAAGGCGGGTTGCCGACCATGGGCCAGATGCGTTGCACTTCGTCGAAGAGTTCGACGAGCAGCTCGTCTTCGCTGAGTTCGGCCTTGCCTTGTGCCTTGTAGTTCATGTTGATGAGCGCATGGGCGCCTTTGAGGTCGGCCATGAGCGAGCCCATCATGCCACCCGGAAGTCCGCTCCCGAGCATCAATGAGTTGATGTAGCGGTTGCGTGGGTCGATCCAGTAGCCGAGGAAGTCGTCGATGAACGATTGCGTCATGCTGCGGGCGGCCATGTAGGCCTTCATGTCGATGTCTTTCACAAGGAATCCGGCATCCTTCAGCATGGCTTGCACGCTGATGACGTCGGGGTGGACGGTGCCCCACGACAGCGGCTCCATGGCCACGTCGACGTAGTCGCAGCCGGCCTTGCACACCTCAAGCACCGAAGCCATCGAGAGGCCCGGCGTGGTGTGGCCGTGGTATTGCACCTTGATTTCGGGGTGTTGTTTCTTGATATGCTCGACGATGCGGCCCAAGCTGACGGGGCGACCCACACCAGCCATGTCCTTCAGGGCGATTTCCTTGGCGCCGGCTTCGATGAGTTGGTCGGCAATCTTCATGTAATACTCGGCGGTGTGCACCTGCGAGTGGGTGATGCTCATGGCGGCTTGCGAGATCATGCCAGCCTCGTTGGCCCATTTGATGGACGGGATGATGTTGCGCACGTCGTTCAGTCCGCAGAAGATACGGGTGATGTCGACGCCTTGGGCTTTCTTCACCTTATACATAAGTTGGCGCACGTCGGCGGGCACGGGGTTCATCCTCAACGCGTTGAGGGCGCGGTCGAGCATGTGGCACTCGATGCCGCCCTTGTGCAATGCTGCCGTAAAGGCACGCACTGACGGGTTCGGGTTCTCGCCATAAAGCAGGTTGACCTGCTCGGCGGCGCCACCGTTGGTCTCCACACGGTCGAAGCAACCCATGTCGATAATCAAGGGCGCGATTTGCTCCAGTTGGTCCTTGCGTGGCACATATTTGCCTGACGACTGCCACATGTCGCGGTAAACCAGGCTGAATTTTACTTCTTTTTTCATTTATTGTGTTGTTTTATCTGTTTGTTCGTTTTTTACCTCTTTTTGGTTAATCTGCTCCTGCATCTCCTTCATCATGGCTTCCATCTCTTCCAGCTTGATGAGCACGTCTTCGTTGTTGTCTTCGGCCATGGCGTCGACAAAGAACGAGTTGATGAGTGATACGCCAATGATTCCGCCGCCAAAGAGGAACAGGGAGAAATAGATTTTTGCGAAGGTACCCATGCCTGTCGAGGTGCGTGCCGAAATCATGTCGGGAATCTCAAACCATCCTTCGATGGTAAACAGTCGGAAGGTGGAATAGAGCGACTGCCCGGGAGTGCCGAAATACTCGGGCACGATTTCCCCAAACAATGTGGAGGAGAGAATGGATGTGATGAGCATTAACACGATAAAGCCCATCACCACCACAAAGCACGACTTGAGCGCCGCCTTGAGGCCTTGGAAAAGCTTGTCGATGTCGGGGATATAACGCATGATTCTCGCGGCCTTCGCGATGCGCAGTGCCCTGAAGACACGTAGCGCCCTGAACGAAAGGAACAAGGTGGTTTGCACGTTGGCCGCTTCGAAGAAGTTGAGCAGCGAGGGAAGGGCGATAAGGGTGACGATGAAGTCAAATTGGTTCCAGTGGCCGGTCTCGCCGTCGTCGCAGAAAAAGAGTGATCTGATGCCCCTCCTGATGGGGCCCATCTTCCGGTTTTTCTCTTTGGCCTTTTTCTTCTCGTTTTGCCTTTCTCGGTACGCCTTGATCCGATCTTCTTCTATGTCGTCGCTTTTGGCCTGACGCTTCTCTTTCTGCTTCTCTATGTCGTATTTCCCAAACCAATAGTAGCGGAACTTTTCCCTCAGCGAGGTCACCCCTGGGCCAGGATTCGAGCAGGTGATTTTTACAATGGCCTCGACTAGGAAGAAGATGGTGAAGAAGGCATCGATATAAAGGAAGATGTTGTTTTTCAGCTTGTAGCCGCTCAAAAACACGAATACCGTACTGAGCGTGATGGCGACGCTCATCACAAGCTCGTTCGTGAAGAAAGCGAACAATCGGTCTGCGATTCTCCTTTTTTGTGATACGGTATTATTCATTTTATCGATAGCCTAAGTTATGTTGCTTCAGGCCAATTAAAGCCATAAACATATTTAAGGCTACAAAGGTACAACTTTTCCATTGAACAAATAAAAAAAACACTTTTACTTTGTCAAAACTTTTGTAATTTTGCCATTGTATGATTAAAGAGAAGAGGACTTTTATGAAAACAAACAAAACTAGAGGTAATAATGCCTTATTAATTATGCTTGTAACAAGTCCTATCTGGATAATTCCGTTAGCGTTCCTTGTGGATTATTTAGATGAAAGATACTCAGCTCCAAAAGTGGAGAAGGTGTATAATTATCCAAGGTATGAATATCCAGATGATACCATTTTAGCTCAC
>CADBZW010000005.1 GCA_902799345.1 uncultured Bacteroidia bacterium | reverse complement strand
GTATTAGGCCTGCCGCTAGCGTTCATCCTGAGCCAGGATCAAACTCTTCGTTGTACTATTGTCTTTCTTGTCTGTATTCTGAATCTCGGGTTCCGCCTCAATGTACTCTTGGTGTTCCTTTTAAAAGGTTCCTTCCCTGACGCCGCTTCGCAACGGCGTCGGTATCTTGTGCTGGCCTCAGACTTTCAAAGAACTAGCTTCCTTAATCAATCCCTTCATCCAACCCCTCTTTTTTGAGGAAGCGGATTGCAAAGGTACGACCTTTTTGGAAACTGGCAATCACTTTTTTCAATTATTTTGAATAAAATATTATATACTATTGGTAATCAATTGTATAAAATTTTAATTTGTTATGAAAAAGAACGCTTTTTACCGATTTTTCACTCGTTTTCCGGGTCTTCGACGAGCCGAAAAACGGTGTTTTGGCTGGTTTGGACGAGGATAATTGTGCCCACAAGGATGAAATCGGCAAGAATAGCCTCCGCTTTTCGCTTGTTGATATGGGCCAATTCCTGGAATTCCTGCAAGGTGATCTCTTTGTTTTCCGACAAATGGCGTAAAAGCAGGGTCTCGGTACCGGTGAAGGCGATTTTGGCGGGTCGGGAGAACTTTTCAGCCTTCCACACCTTAATTAATATAGGGTCGGCGACGAGGTTTTCGTCCTTTACGCGGACGTAAATCTTGTAATTCCCTTGACTATCAGGTGCTTTGTGCTTGTGATGCTTGTCTTTTGGAATGATGACCTCCAACACGGTCTTGCCGTTGATTTCCCATTCCTCAGTGGAATAGTCCACCTTCGGCTGGCAGTACATCTCGGCGGCGGCTTGTATCATGTGGATCTCTTCGTCGGAACGCACACCCGCAATGGCGCCGTTGTCTTTCACGCCCACGAGGAGGCGCCCGCCATCGGTGTTGGCGAAAGCGGCGAGGGAACGGGCAATGCGACGGCTGTCCGAAATCTCGAACTTGAAGTCGAGCATCTGATGTTCGCCCTCCTGGATCAGGTTCTGGATATGGTGCTCTTTTGCCTTCATTGCGGGCGCAAAGATAGGACATTTTTCGACGCGGTGGAAGGGACTATATTAATAAGGTGTGGAAAAACCACCTCAATTCAGCCTCCAAATTTTTGGATTTTCATGTGAAGACGGCCATGACGAGGGAGAGGGTAGAGGGCATTTTTAGGCCTTCTGTGGGCATTTGTTTTTGAGTCAATTGTTGG
The DNA here is from genome assembly GCA_902799345.1 of uncultured Bacteroidia bacterium. Classification (GTDB taxonomy): domain Bacteria; phylum Bacteroidota; class Bacteroidia; order Bacteroidales; family F082; genus Limimorpha. The sequence goes on along the minus strand of CADBZW010000005.1, from coordinate 232,696 downwards.
GTCGTTTTTGTGGAAAAAACGCAAAATACGCGATGTTTGGCAACACAATTTTTGTGTCTTTATAAGATTTACAATTGTATATTTGTAAATTACAAATAATTGTATATCAATAATATAATAAAATATTTACAAATACACTTCATTGTAGTTTACAAAATTGAATTATTGGCTATTGTAAAATATTGAAATATTGTACCAAAATTTGTTATTTATTGCTGATATTCAAATATATAAATACGATTATTTAAAGTAAAATAGTAGATTTTACTCAAAAATTTTGGTTATTTAGTGTTCTATTTTGTATTTATATAAATATTTGTTATATTTGTATTTAATATGGTATATTTAATGTAAAATATCAAAAAGTTATGCTTTTTAGTGATGTTTACAAAAATAAAATCTTTGTGTTTGTGTTTTGTAATGTTTTATTGTTTACTTTTGTCAACTGAAAATAGGGTTAAAATTGAATTTTTAGACAGTATACTGGTATGGAAAACGACGAAATGAAAGATCGGATCGCCCACATCATCCGGGCGAAGAATTTGACCGCTGCCGAGTTTGCCGACAGACTCGGCATCCAACCTTCCAACGTTTCCCACCTCCTCTCGGGACGCAACAACCCGAGTCTGGATTTCGTGCGGAAACTGAAAGAGACATTCCCAGAATATAATCTTGATTGGATTGTTTTCGGGATGGGCCCCATGACTGTGTCGGAGCCTTTTGTGGTGACCTCTCCTCCTGCCGAGACCCATGCAGTCGAATCCAAAGAACCAGAAGACACGCCGAATCCATCTGTCGAAAGTCATTCTTTTTCAGAAAATCGCTCCGTTTTGTCAGAAGAAAGTCCCATTTCTTCCCTGCAATCGGGTTTGAAACAGCTGATTTTGGTCTATCCTGACAATACTTTTGAGGTTCTCTCGCCCCGTTGACGCTTTTTATATTATTAAATAGGTGTCGAATGGGAAAAATGTGTACCTTTGCAGGCTTTTTGTAAAGTTATGCAACACGATTCCTTTTTTGAACGCTTTGATGCTGTAATTCTGTCGCCTAAACGCTTCGTCTTGGCTTGTCATGTCAATCCTGACGGCGACGCCATAGGCTCCGTCTTAGCCATGGCGGAGTTCCTCAAAAGGAAAGGCCATTCTGTTAAGATGGTGGTTGCCAATGATTTCCCTGAGTTTTTGCATTGGATGCCAGGTGCTGACGATTTCTTGGTATTTGAGAAAGACGCCGACGCCTGTAAAGACGCCATCGCCGATGCAGAATGTATTATGATGCTGGATTTCAATAATTTGTCGAGAGGCGGCATCTTACATAACGAAATTGGGAAGACGCGTTGCCCACGTATTTTGGTCGACCATCATCGCGACCCCGACTTGAGCCAGTTTTATTGTGCCTATTCGGAGACCTGTGTGTCGAGCGCTTCGGAAATCGTGACCGAAATCATCATGCACTATGGTCGGGAACAGTTCACCCAAAGCATCGCCACCAATTTGCTGGTGGGCATCATGACGGATACTGGGTCGTTCTCCCATTCCATCTATCACCCTCGTACGTTTGAGTTGTGCAGTATGTTGGTGAATTACTCCATGTCGTATATGCTTATCCATCAGCTGGTTTACGATACGATGTCGGAAAACAGGCTGCGTCTTTTGGGCTTCTCCATCAGCAATAGGATGGAGGTGTTCGACGACTATGCCACGGCTATCATTGCGCTGGATAAGAGCGACTTGAAGCGTTTCGACTACCAGCCTGGCGACACCGAAGGCGTGGTGAATTACCCCCTGTCAATGAAGAAAATCAAGATGTCTGTGCTCGTCACCGAACGCGACGACCAGATTCGCTTTTCATTCAGGTCGAAGGGATCGTTCTCGGTGCATGAGCTGGCACAGAAGTATTTCAAAGGCGGTGGCCATACCAATGCTGCTGGCGGTACCCTGACGTGTTCGTTCGAGGAAGCGGTCGCCAAACTGAAGGAAGTGCTGCCCGAATATCAGGAATTGCTAAACAAAGCGGAATGAAGACCTTGTGTAAATATTTGATATTGATGCTGTTATTGGTTTCTTTCTCCTGCGATGAGAAGAATCCAAAACCATCGCAACCTGTTACCAAAGGCGAGATGAAAAGCAGCATGGAGAAAGCCAACCGCTATCTCCTGAACGAGGAGGCGGAAGATATCGAGAATTATGTGAAACGCCATGGCTTGAACATGACAACGACGGGTACGGGACTTCGCTATCAGATTCTGAAGCAAGGATCGGAACAGAAAATCGAGAAAGGAGAGGTGGTGACTTTGGAATATGAACTCCATTCCATCGCTGGAGACTTGATTTACTCTTCTGAAAATGATGGGGTTAAGTCGTTTATAGTAGGTGAGGGGAGGGTTGAATCCGGCCTTGACGAAGCCATGACCTACCTGCATCGTGGCGATGTGGCAAAACTCATCATTCCCTTCCATTTGGGCTATGGCCTGCATGGCGACGACAATAGAATTCCGGAATACGCAACCTTGGTTTATACGATTAAAATCTTAGATAATCAATAATTTATGAAGAGAAATTGTTTTACCATCTCATCAATCTGCCTGTTGGCAGTGATGTTGTTCACGGCTTGCACCCAACAGTTTCCAGGGTACAAGAAAACGGAAAGCGGTTTGTATTACAAGTTTTACAACCACAACACGAAGGCTCCAAAACCCAATCAGACCGATGTCATGAAAGTTGCCATGACGTGCTATCTTCACGATTCAGTCTATTTTGATTTCCAAAAGACTGAAAGTGAGGTGTATGCACAGCTGAAGGAGTCGGTGTTTCCTGCCGACTTGAACGAAGCCTACACCATGATGAACCTCGGTGACTCGGCGTCGTTCTATATCAAGGCCGACTCGGTGGCCATCAAGTATTACGATAAAAACCCCGAGGAGGTCGGGCTGAAACCTGACGATTATTTCCGTTATGAAGTGAAGCTACTTGAAATCAAGACTATGGAAGAGTTTCAAGCGGAAATCGACAGGTTGAACAAAGCTATGTGTGAACATGCTAAGCAAGAGTTCAATGACTACGTTGAAACGAACCTCGTTGGCGTAGCGCCTGAATCCTGTGGGGTTTATGTCATCCCGATGGAACCAGGCAAAGGCCCTTGCCCCAAGAAAGGGGATAAGGTCGAGCTTGACTTTTCCGCCTCATTGCTCAACGGCCAGTTCGTAGGCTCTACTTACGACCGTCCCGACAAGTTTTCCTTCGTATTGGGCGAGGGTTATGCCATTCAAGCATGGGAAGAGATTGTGCCGAAGATGCATCTCGGCGAGCGTGTGAAAGCCATCATCCCCTTCGAGTTGGCTTATGGAGAACATGCTGTAGGCTCGATTCCTGCTTATTCCAACCTGATTTATGAAATCAAGTTGTTGAAAATCACTCCAAAAGAAGAGCTTCAAGCCGAAGCAGAAAAAGCCTTGGCAGCCTTGAAGGAGGAGTCGAAAAAGGCCTTTGACGATTATGTTGCAACCAATGGCATCGTCGACCACACGCCTTCAGGATTGTATTATACCAAGTCGTTGGTGACCGATGGCGCCGCGCCCGAAGAAGGCAAGCATGTCCACATCAAGTTTTTGGCCACCTACCTTGACGGCACGCTCTTGGGCAGTTCCGACGATCTGGAGGGAGATTTCAAGGTGTTGTTTGGCAGTGGTACCCTCCTGAAAGGCTTGGAAGAGGGGATAGGCTTGATGCATGTGGGCGAAAAGGCCCGTTTTGTGTTGCCTTATACGTTGGCGTATGGCGAGCAACCCTTCAATAACATCCCGGGCTGCTCCAACCTCGTCTTTGACGTTGAATTGATTGGAATAGAATAATTTACAATATCAAATCACTAAATTAAAATGAAAAAGAGTATCGTTATGTTGGCCGCTATGGCCATGATGATGGTGGGCACTATGAGTGCTTGTGCCGAGAAGAACCCTTATCCGGGTTACGAGAAGAACCAAAACGGTTTGTATTATCAATTCTTCAGCCAAAATGAAGGCGAGTTGCCGCAGGTTGGCGACCTGATCGAATTGAAGATTTGCTGCATGATCAACGACACCACGCCGCTGATTCCCAACACACAGAACATGATGAAGTTGCAGGAACCTGCTTTCCCTGGCGACCTCAACGAAGGCTTGGCCATGATGCACAAGGGTGACTCCGCCTCGTTCATCGTGAACACCGACTCCACGTTCAAGTATATGTTCATGCAGCCCACCTTGCCTGCTGAATTCAACTCCACCGACGTCATGCGTTTCGAGATTAAGGTGGTTGACTTCATGCCTGAGAAGGTGTATGCCCAGAACTTCGCCAACGACGTGAAGAACAGGAATGCCGTGCGTATCACCCAGCTGCAAAACGACCATCCCGAAGAGACCGCCAAGGCCGCTAAGGAACTGGCCGAATATCTGGCTAATAACAAGATTGAAGCCGTGCCTACCGAATCCGGCCTCTATTATGTGGTGACCGAACCCGGCAACGGCGAGAAACCCGAGGTGGGCAAACCCGTCACGATGCACTACACCGGCAAGCTGCTCAACGGCACCGTCTTCGACTCTTCAGTGGAGAGAAACCAGCCTTTCCAGTTCGTCCTTGGCGTCGGGCAGGTCATCCCTGGCTGGGACGAAGGCGTGCAACTGATGTCGAAGGGCGAGAAGGGCCTGCTTTACATCCCTTATTATCTTGCCTATGGCGAGAGAGACATGGGTGACATCCCTCCGTTCTCCAACCTGATTTTTGAAGTCGAACTGATTGATTTCGAAACTTTTGAATAAGATGAAACGTCTTATCGGATGGGCTTCCGTACTTTCCGTGTTCTTGGCGCTTGCCTCGTGCGGCGACGACTCCATCTATGCGGGGTTCAAGAAGACGGAAAGCGGGGCCTATATGAAGTTTTACACCCATAACGATGGTCAGCAGCCTCGCCTCAACGACGAGGTGACCTTCGAGATGGCGCAGGTCTTCAACGACTCGCTGCTGTTTACCACGGCTGGCGATGAGCCTATGCAACTCGTCTTGAAGAAAGGCGATTTCGTCGGCGACGTGCCCGACGCCCTGCTGATGATGCATGTGGGCGACTCGGCGCGTCTCGTGGTGTCGGTCGACTCGGTGCTGACCAGCATGCTCGGCATGGAAGAGGTGCCTGCGGAATATGTCGGCAAGCCTATCTATTACGACCTGAAGCTGCTCAGCATCAAGCCTTTCGAGGAGCTGGAAGCCGAACGTAAAGTGCTGATGGAAAGCCTGAAACAAGAGGAAATCGACTTCTTGGCGCCGTTGGTTCTGGATACGAAGCATACCGTGACCGAGTCGGGCCTTATCCTCATGGAGAAGACCGGCAGCGGCAAGGTGGCACGCATGGGCGACTATGTCGACTTCGACTTCACCATGTGCAGCCCCAAGGGCGACACCATCATGAACTCGTTTGGCGTGGAGCCTGTCGTGATGCAGTACGGCGAGGAGTTCATCAGCAAGGGCTTCAACGAGGCCCTCGGCATGGTGCCCGAAGGCGGCACGATGCGTCTCGTCATTCCTTCCGAGCTGGCCTTCGACAGCACGGGCTACGAACAGTATATCCCGCCTTATACGCCGCTGATCGTCTTGATGAAGATGAACAGCGTGATGGACAAAGCGGCCTACGACAAGCGTCAGGCCGAAGCGGAAGCCGCCAAGGAGGCGGAAGCCGAGCGCATGATGGCCGCTGAGGCCGTGCGCATCGCCAACTACGTCAAAGCCAACGGCATCACCGAAACGCCCACGGAGTCGGGTATCTACATCATCCGTCAGGAAGAGGGTGAGGGCAACGTGGCGCAGTGGGGTGACGAGGTGTCGGTGCACTACATCCTGAGCAACCTCGACGGCGACATGGTGGACTCGAGCTACGAGTACGGCGAGCCGATGCAATTCACCATTGGCAAGGGCGAGATGATCCCTGCCATCGAGGAGGCCTTGATGACCATGGCACCGGGTGCCAAGGCCACCGTGGTTTCGCCTTCATCGCAGGGCTTTGGCGACATCGCCATCAACGAGAAGATGCCGGCCTATTCGCCGCTTGTGATTGAGCTGGAGCTGGTGGAAATCAAGTAAAGGACTTGGAAACCAATCGTCCGTAAATCTATCGCAAATGATAAAATGTCGCCAACGACTTGGCGACATTTTTTTTTGCTCACGTTCCAGCGGATCTGCAAAACCCGGATTTTATTCCATCATCCACTTCCCAATAAAACCGCGTTTTCCAATAGTTTGCCGTTGTCGTCGCTTTGCGGAAGCAACACAGCTTGTCTTAAACCATTTCCCATTGCTGCACCGTATTAGCCACGTGGCAGCCACGTAGTCGCCTCGGGTTCGTCAAGTTTTTTACACAATTCTTATTCGTCTGTTATTCGATTGTTATTCGATTTAAAAACGAAGAACAATCGAATAACAATATAAAAACATTCGAGTAACATTTTATATCGAACTTACGTTAAACGGCGCTGGGTGGCCTTTAATAGTTTTTCCGCTGGCCGCGAATGGGGATTTGCCATCCCCATCGTGTTCCGTTAGCTTTCATGTCACCTCCTTTTGCTGGCAAAGATAATGCATAGTTTTCTGATATGCAAGCCTTCGCGGGAAAATACCTTTAATGGTTCTCAAACGCTCCTCTGCCTTTTATAAGAGCTGAATCCTTAGAAGAGGAAATTTTTGTAACTTTGCACGATTTCAAATTGAATTGAAATGAGCAAGATAAAGCCAAAGGAATGCCAAAACGTTGAGTTCAAATGTGTTTGGAAGGATGAATTTTTAAAGTGGATATGTGGCTTTGCGAATGCCCAGGGAGCCGTAATGTACTTTGGCGTGGACGATAATCACGAAGTGGTGGGACTTGAAAATTCAAAAAAGCTTTTGGAGGACATTCCCAACAAGATTGTCAATTACTTGGGACTGGTAGTAGATGTGAATCTTAATGAACAAGACGGGGTGGAATATATTGAATTGATTATCAATCCAAGTAATGTGCCAATCAGTTTCAAGGGCAAATACTATTATCGTTCTGGTGCAACCATGCAGGAACTGAATGGAACTTCTCTTCAGCAGTTCATCATGAAGAAGATGGGCAAGTCGTGGGATGACATTTCCAATGAAAATGCGACACTGGACGATATTGACCGTGAGGCCATCAATTATTTCCTGCGAAAGGGTATAGATGCCAATCGTATACCTGAAGATGAACGCAATGCCTCCGTTAAAGATGTGTTGACTAGTCTGCACCTAATGGATGAGAACGGGCGTTTGAAGAATGCAGCGCTGCTGCTTTTCGGGAAAGACCCATTGAAATTCTTCACCAGCGTAAGATTCAAGATTGGTCGGTTCGGTGTTGACGAGGCTGACCTGCTCATTCAGGATGTGATTGAGGGCAATATCATACAGATGGCCGACCGTGTGATGGATGTGCTGAAAGCCAAGTATCTGACTTCTCCTGTGCGCTTTGATGGTATGCAGCGTAAAGAGGAACTGGAGGTGCCAGTAGAGGCACTTAGAGAGATACTATACAACTCTATTGCGCATAAAGATTACACGGGCCCCGACATTCAGATGCATGTCTATAACGACCATGTCGAAATTTGGAACGAGGGCGAATTACCAGAGGGTTATGACGAGACAATACTTTATGGCAAACACTCTTCTAAGCCCCGCAACCGAAATATTGCCGACACCATGTTCAAGGCCGGCTTTATCGATACCTGGGGACGTGGATACAAAAAAATCCATGACGGCTTTGAGAAAGTCGGGTTGCCGATGCCGAAGGTGGAATCACATTGTGGCGGTACATTGGTGACATTCCAACGGGGGTATGATGTCATAAGTGGAAGGAAAATTGTCCCCAGTGATGTCCCCAGTTTGTCCCCAGTTCAACTAACTGAAAGACAGCAAAAAATATGCGAATTGATTAGAAAGAATCCTCAGGTATCGGCAAGTGAAATGTCCCTAGTTTTGTCAGTAGTTGTAAAGACTGTTAAACGTGACCTCTCAGCCATGCAAAAGAAAGGAGTTTTGCTTCGTGAGGGCAATACAAGTGCGGGCCATTGGGTTATTTTAATAAAGGAATAATTCTGTATGATGTTTTGCTGGCAAAGATAATGCATAGTTTTCTGATATGCAAGCCTTCGCACAAAAACACCGGTTGTTAAACATACTCTGTATGCCCCATTACGATAAATGGTAAAAGGTACAACAAGAAAATAAGCGGAAAAAGCATCCAAAGTTTGAACCATTTGTTGGCTTTGCAATTCTTGTATTTCGCCTTTATCTCCTTGTCTCGGTTTTTGTAGCGATGGTAGTTGAACAGGTAAAACGAAATCATAACTGCGGCTATACAAATAATGACAATTTTGCCGTTCAAGACCATCTCTTTGGGGATAATTAAAGGTCTGATAAACATGAAAATGCAGTATACAACTAAAGATTGAATTGCACAAAGGAAAATGGATGCAGAAAAACAAGGATTGTTGTTCCATTTCTGCTTGCTGTATTGGATGAGAAGTCTATAATATAGATAATCTGAAATCTTGAACATGTGTAATACAATTTACGTTTCTACCCGTTCCAGCGGATTTGCAATCCGCTGGTGCCAAACCTGGGGATTTGCCATCCCCATCGTGTTCCGTTAGCTTTCATGTCACCTCCTTTTGCTGGCAAAGATAATGGATAGTTTGCTGAAATGCAAGCCTCCGCTCGAAAATGCCCTTTCCCTCTTGGGTAACCTATATCTCAGGAGAGGAAAGGGTATGGCTGGTGGCGGAGAGGGGTGGGGCTATTCCTTTTTTATCAACTGCCATTCGTTGGTCTCGCAGGAATATTCATATTGATAAAGCTTGCCACCATCAGCCCAAACCATCATTTGTTTTCTTCTTTTTCGAGGTCGTCTTACTTCGTACGTCGAAATATAAATATCTATCTTATTGCCGGAGAGCTTAGTACTCACTCTAATAGCTGTTGTAAAATGCCTAAGTTTTTTCTTAACATGTGTTGGATTCCCTTCTATCCATTGGTATGAAAAAACACCCAAAGGAATACTATCAAAAACAATATCCTTCGGTAATCCGTCGATACAAATGAATTGAATTGTATCGTAATGGACTCTTTTAGCAAATTCATTATAATCTTTCGTATAGTCAATAACGCTTCTTACTATAAGAGTATTAAGAGTATTATCAGATTGACCTATAGATTGTAAGACAATGGCGTGCAATAACACGATAATGAAATATATTCTTTTCATGGTCCTAAGTTTAAAAAAGCATTTTCTCTAAGTATTGCTTGTGTTCCCCCGTTCCAGCGGATTTGCAATCCGCTGGTGCCGAGTATGGGGATTTGCCATCCCCGAAATATGTTTCACGCTTTACCATAACATGCTGTTATTCGGGGCAAAGTTATGGTTTTTTCTGGAAATGCAAAGGCTTTTGATGATTATTCCACTTCCTCAAACTCCTCCTTGTCCGCATAGTAAACGTCGATGGCGGCAATCAGGGCGGCGAGGCTCCACACGGGGACGGCTAGCTTGTCGGTGTCGAGGAAGTTGTTGAGGAAGCCATGGATGAAATAACCGAAGAAGGCAAGGGTGGCACCAAGCACCAGCATCTTGGCTTTCTTGTTCTTGCAACGGCTGTAGGTCTTCAGGCCACAGGTCACCGTGACGACGACCAAGGTCAGCACGAGCAACGAGCCTACCAAGCCCTGCTCGGCCAAAGGACCGAAGTACTCGGAGTGGGCGTTACCACCATCGCCGGCGTTGGTGCTGATGATGGTCTTCTCCTTCGACATCTGGAAAGGCGCATACACGAACTGGTAGGTGCCGGGGCCCCAGCCGAAGACGGGACGCTCGTTGAACAAGCGGAAGGCCGACTGCCAACGGTTGATACGCTCGAGGTTGGACGCGTCGGTGGAGATGTTGGTGATGCTCTGGATGTTCTCCACCAGGTCGCCCGAGGCGTCTTGGTTGTTCTTCTCCAACGCGTCGATGATCTGGTTCTGGAAGGCGAGGAACAAGCCCACGAGAATCACGACGGCCGCCGCCACCCAGCGGAACTTGATTTTGAGCAGCACGCAAGCCAGCACGGCCAGCGAAGCCACCACACTCAGCCAGGCGGCACGGCAGTTGGATAACAGCAACGCCACGCTCAGCAAGGCCACCGCGCCGATGACGAGAAGCCGACGGCCTCTCGTGATGCCGGGCAGGAAGACGTAGGTCAGGGCGAGGATGAGATGGATGGCCAAGGCGGCGCCGTAGGCCGTGTGGTCGTTATAGAAAGGCGTCATTACCCAGTGGGCCGAGTCGCCGTCGAAGCCGAACTGCGCATGGTGGATGATGGTGTAGACACAAACAATGCAAAGGCTGGCGATGTAAAGCCAGATGAAGAGATGGATGTTTTTGGGTTTCTTGAAGAGCAAGGCGCAGAGGAAGAAAGCGGGCACCACAAACCACAGCCTCGACACCATGAACTTGATCGACACCACGGGCATCTCGCTCGTGATGGTGGTGACGAGCATCCAGGCGAACATGGCATAGATGACGATGGCGATGGGATGGTGCGAGATGCGCCTGTCGTATTTGCCGTCATACAGCATCTTGGCGAGGAAAAGCACCAATATGCCCATGAGCAACGGCTCGGCGGGCAGTGAGATGGCCAGGCCCGCGTCGAGGGCTTTCAGGTTGACCGACAGTGGCACCGTGAAGGCCGTGAACAACAACACTTTGTCCAAAGAGAAGATGTAGAGCAGCAGCACGCCCAGCACCACGGGTAGCGCAAAGAACAGGTAGGTGTTCTTCTTCACCACCAGAAACAACCCAACGGCGACGAACAACGCCGCAATCAGGTAAAGCCAGGCTATCTTTGCTCTCTTCTCCACGGTATTACTTGTTTTCGCCTACGAATCTCTTTCTGTTTTCGATGATGAAAATCACGACGATGGAGAGCAGCAGGGCACCCAGGGCCGACAGGGCGACCACTACCCAGCGGACGGGGAAGGCCTTCTTGTCGGACGGGAACGGCTCGGTGATGATGTTGGAGTAGGTGAGTTCAGAGTGGTAAAAACGAAGCTCTTTCTCGTAATCCAGTTTGGTGGCGACATAGGTGTTGCCTTCAGCGGCAATTTTGGTGTGCAGGTCATGGATTTCGGCTCCGTATTGTTCAAGGTTGTCTTTCATTTCCGAGGCTTTTGCCGACCCACTCAGAAGGCCTTTAGTCACTTCACGGGTTTGGCTCGAGATGTCAGTGATGCCGTAGGTGGTGCTGATTTCTGTATAGCGTTGTTTCAGCGAGTCGATGTTATGTTGCTTTTCCCGCAGCTGCCTTTCGTACATGGCCACCACTTCGCCGACTTTTTGTTTGTGCAGGTTATGCACCTTCTGGTCGTAGAAGTTCAGGATGTCGCGGGCGATGTCGCAGGCCACAAAGGGGTCCTTGTCCATGACGGTGACTGACACGGCTTCGTATTGCGTCTTGCTGATTTTGATTTTGCTGCCATATTCATACAGCATGTAGGTCATGGCATGCGGGTCGTTCTTGTCGATCTTATAGTCCGTCCACAAGTCGTATTTGTTGATGATGGAATCCATGATGGACCGTGAGCCGATGATTTGCAGCATCTGTTCGGTCTCGCTTTCGTCAGAGTAGGGGGTGACGTTGGCGGGATAGGCCACGGCCTCCGACTTGTAGAGCGGCGTGATGAACATGGAGCTGGAGAAGATGGCACCGCAAAGGGCGGCAGCCACTGTGATGATGATGATGTGCCACTTCCATTTCAGGATGAGCTGCACGAGTGAAAGGTTGTTGAAATTGTTATCCATTGTTGTTTGTGTTGTTTTCGGAGTGGTGTTGCTGGGTTTGTCGGAGCTGAAAAACGAAGTCAGTCTATGGGTTTTGTTCGCCTTGTGCTGTCTTACGGGCCGACTTCTTTTCGGCCTCCAAACGAAAAAAGCCTTTCGAGCGGTCGTAGAAGACGATGCAGAAGATGAGCAGCAGGAAGGTGCTCAGCATGGTGATGACCACGATGAGCCAACGCACGGGATAGCTCTTGCGCTCGGCCTGGAAGGCGGAGGTGACCACGAACTTGTGCGGGATGAACTCGGTGGCGTCGACCTTGGCTTCTTCGTATTTCGACTTGACCAGCGACAGCTGCAGGCGGTCGTTGTCCAGACGCTCGTTGATGGCGTAGGAGGCGCCGCCGTACTCGGCCAAGATGTCCAGTTGCTCTTGTATGTTCTTGATGCCCTGTGTGTTGCCTTTGCCGAGTTCGACCGCCAGCTGTTGGCTGAGCATCTCCACTTGCGACTCGTAGTCGAACACACCCAACTTACGCAGTGTGTTGAGCGAGTCCTCAAGTGTGTTCATCTCGGCGACGAGGGTGTTGTATTCCTGTTCCACGATGCGGAAGGCCTTGATGGCGACTTCCTTCTGCATCTCGTTCATGGTGCTGTCGAAGATCTCCGCGATCTCGTTGGCGATGCGGGCCGAGAGCTCGGCGTCAGAGTCAAGGACGGTGATTTTCACCGAGTTGAACTCTGTGCGGCGGAACTTGATGCGTGCGTCGTAGAGCTTGTTGAGCTTGGTGATGGGGTATTTGCTGTCTCTGATGTCGTAGTGTTCCATCAGGTTGAAGCGGCTGATGACCTTGTCGCGCACACGGTTCGAGTTCAATACCTGCAGCATCTGCTCGGTCTGTTCGTCCTCACCGATGTTCATGATGTCTTTTTCCGACTGGTAGGTGGTGCTGATCAACACCTTCGAGATGGAGTTGCTGGAAGTGGGGTAGATGATGGTCGTGGATTTGTAGAGCGGGGTGATGAAATAGGGTGCGCTGAAGATGATGGCGCACAGCGCGGCCACCGCCAAAATAATGAGTATGGGCTTCCTATATTCCACCAAAAGTCGGCACAAGTATTTGGAACTGTAGGCGTTATGTTGTTGTTCGTCCATAGTTATATGTGAAATAAGTCGTCAAAAATAGGGAATTCCCCCGAATTGGCAATGAAAAATGTCACTTTAGGCCTTTTTTTCCTTGGGGAGGACGAGGGCGACAATCTCCTTCAGACGCAGCAGACGGGTGAAGAAGATGGCGCCGCAGTTGACGGCAAAGGCGATGACGAAACCGACCATCCAGTTGATATCCAACTGCTTGACGAGGAAAGTGACCAAGACGACCGTGGCAAGGAAGATGACGATGTGGAGCCAATAACGTCCTTGGATCTCCAGTTTCAGGATGCGTTTGGCGAGGAGGTATTGCAGGAAGGCGGTGACGGCTTGCACGCAGAGGCTGGTGCAGGCGGCGCCCACGGCGAGGAAACGCGGTATGACGATGAGATTCAACAAGATGTTGATGACCACGCCAGCACCTGCCACGATGTTGAGCTGTTTCAGGCTGCCGTTGGCGGTGAGTAGGGTGCCGAAGACGTAGGTCGTCGACAGGCAGAAGAAGCTGCCCATGAGGATGGGGAAGATGTTGGCGTATTGCCCGACGCGCTCCACGTCGGCGGCGGTGGCGTCGGCAGGGAGATACATCAGCTGCATGATTTCCTGGCGGTAGAAGACGCACATAATCATGACGATGCCCGCCATGGCCACGATGACGTTGAACGAGGTCTTGACCAGGTTGTTCAGCTCCAGCTTGTTCTTCAGCGTGGCGGCAAACATGGGCAGCAGCATGATGGCGAAGAGGTTGGAGATGTTGTTGCCCGCGTCGAAGAGACGGTAGGCACGGCTATAGAAACCGGCTTGCACGCCCTTGTCGTCCAAGAGGCGCTCCAGCAGCACCGGCTCGATGCGGCTGTAGACGCTCATCAGCAGGACGAGCAAGGCAAAAGGAAGGCTCTGTCGTATTATCTCCTTGAAAAACTGGAAGTTGACCTTGAAGCTGAGGCCTTTGGCGTGGCGCAAGACGATGGTGAGGGCGAGGGCGAGGGTGACGATGTATGCCACGGTCTGCGCCTGCAGGTACCAGATGGCGTTGAACCGCTCCATGGGGAACCATCCGCTCCACAGCACCAAGCCCATGATGACGATGGCCAGCACACGGTCGAAGACGGAGAGGATGCTGTCCTGCTTGAACAGCAGCAGCCCCTGCATGTTCGACCTAAGGAAGAGGATGAACGAGAGCAGGATTTGGTTGAGGCCGCACCAGCACAGCAGCTTGAGCTTCATGCCTTCGTTGTAGCCGCAGAAATAGCCCACCACGAAGATGACGACGGCATAGAGCAGTCCGAGCAGCAGCTTGATTTCGGTGAGGCCGCCGAAGTGTTTGGAGAGGTTCTTCGGATCTTGCGCGACGGCGCGGCTATTGAAGTTGGTGATGCCGAGGTCGAGCAGAATATAAAAGAGGTAAGAGAAGTTGAAGAGGGCCTGGTAGGTGCCGTAGGCGGCGTCGCCGAGGATGTTTTGCACCTCGCGGTCGATGCCCAAAATCCAGAAAGGCTTCACCAACAGGTTGAGAAACAACAGGAAAATGATATTTTTGATGAAGCGGTTCTGCATTCTTTTTCCGAAATTCGACGGACAAAAGTAAGAAAAAAAACATTTAGGACGTTTTTACATATACCGTTTCGCAAATTATGCGTATTTTTACCCCCGAAAAACCTGATTGGAAGCCATGAACAAGGAACAAGAAGATATTGAAGTGTTGGAGGAGGAACTAATTGAAAATGAGAAGAATCTGCTCCTTATCAACGACGATGTGAATACTTTCGAATATGTCATCGACACCTTGATGAAGGTGTGCCACCATACCCGCGAACAGGCCGAGACCTGCGCCTGGATCACCCACTACAAGGGCAAGTGCGCCGTCATGCACGGCACCTTCGAGGAGCTGAAGCCGTATTACGACATCCTGTTGGGACATCAGCTGACGGTTAAGATTACGGATTGATATGGCTGGCTACACTTCATTGGAGATATTGGCAATCCAGCAGGCCTACGAGGCCATGCTCGACGACATCCATCCCTTCGTCAATGCGCCCGAACATCTGGCGTTGATTGACAAGGCCTACCGTTATTGCTTGGAGAAGTACGACGGACGCTACCTGTATTCAGGCAAGGCCTATATGTTCCACCTCATCGAGATGGGACGCATCGCCGTGCTTGAGGTGGGCTTGGGCTACATCTCTGTGGCCGCCTCGTTCCTACATGGCATCGACTATAAGGAGAACGTGAGCATCAAGGAGCTGGAAAAGGAGTTCGGTAAGACCGTCGCCATCGTGCTTGAGGACTTCAGCGAGATCTCCCAACTCGACACCGAGAAGGTGGCCTATAACTCCGACACCTTCCAGGTGATGTTCCTCTCGCTTATCGACGACATGCGCTCGGTGTTGCTGAAGATCGTACACCGCGTCTATGACGTCCGCAACCCAAACGACGTCGATCCCGACCGCCTGGCCAAGTATTTCCACGAAATCAAGTATATCTACATCCCCATCCTGCATCGTCTGGGTTTGTATAAGCTGAAGGCCGAGCTGGAAGAGAAGCTGATGCTGTTTGAGAACCCTGAGGTTTTCCATGAAATCGAAGCCAAGATTGCAGCCACGCATGAAGCCCGCAAGCAGACCGCCGACTTGTTCATCGCCCGCATTTCTGAAGGCATCAATGCCGAACTGGAGCGTACCAAGAAAGGCAACAAGTACAAGTTCGCCTATACCATCAAGTGGAGGCTCAAGTCCATCCCGTCGATTTACGCCAAGATGAAGGCTCAAAATGTGACCTTCGAGGAGGTCTACGACCTGATGGCGGCACGCGTCATCATTCGTTGCGCTGAGAAAGACGAACAAGAGTGCTGTTGGAGCGTGTATTCCGCCATCACCAATATCTACGACCCTATGCCTGAACGCCTTCGCGACTGGATCACCAAGCCCAAAGCTACGGGCTACGAGTCGCTGCACACCACGGTGAAATATGACGACAAGCTATGGTTCGAGGTGCAGATCCGCACCACCCGCATGGACGACATCGCAGAGACGGGGCAGGCGGCACACTATTTATATAAAGGTGAGAAACAGACCTCGGAGGAATGGTTGCTGAATGTGCGTGAAGTGTTGGAAAATCCAGGCCTGGTTTCGTTTGAGAATTCGTACCGAAAGATATACAAATCAGATAAAATCTTCATTTTCACGCCAGAAGGCGACCTGAAACAGCTGCCTATTGGCTCCACAGTGCTCGACTTTGCCTACGAGGTGCACACCCATGTGGGCGAGACCTGCAACGGTGCCCGCGTCAACGGACGCATGGTGCCCATCCGCCATGAACTGAAGAATGGCGACAAGGTGGAGATCATCACTAGCAAGAAACAGTCGCCGCGAGCCGACTGGCTCAATGCCGTCGTCACTGAGAAGGCAAAAAACAAGATACGACGCTACCTCAAGGAGCAGGAACTCAAAGAATCGGAGCTGGGCAAGGGCATATTGCAACGTAGGCTTAAAAACTGGAAGTTGCCTTTCTCGGAAACTGTCGTCGACATGCTCGTCAAGGAGTTTAAATTGGAGAACTCACTGCAACTCTACCATCAGATTTCGACCGAGAAAATCGATATCGCCGACGTGAAGCGCTTCCTGACGTCGAAGTTTGGCGAGAACGCCGAGAAGACGGAAAGGGTTGTCCCCGAACAGATAGAATCCACCAAAAAGGAAGTCGCCGCCGAAGCGGAGGAGAGCCTCTCCATCGGCGAGGACATCGACAATGTGACTTACAAGCTGGCCAAGTGCTGCAACCCCATCCCCGGCGACCGCGTCTTCGGCTTCGTCACCAACGACGGCACGCTGAGCATACATCGCGTCAACTGCCCTAACGCCAAGTGGATGCAGCAACGCTATGGCTACCGCATCATCAAGGTGAAGTGGAACGGCATGGAAGGCAACACCTCGCAGGCCACCATCCGCATCTATGGACGCGACGTGATGGGACTGCTGGGCAAAATCACCAAAGTCATCTCCGAGGACTTGGAGGTGAACATGAAAAACATCGTCTTCAACTCCGACAAGGAGGGCTATTTCGACGGCAAAATTGTGCTCCAAATCTCCGATGTGGAGGCACTGGAACAGTTGATAGCCAAGATAAAAGCCATCGATGGCATTATGGAAGTGGTGAGAATTGACTGACTGAAACCAAAATCAAATACTAAATGAAACTTAAACTATTATTAACTACGCTAGTGCTAATAGGAGCTAATTGTCTCGTTTCGGCACAACAAACGCTGTCATCGAGCTTAAATCCTTTGTACGGCATCGACCGTGACAAGAAAATCATTGTCACCACGGGGCGACTGCCTGAGGGCGTGAAACCCTACAAGGAGACCGTGGAAGTCAGGGGAGAGGCCTACACTTGTTATAGGAGTGAGATGCCGCTCATCACCATCACCACCGACGGCCCCATCGTCAACTCGCCTGCCGTACATGGCGTCATCAATGTGGCCGATGCCGATGGTAATGTCATCACGATGCACGCCGGATTGAAGATTAGAGGCACCTCGTCGCAGCAGTACGACAAGAAATCATACCGTGTGGAGCTGTGGGCCGATGCCACGGGTACCACGATGGCCGACACCACCTTCCTCGGCTTGCGCAGCGACGACGACTGGAACCTCGAAGCCATGTGGAGCCAGCCGCTCCGCCTGCGCGACAAGGTGGCCAACGAGCTGTGGATGGAGATGTACCGATTGCCCTACGCCGTCAGCGAACCCGATGCCTTGCCGGGCATCCGCATGGCGTATGCCGACGTGTTCATCAACGACGAATACCAAGGCATCTACGCCCTCACCGAGCGCATGGACCGCAAGCAGCTGAACCTCAGGAAATACAACGGGGAGTTACGTGGCTTGCTCTACAAGGGCAATGGCCCTGGCGCCCCGACCTTCGAGGAGTTGCCGGCCTACGACAACAGTCAGGATACTTGGAGCAACTACGAGTGGGTGTATCCCAACGAGAGCGACACGGCCATCAACTGGAGCCATCTCTACAGCTTCACCAACTTCGTGATGAACGCCTCCGACAATGTGTTTTATGCACAATTTGCCAACCAGTTCGACAAAGCCAACGCCATTGACTACTATCTGTTTATCAATGCGTTGATGGGAATGGACAACATGGGCCGTAACCTGTTTGTGGCACGTTACAAGAAGACAAGCTCCTACATCTACCTACCTTGGGACTTGGATGCCATCTGGGGCCTGGACACCGACGGCAACCCAACCTACAACACGGCAGGTCTGCTGGGCAATGGCTTATACGACCGTCTAACGCAGGACTGCAGCGACAACGGCTTCGTGGCCGCGACCAAAGTACGTTACGACTCCCTGCGCCGTGACATCCTGACCAAGGAACATATCATGGAACTGGTTCAGAACCAATACGATGAATTGGTTGAGAGCGGTGCCTACGAACGCGAGCACGAGGCCTGGCCCGAGTTCATCGTCGACGAAAGCCAGCTGACCTACATGAGCAATTGGCTGGACGACCGTTTCGCCTATCTGGATGGCGAAATCAACGCAGCCTGCGGCACATGGGGTATTGAGGCCCCTGAGCCTGTCGAAGGGCCGGTTCAAATTGTTGAAATCTATCCCAACCCTGCCAAAGACCGCATCAACATCCGCTTTGCGGAAGCAGGCGAGGCTTTTGTTAGGTTGTACGACATGACGGGACGATTGGTTTATTCCAACACTTCAAACTCCCAGACCTTTGTCATTTCCACGCAAGGGTTGAGCCAAGGCATTTATACTTTGGTGACCATTTCTGGTGGGAAGCAGCAGGTGGATAGGGTGGTGGTGGATTGAAGACTACATCACGCCTGTAACCACTTGTATTTTGCCAAAGAATGAATTGGCAATAAAGGAATTAAAATCGGAGTCTTCCTGACGTAGGTCTGGTATTCGGGGTCGTTGCCGTACACTTCGTTTTGGCGCAGTTCGAGGCGGCGAGCACCGCTGAACATCACATATAGGATGCCGATATAGCCGATGGCAGCGATGACCCATTGCCATGCAGTGAGACCCGCTCCGATACCGCTGAGAAGGCTTCCTGTCCAAATGATTACCTCTCCCAAATAGTTGGGACAGCGTACGATACGGTAGAGACCCGTGGAGACGAAACGCTTTGGATCCTTTTTCTTTGCCTTGCTTTTTTGTGCATCGCTTACGGCTTCCAAGACAATGCCAAGCAGCACGACACCAGCGCCAATCCATGCCCAAAGGTCGCTCACGGCTTTGCCTTCGATGATGTTGGCGAGGCGGAACGCCACAGGGCTCACTTGTGCCACATAAAGAACGGCGCAAAACAGCCACACCGTGAGGATGACAAAGAGTGGCTTTTTCTTTTGCAATGAAGGATCGTACAATATTTTGCGGTATGCGGCGGTCTTCTTCTCGCGAATGAGCAAATAGGTGCCAAGGCGGCAACCGAACACGAACAGGAGTGCGCAAAGGAGGGCGGTAGGCCATGTGATGGCACTGCTGAAGAGTGCGACCATGGTAATGGCCAATGCCGCCACCCCATAGCCGTAGCCGAGGCTGAAGAAATAGATGAAATAAATCCACCCGACGGCGGAAACGAGCAGCGAAACGCCAAGTAAAATCAATAGGTAGGTCATTGGATTTGGATTTTGTGCCGCAAAAATAGGGCTTTTCTGAATAATGTTGATAGAAAAACGACTAAATCATCAATTGTTTCGTTTTTCCATGCGTTTTAGCACCAAAATGCTCACCTCATAAAGGAGGTATAATGGAATCGTGACCAAAACCAGCGTCATTAAATCAGGTG
The DNA here is from genome assembly GCA_902799345.1 of uncultured Bacteroidia bacterium. GTDB lineage: Bacteria > Bacteroidota > Bacteroidia > Bacteroidales > F082 > Limimorpha. Next base: position 212,905 of record CADBZW010000005.1, on the reverse strand, counting down.
GTGTGATGATGGCGGCCACGAGCATGATGACGATGAGCGCGTATTTTCTGTAACGCTTTAATAATTCGGAACTTGCCATTTCCAACTTGCCCAAGAAAAACGCGATGACGGGCAATTGGAACACCAAGCCCATCACCAAGGTCAGTGTGGTGAAGGTGCTGATATAGGATTTCAAGGTAATGTTGCTTTCCACCATTCCTGAGACGCTATATGTGCCTAAGAACCTGAATGAAATGGGAAATATGATGAAGTATGACATCAGCACGCCGACAATGAAAAGAAGGTACATTGTGACGGCCACACGCACGGAATACTTTTTCTCGTTTTCGTAAAGGGCAGGTGTGATGAAACGGAACAGTTCAACCAAAATATACGGAGAAGCCCCTAAAAGACCGAGATACAGCGCTGTCGTGATATGCGTCATGAATTGGCTTGACAACTCTGTGGCAATTAAGTTGATGTGGAACTGGTTGAAGGCGAAATTGGATCCGAAGTAGTGCAAGAACTTTTCAATGTATTGATAAGTTACGAAGTCCCACTGGCTGGGCGCCAAAAGCAGCTCGAAGGTCTTGTCCTTGAAACAGAAAATGGCTATCGCCAGCACCATCACCACGGCGATGATGCGGAACAACATTCGGCGGAGCACTTCGAGGTGTCCGCCGAAGGTCAGCATGTTCGGGTCGGCGTTATTGTCCGGCTCCGTCTTCTGGTTTTGGCTCGGCTGTTTCATCCTTTGCTTCTTCGGTTTTTCCCTCCAAAGGCTCGTTCATCCCTTCCTTGAAACTCTTTACGCCTTTGCCCAAGCCGCGCATCATCTCCGGCACTTTCTTGCCGCCAAAGATGAGCAGCGCAATGCCGCCGATGAGCAGCAGCTCCGTTGTGCCAATGAATAATAGTGTCATAGTGAGTTATGGTTTAGATTTATTGTTTTTTTTGACGCGGGACACGGGACTTCGGGACGGGGGGACATTGCCAACGTCTCGCGTCTCGTGTCTCGCAGTCTCGTGTCGTTATGGAGTAACCAAATAGATTTCGTTGGTCTCAAAATTGATTTCCCAGTTGCCGTTTTCAGCCGATTCCCATCGGTATTTCTGCGACATGCGATCCCACCAGCCTTGGAACTTGGTGCCGGTATCGCCCATGTCCTTGACGAGTTTCTCGTAGAGTTCGGTGTTGTCGGCGCTGAGGATTTTCGCTAATTCGTTCAGACCGTTTCTTCTTTCGAAGAGTTGCTGGATTTCGTTCTTTTCTTCAGGGGTTACCTGACCTACTTTTTTCTTCATATTTCTTTGCTTGGTTTGTATTTTTTTCTCTGATTGCCTTGCGGCAAGAAATCAATCAAAAATCGTTTGTCAAAATCGTTCAAAATCATATTCTTGTATTTTTGAGTGATTTTCATTTTGATTTTGAAAGATTTCTTGCGAAGCAATTCCATGAATTAAAACTCCTTCCTGACCTCAAACGGGTCCACATAGTTGATTTCCTTGATGTCGATTTCGGGCATGAACTCGCCGACCTTGCGGTTGTCGTTCAGCAGGCTGCGGCTTGCGTTGCGCTCGATGTGCGCCATCACGCACTGCTGGTGCGAGGGTGTGTTGATGTCCCAAGTCAGCTTGCGGTTGAGCCAGAGGCAACGGCGGCATTGGTAAGCGTCGCAGTTGCGGCACAAAGGCGCGTGGTCGAGGCGCAGGAGTTGCGGGTTGGGGATGTCCAAGCCGCGTTCCAGGTCGCCGACCGAATTGTCAGACGATGGCTGGTGGTGGTTCAGTTGGTTGAACACCTTCATCCGCTCGTCGTAGTAGAACGCTGGGCAGAGGTAGAACTTCCCGTTCGGGGCAAGCGTGATGTTGCTCACACCCGCCTCGCAGTTGTGCATTTCCTTCAGCATCATCCTGTCCGTCAGGAGATTGAATTGTGGCGAAAGGCCTTGCTTATAGAGGCCAAGCAAAACGCCATTCCATTCTTCAAGCAATTGTTTGTAGGCCTCAATTTGTCCGTCAGTGAATTGCTCCACGTCGGTGATGCAGAGGTTGATTCTCACGCCCGAGGCAAAGAGTTTCGCGATTTCGTCCTTCTGTTTCAGCATTTTGCTGAACGGAAGACGAAGCAGCAAGTTCTTGGCTTCCACTTTTTCAGGGACTTCGTTGGTCACTTCCACATCCGTTTCGTTGCCATCCTCGATGCCCGTAACAGGCTTGCATCCAGCTGGATAAATCTTCACATTGTCGATGCTCTCTATAACTTCAGCATATTCTTTCGGGAGTTCATAGTCCCGCGTCCCGTAGTCTGGAAAGACATACTGAATCATCAGGTTTTGCTTCATGCCGAAGAGGATGCCTTTCTTCAGGGTCTCGATGGGCATTAAGTTGCGCTCTTTCAGTGGGTTGTCGGCGTGGCAATAGGCCGCGCTGGTGTCGTCCAATAATATGACAAGGTATTGCAGCATGGTTCAGCAGATTTCGGGTTTCACTTTGCGTTTGTTGGCTTCGTACTGCTCGCGCAGGTCTTCGAGTTCGAGCTTGCGGTAGAGCTTGTTCCAGTAGTAGTTGTTGGCGCGCACGCGGGCCTTGTGCATGAGGCAGATGGCCGTGGCGCGTTCAAACACGGTGTGGGTCTGTGCCGCGTCGAAGTTCTCGCCTTGGCACCAGGCGCAGCCGCTGGCCACCTCACATTCGATGCACTTCTGCGGGCTTTGCGTCGTGCGGTCGAGGGTGAGGAAGGGGCGGAGTCTGTTCTTGTCGATGCCGTCCTTAATGTTGCCGATAATCCATGCTTCCTTGTCGCGGAGCGAGTATTGCGCAAAGCGGGTGCAAGGGTAGAGGTTGCCGGCAGCGTCGACGCTGAGCATCTTGCCCGCGCCGCACCAGTTCTGGTTGTCGCGCTCGGGGTCCATAGGCTTGCCGATGTGCTCCGAGAAGAACGAGCAGGCATAGTCCTGATAATAGCCACCATCGATGATGGCATCAGCCAGTTGCATCAGCTGTTCCTCAAACTTCAGGTCGTCGCCTTCTTGCCACACGTCCTCGAACACCACGTTGATGTTCACCTCGTGGATGCCGAGGCTGTAGAGATGCAACACACTCTCAGTGATATAAGGGATGTCCGCAGATGAGATGGTGACCTTGGTACCCCCGCCCGGGAACTGCTCCAACCATAGTGGTATGTTCTTCACCACATCCTTATAGCTACCGCGTTCCGATGGTTTTGTCAGGCCGTTGTCATCAGCCACAGGCTGTTTCCACACGCGGTTCATATCATGCTTCTTCTCCGTCCCGTCGATGGTGATGCCGATGGAAAGGTGGTCGCGGTTCTTCTTGATGAAATCCTGAACGGCCTTCTCGTGGTAGTTGATGCCATTGGTGGAGAAGGAGAAACGGTAGCTGTTGAACCAGTGGTGGTTGCGGCGGAAAAGCTCAGTTTTTATGTAGTCACAAATCTTGTCGATAAGCTCGATTTCGAGAAACGGCTCGCCGCCAATGAAGTCCCACACCACCGACTCGTAAGCGAAATCGGGGTCGGTCTCATGGTCGAGCACATAGTCGACGAAGGTCTTGGCCACCTCCCAGGGCATCCGTTCTTTCACGTTCTTACCTACAAGGTAGCAGTATTTGCAGGCCAATTGGCAGTCCTTCGTGACGATGAAGGTAATGTTCTTCGCCATGCCGGACTGCCAAGAGTCTTGGTTTTCTTTGATTTTTGTCATAATTAGTAGAGACGATTGTTCTTTTGACAGCCTCCTGAACAGGTTTGGTAGCATGTACCATGACATCTTGCATCACAATCATCAGAACAATTACTTCCGCAACCGCCAGTACAAGTACCTAAACAACTTCCTGTACATTGTGATTTACAATAAGCTGTACAAGTACTTGAACAGGTGCCATTGCATGACTGTGGCTTCCCTCTAAAAGTGCCGTTCCCAGATGAACCTTTACATGAGCCTACGCAGCCTTTTTTGCATGACAATGAAGCTAGTTCCATCGATTCAGCAATTACAGGATTGCTCATCAGCGCTACTGCACCAATAATAGGCAGTGCCTTTTTTGCGGCTTCCTTGAAGAACTCTCTTCTTCCTTGAAGATTTTTGTTTTCTCCGTTTTCCATTTTAGTTAGTTTTTGTTTGCTTTCCTTGGCTCAAAGGGCAGCATTGTTCGATGGCAAACAGAGCGGAGCCTCCCAAACTTATCCTTATTCTGGCTGTTGGGTCTGGACTCCCGGTATATCAAAATAATGGAAATGGTTAGCTCCACTGTTTATGCAAGGTATATATGAATACACAAACATTAAACAGTGAAAGCCGCCTCATCTCATTATTCCTCATATACCAAAGTGAATTGTCCAGATTCACAGCGAGGAACAAAGCGAAGAATGCGCTTTCTCTGGCCATGCCGTTTTCTCTCGGCTTGGCGGGGCAAAGATAGGCAATTTTTTGCTTTTGCAAGGGGAAAGATGAAAAAAAATGCGTGTCAGAAAAATTGTTGGTATGAATCTTCAGATTCATTTATGGTAGGGATGCTCTTGCTGCCATAGAAACAATCGTCCTTCCATCTGATTACATTATTTTGGATGTAATCGGCGATAAGGCTCATTTCGTGATGGTTGCGGATGATGTGGTCGTGAAAACGAGGTTGCCATGCAAAAGGAAGGTCGTTTTCGTTCGCAAATTTGGTGACACCAATCTTGAAACCACGAACCACCGATGCCAGGTTTTTCGATTGTGGTCCGAATTTTTGTTTGGCCTGTTGTAGAGACGCAAGATTTTGCGTCTCTACAGAGGGGGCAAGGGCGTTGATGATGACGATGGCGTGAATATGGTTGGGCATCACGACGAAAATTGGGATTTCCACATGTGGGAAATGTGTAGGGATTTGTTGCAAACAATCAATGGCAGATTGACCGAGAGAGGAATAATTCATTTCACCATTTTTTATGTCACCGAAAAAGAATTCCCGATTTTTAGTGCAAATCGTGACAAAATACGAACCGCCTTTGTAATCGTGCCAAGTGGCGCGGGCGGTTGGTATGCGGTATTTGTTTTTGTATAAATCGGCCATGATTGTCGTTTCGGTTTGTAGAGACGCAAAATTTTGCGTCTCTGATTTGATTATTTGGATGATTGTGAGACGCAAAATTTTGCGTCTCTGATGAATCGATGGTGTATTTTTTAGACGCAAAATTTTGCGTCTCTACAATTTCAAAATCGCCTCCACCTTCAAATCCGTCTTATGATTCCCTTCAATCTGCGATAGGCCTGTGCCTACCGTGTTGCGGTCGCTGTAGATGGTGCGACCGATGCGGGCGTAGAGCGTCAACGAATTGAACAGCTTCACCTTTCCTAACAGATAGAACCTCATGCCCTTGCCGTACATGGCGGGTATGCTGAAGGAATACAGCACGTCGTTTTCGTAGGCGTAGACGCGGGCGTTGTAGTCCTTGGCATCGAAGAGGGCATAGCGGAAGGTGAGGCTGAAGGGCAGGTTCTCGGGCTTGTAGGCGATGTCCTGGCAGAGGAAATATCCATGCTCGTTGCTGCCGTCTTCGTTGCGGTAGTGGGCGTATTCAGCCTTGTTGGCACAATGGATGTCCCAGCCCAACTCATAGGTGATATTGAAACGAACGGTGTTCTTGGTGTAGAAGATGGGGTAGTGGCTGAACACCTCGCCGTCGGTGGAGTTTTTCATCTTGGTCTTCGAGCGGAACTGCAGGTAGGCGCTGGTGCGACGGTTGAAGCTGTGGCTGACGCGTAGGTAGTAGTCGTGGCCACGGCTCGGGGCGTTCACTTGTGAGGTCAGCCAAGTGAACTGGAACTGGTCGGCGTATGCGAGGATGGTCCAATAAGGCGCGGGCGCCACCTCCACGCCGAGGTAGACGCCGCGTTGCCCTTGGTTGCGGCTGCCTTCGCCGAAGGCGTTGCTCAGCAGGTTCTGGTAGGCCCTGCCGTAGTCGCGGTACATGACGGTGAAGTTCAGGTAGCCCGCCGGCTTGACGGTCAGGCCGACCAACCCCGCCAAGGCCCAAGGACGTTGTGTCTGTATGAGGTTGGTGCTGTCGAAGTTCAAGCTCATCGCCATCTCGCCAAAGACGGCGTATTTGCCTTTCACGTACTTGACGTCGATGCCTTGGTTGGTGAGGCTCTTGCCTTGGAAATAAAACTGGTTGTAATGGCTGGGCCTGAGTTCAAGCGGCACGTTGAGCCAGGTGTGGTAGGCCGTGTAGCCCACCTCGAAATGCGCGATGGCATAGGTCAGATGTCCGCCCACGACTTGTTGCCGAATGGCATGACGGTCAAGCAGCTCGCCGATGGTGCGGTGGTAACCCGTCTCTTGCAGGCTGCTGACGAATTCGGCCTCGTTGTCCAGGCTGTCAGCTACGCTGACGTTGGCGTCGACCCAACGATGGGAGTAGAACACCGTGCCGCTGAACGGGCCTTTGCCGAGCGTCACCGCTGCGCCACGCATGAAGCCATACTCGCTGGCCGAGGCCTTGGGAGCGATGCCGCGCGCTTGTTTCATCACGCTGCTGCCAGCTCCGGCCTTGCCGAAGGTCATGCCCGACCACAACGTCAGACCTTGACCGAACGATAGCTGGTAGTCACCCAACACGGCCGCCTTCACGATGCCTAAGTCCTTGGCATAGAGGTGGAAACCGATAAAGTCGAAGCCGCGACGATATTGCTTGCCCAGCAAGGATTTGATGGTGTCGCTCACCTTGTCGGTGAAGAACATCTCGCCGGCGTCTTTCTCCACGACGAAGCCCGCTCTGATTTGGTTCCTGTAGTTATAATTGTACCGGAACTGCAGCTTCTGCGGACAGCCGAGATAACGCGAGTTGGGCTTGGCCAATAAGGCGGAGTCGTCGATGGGTAGGTAGCCTTGCTGTTTTTCAAGGATTTGCTCGTAACGGCCCAAAAGTTGATGCTTGCCATATCGTGCCAGCTTTCTGAAAGTGATCTTGTCTTTGCTCTTGTCTTGCCCCGCGTAAACCAAGGGCCGAATGATGTCAATGGTTTGAGCATCAAAGCCTTCCACCATCTCCAACTCGTCCAAGAACATGAAATCGCCGTAGTAACGACGGTATTTCTTCACTTCCTCGAATTGAAAAGCGGAGATAAGATGCAGTTCCACCAGCCGCACCATGTCATCGCTGTTGAGGTTGATAGGGTTGTCGCTGAGGAAAATGTAATAGTCCAGCAGCTCTTCGTAGTCGATGTCGTCGTCGCTGTCCTCCGCCATACGCTCCACCTGCTCGATGAGCAGCTCGTTCAAGGCCTCGGCGCTGAGGGTGTCGATGGCGATTTGTGCCTTGGCAGCGACAGCAAACAACAGGAATAATATGATGATGACCAGTCGTTTCATGTCACTTTCCGATGCTGAAAATCATTCCGACTTGAAGGGAAGCACCCAATTCGTTGTGCAGCTGTGCCGCCACGTTGATTTGGGCAAAGCGGATGCCATAGCCGACACCGAACGACAGGATGCCCGGGTTGGTCTGCACGCCGGCGCGGATGTAGAAGTTCTTGAAAGCCTCGTATTCCAAGCCGCCACGCAGGCTGACGCCACTGCGTTCGGTGTTTTTCTCTATCTCGCATTGCCCGTTGAAGTCCTTCGTGAACTTGTAGGCCAAGCCGAAACGAAACACGATGGGCAGCTTTTCGTGGTTGAGGGTCTGCTTGAAGCTGAAGCTGATGGGGTTGAAGATGTAGGCACCCAGAGTCAGCTTGTCGGTGACGTGCGACTGCAAGCCCAACTCAAAGGTGAAGGCATGGAAGGTGCCGTAGTCGTTGCCGACTTTCAAGAGGAGATAGTCGAGCTGCAGGCCGATTTGCAGGTAACGTCCGAAGCCCTTGGCGTAGGCGAGGCCGAACTTGTTTTCGTTGTATTTCGACGAGCCGAATTGGTTGAAACTCACTCCTAAGGTGCCGAGCTTGGTGGGCAGGGCAAAGGCACCGCATTTGTAGGCCGTCTCGGGCAAGAGCCAGCGGTTTTCGTAGTACAGTCCAAGGCTGATTTTCTCTAACTCCGCCATGCCGGCTGGGTTGTTTTGCAGGGCCCACAGCCCTTGTGAGGCCACCGACGAGCCACCCATGGCAGCGGCACGTCCTCCCATGGGATGGAGGAAGTCGTAGGCGAAAATCGTTGATGTCGAAAGGATTAGTGTAATGAGAAGTAGAAATTTCTTCATGGAAAGAATTTTAAAGTTGCAAAGTTAGGGCTGATTTCCGTAAAAACAAAACATTTTTTCTATTTTCGCAGTCAAAACCGAAAGTTCCATACGAACATGATGTACGTTCTGATTGTTTTAGCTATCCTTCTCGCTCTTGTCGGGCTGGTGGGCGCCGTTGTGCCAGGCATAGCGGGAACGCCATTCAGCTTCTTGGCTTTGCTGGCTTTGTCGTTTGTCGACGGCATCGACTATTCCACGCGTTTCCTGGTCATCATGGGCATAATAGGTGCCGTGGTGTTCACTGTGGATTACATCGTCCCTGTGTGGGGCACGAAGAAACTCGGCGGCACCAAGGCGGGCGTGAGAGGCAGCACGATAGGCCTGATTTTGGGATTGCTTGTCACGTTCGTGTTTCCCATAGGCTTTATCGCGGTGCTGTTGGGACCCTTCATCGGCGCCTACATCGGCGAAAAGTCAGCCGGCACCGAGGACCATCTGGCATGGAAGTCGGCCCTCGGCTCCTTTGTGGGCTTTTTGTTTGGCACGGGCATTAAGCTGGTCTATGCTTGTGTGTGTATCTACTTTATTGTCAAAGATTTAATTGCGTTGATATGAATCAATTGGAAGCGAAGGCGAAGCATATTCGCGAGTTGATATTGACCGCCTTGGCGGAGGCAGGCTCGGGACATACGGGCGGCTCTCTCGACCTGGTGGATGTCTTTACCGTTTTGTATTTCGACCATCTGCGTCACGACCCAAAACGTCCCGACTGGGAAGGCCGCGACAAGGTGGTGCTGTCTATAGGGCATACGGCGCCGGTGTTGTATGCGACACTGGCGGCGGCAGGTTATTTCCCCGAAGAGGAGATGCTGACCCTGCGTAAGCTGGGCAGCCGTCTGCAAGGGCATCCGAGTTTCGAGACGCGCTTGCCGGGACTTGAGACGAGTTCCGGCTCCTTGGGGCAAGGACTCGGGGTGGCCATGGGCATGGCTATGGCGGCCAAAATGGACGGCAAGCCTAACCGTGTCTTTTGCATCATGGGCGATGGCGAGCAGCAGGAGGGGAGTGTGTGGGAATCGGCCATGGCTGCAGCGCATCATCGGTTAGACAACCTCTGCGCCATCATCGACCGCAACCGCCTGCAAATCGACGGTCGCACCGAAAAGGTGATGGCTATCGACCCGTTGCGCGACAAATGGACGGCCTTCGGCTGGCATACCCTTGAGATTGACGGCCACGACATGAGCCAAATCAAGATGGCCTTGGACCTGGCCGACAAAGAGCAGGGCAGGCCCACGGTCATCATCGCCGACACCGTCATGGGCAAGGGCGTGAAGAGCATCGAGGACAACAACCAATGGCACGGCAAGGTGCCGACCAAGGAACAATTGCATGAGTTTTTAAACGAATTGTAAAATGACAAGAGACTATGGTACAGCGGGACGAGATCTTTTGTCCCGTGTCCCGAAGTCTCGAAGTCCCGAAGTCAAAAATATGAATTACATCAATAAAGGAAACAAACCCACAAAGACCGGCTTCGGCGAGGGTGTCCTCGCTGCGGCACAAAAAGACAATAGGGTGGTGGGACTGGGTGCCGACATCACCAAATCGGTGGGGATGAACCTCTTCGCTGAGGCTTTCCCAGATAGGTTTTTCTCCATGGGCATCGCCGAACAGGATGCCGTGGCCACGGCTGCAGGCTTGGCCTTGAGCGGTAAGATACCTGTGTTTAGCACCTACGGCGTGTTTGCCGCGCATCGTACCAACGACCAGATACGTGTATCGGTGTGTTACAACAATGTGCATGTCGTCATCGGCGGCGCCCATGCCGGCGTCTCGGTCGGCCCCGACGGCGCCACACATCAGGCTTTGGAGGACATCGCCACCATGCGTGTGCTGCCCAACATGACCGTCATCTCGCCGTGCGATGCCACCCAAGCCAAAATCGCCACCGAGAAGGCCATCTTGGAGTGCAAAGGGCCTGTTTATGTGCGCTTTGGACGCGAAGCCATGCCCGATTTCACCGACGAGAACCAGGAGTTTGAGATTGGGAAGGCGCAGCTGATGCGTGAGGGTACGGATATTACCCTTGTCGCTACAGGTCACGAGGTGTGGGAAGCCTTGGAAGCCGCTCACATGTTGGAGCATCTGAATTTCTCCGTCCGCGTCATCAACATGCATACTATCAAGCCGTTGGATGGCGATATTCTCAACAAGGCTGCTGAGGAGACCCGCATGATCTTTACCATTGAGGAACATCAAATCGCCGGTGGTCTGGGCAGTGCCGTGACGGAGTTTTTGGCCGAAAACCACCCCATCCGCGTGTGCCGCATCGGTATGAACGACCGCTTCGGCGAGTCGGGGCAGGCCATGGCGTTGATGCACAAGTTCGGTTTGGATGCTGCGGGCATCGTCCATCGTGTGCTAGAGATTACCTCTAACAAGGATTTCAGCGTTTATGTCCGCAAGTTAGGCAAACCTTTCGATACCTATATCAAGAAGCTGTATGACAGCAAGAGATTGTATGAAGGTTATGATTACCACGATGAATCCACCTTCGAGAATTGCTATGACACGAAAGTCTATCGGCATTATATCGCTCAAGGCAAACGTGGTCACGATGTGTTGGAGACTTTGGCGCGCGCCCTTCATGACCATTTCATCACGTACCAGCTCTACAAGATGCTTGATCTGTATGACGAAAAGGACGTCATCGGTGTCATGGGCGGCCATGCCAAACGGCGCGACGACCCGCAATACCGCCAAATCGTGTTTTTGAGCAAACGTCTCACTGAGATGGGAAAACTGATGGTGACAGGAGGTGGTCCTGGAGCCATGGAGGCCACACATCTCGGCGCCTGGATGGCGGGTAGGAGCGATGCTGAGGTGGAGGAGGCCATAGACATGCTCATGCCATCGCCGACCTTCAAGGACGAAGGCTGGCTGCGCCGGTCTTTCGAGGTGATGGAGCGTTTCCCGTTGAAAACAGACTATCGTAGCCTTGCCCTGCCGACGTATTTTTATGGTCACGAACCCACCACGCCTTTTGCTACCCACATCGCCAAGTATTTCGACAATAGTGTGCGCGAAGACGGTGTCGTCACCATCGCCAAGGGCGGTATCATCTACACGCCCGGCAGCGCAGGCACCATGCAGGAAATCTTCCAAGACGCGGGTCAAAACCACTACGAGAGCGAAGGCTATGCCAGCCCGATGATTTTCTTGGGGAAGGATTATTATACGAAGTACATGCCCGCCTACACCTTGCTGAAAGACCTTAGCGACCGCGGCATCTACAAGAACATGCTGCTCACCATCACCGACGACAACGACGAGATTATCGATGCCATTGTGCGGTTTAGGGAGGGGAAGTGAATTTCATGCTCTTTTTCATCAATTGTGCATCGGCTTCAAAAGGTCGTTCACGGTCTTGACGGGGTTGAAAGTCTCGATGGGCACCTCGACGAAGATGGTGATCCAGTCGGCCATGGCGCCGTTCCAGAGGCCAGGCAGCTCGAGGGCTCGCAACTCATGACCGTCCTTCGACTTGTTGGAGACGAAGCCCGTGTTGGTGTCGACATAATCCGTTAAATTGAAGGCTTCGCCTTTGTAGTTCCAGCAGCCGCACACGAGGTCGACGGGGTTGAAGTGGGTAGAGGCCTGGAAGATGGCTTCCTGCTTCGCGTCGTCGTGGTTGATTTGCGACGACTCGATGATTTGCAGCGACACCTCGTCGTCCATGTTCTTCACCCAGAATGGGCCACCGCCGGGTTCACCTTCGTTCTTCACCATGCCGCAGATGCGCATCGGGCGGTTGAGCTTGTTGTAGAGGTAGTCGATCTTCTCGATGTCGTTGTATTCCTTTACGAAGTCGGGGATGTCGATCATCAGGTCCTGCTTGGCGAAGCTATAGATTTCGTCCAGCTCTTCTGCCGACACGGCACCTTGGTCTAAGATCTCGAGGTAGTCGAAGGTACGTTGCTGCAGGTGGAGTAGGAGACCCGCCAACACCTTTTTATATAATATAGTCGTCTCGGCCTTGGTCTCCGGCACGATGTTGTCGATGTTCTTGATGAAGACGATTTCCTCGCCGAGGTCGTTGAGGTTTTCGATAAGGGCGCCGTGGCCGCCAGGACGGAACAGGATCTTGCCGTTGGCCTCGCGGAACAACTCGCCGTTGGCGTCGATGGCCACGGTGTCGGTGGAAGGCTTCTGGCAGGAGTAGGTGATGTCGTAGCGCACGCCGTATTTCTTCTCATAATCCGCTTTCAATGCGTCGACGGTTTTCTTGAATGGCTCCTCGTGTTCGGGTGATACGGTGAAGTGCAACCGAGCCAGGCCTTCGTTGTCGGTGGCATAGCGGGCGGCTTCCACAAGGTGCTCTTCCAAAGCCAAGCGGTTGAAGGTGGGGTAGTGGTGGAACTTCAATAAAGCCTTGGGCAGCTTGCCGTAGTTGAGGCCGTTGTCCAAGAGCAGGGCTTTCACGACATCCACCTTGCGGCCTTGTTGCAACATGGCGTCGATGTCGGCGCCATAGAGTCGCTTGGCGGCGGCGTTCAGGTCGTCGAAGAAGGCGAAGCTATGGATATGGGCGAAGAAGATGTCGGTGAACTTGGTCTCTTCGCCGCTGTCGGCAAAGGCGAAGAGGTCCTTGAACATACGCGAGGCTGCACCCGAGGCGGGCACGAACTTCGTGAATTGATAGAACTCCTTGTCGGCTTCAAACACGGCGGTCATCATGTTCACTTGCTCCTCGTCTAGGCGCAGGATGCCGTCGTTGAGGGTGGCGGGGCGCATTAGTTGGACATATTGGGTGCCTCTTTTCAGTTGCGCGACTTGGTTTATTACTTGATTTTCAGTGATGTTTCTCTCTGAAAGCTGTTGAAGGTCTTTTTCTGTAAACATAATAATAGTTTTTAATGGCCTCAAAGATAGGAAAATAAGCAATGCAATGAAAAAAAAGATGAAAATTTTTCTCAAAATGGTTACAGCAATGAAAAAAGTTGTATTTTTGCAGCCGCTAAGCCCAGGTGGTGAAATTGGTAGACACGCTACTTTGAGGGGGTAGTGCCGATTACGGCATGCAAGTTCGACTCTTGTCCTGGGCACAATCATGGGCACAATCACCAAGCCCCGATGGCGGAATTGGTAGACGCGTACGTTTCAGGTGCGTATATCGAGAGGTGTGCAGGTTCGACTCCTGTTCGGGGCACCCAAAAAACAAAAGCCGACTTTTGGTCGGCTTTTTCGTTTTTATTCCCTCTCCATTCCCGGGAACGGTCTCGCAAAGACCTTCGGGAAGGGCGTCTCAAACTCCATGTCTTTCTTTTTGATGGGATGGTGGAAACAGAGTTTGTAGGCATGCAGGCAGAGTCGTCCCAGCGAATTGTCGTAGGCATCTGATTCGGGCGAACGGCCATACTTGGGGTCGCCCACTACGGGATGCCCTATGTCAGCCATGTGGACGCGGATCTGGTTCTTGCGGCCGGTCTCCAACTGCAATTCCACCAACGAATATCGTGGGTTGGAATACAATGTCCTGTAATAGGTCTCAGCGTATTTGCCTCCATTGTCCACGGGACTCGAGTAGGTGATGAAGGCCTTGTTGTCCTTCAGCCACGAGGCCACCATGCCTTCTTTTTTCTCCATGCAGCCGCATACCACTGCCACATAACGGCGGTCGTAGACGGTGTTCTTCCAGTCTTCCTCGAACATCAAGGCCACCTCCTTGCTTTTGGCAAAGAGCATGAGGCCGCTGGTGTCGCGGTCGAGACGGTGTATGGTGTGGGCACGACAGCGTTGTTGCGTGTAGATGAAATAGTCGTTCAGGATGCCTTGTGCCGTGTCTTTCTCCTTGGTGGGGCTGTTGGTGAGCAGACCTTCCTTTTTGTCAATGACGAGGAGGTATTTGTCCTCGTAGACGATGCTCAACCAGGGATTACGGAAGCGTTCCTTTGCCGTGGGCTTGCCGATCTCTACCACCATGCCGGGCTCCAAGGCGAAGTCGAACTGCGTGGTGCGTTCGCCATCCACGGATACAACCTTGTTGGCCAACATCCTTTTGACCTTGTTACGACTGATGCCGTCCATCTTCTTCATCAGGAAGTCCATCAGTTGCATCGGTTCCGTGACGTTGAATTTCAATGGGTTACTCTTCGAATGAGGGGTTTTATTATTTTTCATTTAAGTCTTTGATTATTAAAATCTTTGAATTAGAACGGAATCGGGTCGTCAGAGGTAATGGAGGGTTGATAAGGTGACATGCTGTCGTCATCATTCATTTTCGAGCCGATGACCATAGGCTGGTTGTCAAACTGGTTGTTGGGGCCGATGGTGGTGAAGCTGCTGTTATCGAAGCCTTGCTCAAACTCCTCGAAGCGGGCGTATTGACCGACAAACCTTAGCTCCACTTCGCCCAGTTTTCCGTTACGGTGCTTGGCGATGTCGATGATGGAATAGCCCTTAGGCTTGTCCTCGGCGTCGGCTCCATCTTTGTAGTATTCAGGACGATAGATGAACATCACCATGTCGGCATCTTGTTCGATGGCGCCCGACTCACGCAGGTCGGAGAGGATGGGCTTCTTTGAGCCGGGACGTTGCTCCACGCTACGGCTGAGCTGCGACAGCGCCAGCACGGGGATTTCCAGTTCCTTGGCCAGACTCTTCAGCGAACGCGAGATGGTGCTTATTTCCTGCTCGCGGTTGAGGCCTTTGTCGCCACCTTTGGCTGTCATCAGCTGCAGGTAGTCGATGAAGATCATCTGGATGTCGTGCTGTTGCTTCAGTCGGCGGCATTTAGCGCGCAACTCGAAGATGGAGAGCTGGGGCGTGTCGTCGATGAAAATGGGCGCTTCCGTCAGCGGGGTGACTTTGGTGTTCAGCTGTTGCCATTCGTATTCGGCCAGGTCACCCGAACGTAGCTTGTCGGCAGTAAGCGAGGTCTCGGTTGAAATCAAACGGGTGACCAGCTGGACGGATGACATCTCCAACGAGAAGAAGGCGACCGGACGGTTGAAGTTGACTGCCGCATTGCGGGCCAGGTTCAAGGCAAAGGCGGTCTTACCCATGCTGGGACGTGCAGCCAAGATGATGAGGTCCGACTTCTGCCAGCCTTGCGTGATGCGGTCGAGCTCGGTGTAGCCCGACGGCACGCCGCGTAGCTTGTCGTCGGCGTTCTTGGCGTTTTGTATCTCTTTGATGGCTTTGCTAACCAAGTCCTGCATCGAGTCGTAGCTGCGGCGCAGGTTGTTCTCGCTGATTTGGAAGAGGTTGTTCTCTGCCTTGTCAAGCAGGTCGAACACGTCGGTAGTGTCTTCGAAGGCCTCGTGGATCATGTCGGAAGATATCAGGATCAGTTGACGCTGGATGTGCTTCTGCATGATGATACGGGCATGGTATTCGATGTTGGCTGCCGACACGACACGGTTGGTGAGTTTGGCGATATAATAGGCACCGCCGACCATCTCCAGCTCACCTTTGAGCTTCAGCTCGTTGGTGACGGTCATGATGTCGATAGGCTCCGACTTGCCGAAAAGCGACTTGATGGCGGCAAAGATTTTCTGGTGTTTGTCGAGATAAAAGGCTTCAGGCGACAAGATGTCGATGACCTCGTTGACGGCTTCTTTCTCCAGCATGAGGGCACCCAAAACGACTTCTTCGAGGTCGGTGGCCTGGGGAGGTATGCGCCCTTGGTTGGCAAAGACTTGCTCGGGAGTCATCAAATTACGTTTGGCGGTATCGCCGAAAGGTCGGCGTGTAGTGGTATCGTTTGGCATAAAATTTCAGATTGTTCTTTCGTTTGGGATGGCAAAGGTACGAATTAAAAACCGCCCCCATGAAACTCTTTCAATGAAGTTATCAACTACTTGAAAAGGTGTTGATAAGTTTTTGCAACGATTTCATTCTCAATGATTAAGTCTTCTCGTGCCTGTTGATAACCTAAGAGGTCGTTGCTAGTGGCTTCGACGAGAATCCTACTGTGCTCGAAGAGTTTAGCCTCTCCAAAAAGGGCCGTTTCGAGGCGTTGCAACGTCAGCCCCCGCTTGATGGCGGGATGGTAAAAACGTGCCTCTTGGAGTATGTCATAGAGGTTGAAGACCTTATAGCCTATGGTCTGGTTTTGGATGATTTCATGGCGGAGCAGCGTGGTGCTAAGGTTTTGCGGAGTGAAGCACACAATCAACTCATAATGAGAGAGTTTCTCGATGAGCAGAGGGATGGCCTCTTTCCAACGGCTGTGGTCCTCGAAGCAGTCCCAAACGAAACATCCCTCAGCAGCCATGTCATCCCCGCGCTGGCTTGTGCGAAGGCTGGGATCTATGGCTGCGTCATGCTCATGTTCTCCTTGTAACGCAAAAGCCAATATCATCTCCTCATAAGGTCTCGTGCCGTCCAATTCCGGCACGGCGGGACGGTTGAGAAGTAGGTTTAGAAAGGCCACCGACTTAGGCTTGGGCTGTGGCGCTAAAGAGTAAAGCGTCTTGTAATCAATATAATACGAATTGGTCTCCAAAGCATCAATCTGATGGGCCTCCTCTGAATCGGGTTCCACTTGTTGGAGCATCTTGGCATTGGTGTTCACCCCGTTGAAATAGCATTGGAACAACATTTCGTCATCCATCGCGGTGGTGAATAGGAAACTGTTCTTTGGGATGAGTTTCCAGCAATGGCCCTGGAAGTCACAAGGGTAGGGGTTGTGGCATTGTGTCCCGATGTTGACGACGGGGGAATGGGGTAGGGCCACCACGGCTTTCAGTCGTTCCACATTCTTTGCGACAAAAGCTTTTCGTTCAACGACATAGTCCATCACCGACTCCATCTTGAACAACTGCTTCACGTCGATGGAACCGTCTTTCACATAGTCGCCGTTGAGGTACATCAAGCGGAAGTCGCTGAGCGGCACACCACAGCCGTGCAGCACATAGTATTGCAGGGCGGCATCGTTATAATAGGTGTCGCTGAGCCGCATGGAACTCTTCACCTCCACGGCCAGCCAACGGTCGCCGTCGCGTACCAGTATGTCCAACATAATGAGTGTGTCATTGAATTGAAACACAGCCTCATACATCACCTTGACCTCGGGGTTGCTGAGGTTGGCCAGGGTTTCCGCCGCTTTCTTCGGGAACTGTGACGGTGCGTTGGGCGACATGTCGATGCCGCCGGGAAAGACCTCATGCGCCAGCACACCCACGTCGGTGCCGCGCTGGAACTTGGCCCGTTGCTCGATGCTGAGCTTGTCGCGCAGGTAAGGGTGCTTTTTCTGCATGTACAATGCCTTCTCGCATTGTAAACCTTTGATATATGTCGATTTGGAGAGGATGTGCATGCTTAGTTGGTGTAGTCCACTTGATTCTCGTCGATGAGCGGCAGGTAGTTGAAGCGGCGCATGAGCTGGGCGATGGCGAGCACGTCTTTCTGACAATAGGTCTTGATGCGCTCAAGGTCGTTCTCTTGCCAGTAGACGCGTCCCACCTCGCTGCCGTTGATGTCGTCCTTCGGCGTGGGGATGTCGAGGATGGCGCAGAGCAGGTCCAAGGAGGTGAAGTTCTTGTAGTCGCCGAACTTCCACAGCTCCATGGTGTCGATGAAGTTGGTCTCCCAAGGCTTTTTGCCTGCCACTTGTAGTACTTTGGGGATCTGAATGCCGTTGATGAGCATCCTGCGAGCGATGTATGGGAAGTCGAACTCCTTGCCGTTGTGGGCGCAGAGTTGCGCGTAAGGCGAGTCGTAGTGCCTGTTCAGCATGTTGGCGAAGTCGGCAAGCAAGGCCTTCTCGTCGTGGCTGTAAAACGACTTCAAACGGAAACGCTCACCGTTGAAGAAGCCGACGGAGATGCAGACGATTTTGCCAAACTCGGCATAGATGCCCGCACGGTCGTAGATGTCGGCAGGGGTGAGGTCGTCGTTGTCGCGGTTGAGCTGGTCGGCCTTCTTGTCCCATAGTTTTTGCATCCGTTCGCTGAGATGGTCGTAGGCTTTCTCTTGCGAGACGGTCTCGATGTCGAGGAAGAGGATTTTGGAGAAGTCTGTCATGTTGTTCAGTTTAGAGTTTAGAGTTTAGAGTTTAGGGTTTAGAGTTTAGGGTTTAGGGTTTATAGTTTTTAGTTTTTAGTTTTTAGTTATTCGGTTGTTATGGCCTATGGTTCGTTTTATCCAAGGTGTCATCGCGGGCTTGATCCGCGATCTCCTTCATAGAGGGACATCCATGAGCCATTGGCCATTTGCTTTCATTGTTGAATCATTTAATTGTTGTAGAGACGTCGATTTATCGCGTCTCTTTTGAAATATTATCGTATTTCCATAAATTCATCATATTTCCCCGTCCCCGCCACCGCCTCAATCTTCATGTCGGTTATATATGAATAAGGTGTGCCTTCGCCGCAGAGCAAGGTGAAACGGTCGAGGTCGGTTGCCTCGCCTTCGGCTACGATGTGCACGCAATCGTCGGCGTAATCATTCTCCACATAGCCCTTTACATTGCATTGCAGCCCATAGCGGTGTACATAACGCCTGAATCCGACATTGAACACACGGCCGTAAATCCTTATGTCGTAGGCTCTTATCATAGGGCAAACTTTAATCCTGGTATTGTTCTAAGCAGAGCGTATGTACGCTCAAGATGCTCCTTGCTCTCGATGTCAATGTTGTAGCAATAGCTGAGGTAATTGCCTTTGCCGCTGCTTCTTACATTGACAAAGCTATGCACGGTCTGGCTCTCGCTGAGGGCGTGGCTGATGTTTCGCTTGGATTCTTCCAAGGCAATATCAGCGGCGATGATCAGTTTGATGTCAAAGTTTTGGGGATATTCGACTTTTTTCTCTGTCATGTTGTCCATTTATGAGTTGCAAAAATAGGAAAATTAAAATAAATTGGACGTAATTTGAATGGAATCGCTAAATCTTCTCTGTTGGAATAATTTTTGTCGTATTTTTGTGTTTTAAAATAAAATGTATTTGTATTGGCAATGCTGGATTTGTGGCTGACAATAAAGGTTTTCATCAAAGGCATGATCATGGGAATCGTGAACGTGTTTCCCATATCAAGCGGGACGATTTCGCTCGTACTGGGCGTGTTTGAACGGTTTGTAAATGCCATTAAGTCGCTGAACCATAAGAATTTCATATTGCTTCGCAAGGGCGAAGTGACCGAGTTCGCAAAACGTACCGACATCAAGTTTTTGGTCACGATAGCCATCGGTATTTTGGCTGGAATGATTCTGACTGCCATTTTCTTGAAGAAGACGCTGCAATCATACGAGGTCTACACATGGTCGTTTTTTATTGGGCTTATCATGGCTTCGGTAATCTATGTGATGAAACGTGTGAATCGGCTGAATGTCAAGAATGTACTGCTTGTTTTGGCAGGCTTCGCCATCTCGTTTCTGCTGTCCATCAAGTCTAATCCATATTCCAACGACAATTTCTTTTATCTTTTCATTTGTGGCATCGTTGGGGCAACGGGAATGGTTGTGCCAGGAGTTTCAGGCTCTCACTTGATGCTCCTGATGGGTAATTATGAACTCATTGTCACTGAAGCGATTCCTGCCTTGACAAGGGCTTCCACGTTTATGCATGGGGTAAGAATACTCTTACCTTTTGTTTTAGGCGCGATTGTGAGTATCGTTTCTTTCTCCCATTTGCTTTCTTGGCTAATGCGCGATTACCGTGATGCCACATTGTCGGTATTGGCTGGCTTCATGTTGGGTAGTCTTCCGGTGGTGTACCCTTGGAAACACCAGTCTGTGGATATGATGGATTATGTGTTTCAATTTCCGCAGTGGAATTCTGAATTGTTGATCGCAATCGTTATGATGGCATTTGGCGGAGTGACGGTCTATCTGATGGAAGTGATGGCGCGACATACCGAAAAAAAACAAACCGAAAGGCTACAAAACCCTAAACCCAACAAAAATGGCGAATAAACTCAATCGAATCATCTTCACCCTTCGCGACGGCGAGGACTTCATCCCGCTGATTTCGTTGTTGAAGGCTTGCGACGTAGTGTACTCTGGCAGCGAGGCCCAAGAAGTTGTCACCAATGGAATGGTGCTTCGCAATGGCGAGGTGGAATACCGCAAACGGGCAAAAACCAGGGCAGGGGAGACCATCATTTTCGAAAACTACGAGATCTTCGTGGATTATGCTGGGGAATGATAGTTCTTGTCATTCAATCTATTGTATAATAAAAACTGTAAACAAATGAAAAAAGTCTTACGCATTGTAGGGACATTGCTCGTTGTCGCCATCATCGGCGGTTGCATTTATTTGAACAGCCTGATGCCCATTATCACGGGCTATGCAGCCAAGAACTTGGCATCGGCGGTGTTCGTCTCAGGTCGCGACGCCAAGGAAGTCGAAGCCCTCGACCTCAAATTTTCCTTTATCCGTTTCAACCGCAACAAGGTGGACTATGAGAACAAGACCGTCACCAGCCGCTTCCTTTGGGGCAAGTCAACGGCGGTTTATCGGGATGGCTACGGTGTTACCTTGCTGCGCGGCGCCACCGTCGACGAATTGAGGCAACATGCCTACCCGCTTCCTGCCGAAACTGCGCCTTCCAAGCCCATCGCTTTGGGCGATTCTGCCACAAGGGTAAGATTAGAACCTATCGCGAAGGCATTGGTCGACGACCGCACCTACAACGGCCATCCTTTCGCTTTCATGGCGCTCCACAAG
This sequence comes from uncultured Bacteroidia bacterium, assembly GCA_902799345.1. Taxonomy (GTDB): domain Bacteria; phylum Bacteroidota; class Bacteroidia; order Bacteroidales; family F082; genus Limimorpha. Next base: position 192,068 of record CADBZW010000005.1, on the reverse strand, counting down.
GGCAAGGTGGTCGCTGAACGATACGACAAGGGCATTGGTCCCGAAACGAAACTCCTGAGTTGGAGCATGGCCAAGAGCTTCACCAGCGCCCTGACGGGTGTCATGGCAGGTGATGGCCTTGTCGACATCAATGCGCCTGTTGACATTGCCGAATGGCAAAACGACGGACGCAAAAACATCACCCTCAACAACTTGCTGCAAATGCAAAGCGGATTGGAATGGGATGAGGACTATGGCGCCCGCTCCGACGTCAACCTGATGCTGCATCGCGAACAGGATATGGGCCTCTATGCGCTCTCAAAGCCGCTTGCTTACGAACCTGGCACACAATGGTATTATTCCAGCGGCACCACCAACATCGTGATGCGCTATCTCCGCAGCCGTTTCTCCTCCGATGAGGTATTCCTTGATTATATCCGCACGCGGCTTTTCGCTCCTTTGGGCATCCGCAACGCGGTTTTCGAGCAGGACATGAGCGGTACGCCCGTCGGCTCGTCCTACATTTACATCACGGCTGCCGACTATGCCCGCTTCGGACAGATGTACCTCGATGACGGTTGTGTCGACAGTTTGCGGGTGCTTCCCCAAGGCTGGGCGGAATACACAGCCAAGCCTGCTTCCGACAGCAAGGGGGGCTATGGCGCTTTCTTCTGGCTGAACCAAGGCAAGGAACTGCCCGACGTGCCTGAGGATATGTTCTATTGCAAAGGCCACGATGGGCAAAGGGTTTTCGTCATCCCGTCGAAGGACTTGGTGGTCGTAGTCTTAGGTTATTCGTCAAAGGACCATGCTATCGACTTCAATGCGCTATTGAAGGATATCATTGATAATTTGTGATATGAATATTACCAAATTTCGTAACAGCTATCTTATTGACAAGTCTTACCGGCTAACACTGGTGAGCGTGACGCTTACGGCATTGGCGCCGCTTATCGCTACGCTGGTCGACGGTCTCTTCTCGAGCAACCTGTTGGGCAACGATGCTTTCATCGCAGTGAGTGTAGTGTTACCTTTAGTCAACGCAGTGAGCGTGCTAACGATGATATGTGAACGTGGTGGCTCAGTGCTTGCAGCAGGTCAGTTAGCTAAGGGCAACCGCGATCGGGCCAACCGCATATACACAGCGGCATTCGCCTTGGCGGTACTGGTGGCGGTAATAGCGGCTGTGGGCATCTGGATTAACCTCGACAGCATCTCTTTGGGGCTGACCGACAGGCCCGAGAGCGCAGCGTATGCCCGCGAGTACCTACAGGTGATCGTAATTTACCTGCTCATCCTGCCGCTAAACAACACGTTCAACGACTTTGCAACGCAAGAGGGTTTTCCGCAGCTAACCACCCGAGCCGTGATTACGGGCAGCATGGTTAATGTAGTGCTCGACATCCTTTTCATCGGTGTTCTCGGCATGGGCATCAGCGGTGCGGCATGGGGCACGGTCTTTTCGGGTCTCATCAATCTCGCGCTCATATCTCCCTATTTCCTTAAGGGCAAGAGCCAGTTCAGATTGGTGCGACCGCAGGGCGACCTGGGTGCCATCATCGGCGAGAACCTCAAGCATGGCTTCGGTTTCAACGTATACTTTATCGTGGTAAATACCTTTATGCTGCTGGGCAACGCATTGGTACTGAAAGTGGCAGGACACGACGGGTTGACGCTCTTTGATGTATGTCTGCAGATACAGTCGGCCACGTTCTCGGTTGCTATGGGACTCACTATGGCTGGCGTCTCGCTCGTCACCTATATGCGTGCTAGCGGCGACAGCGACGGACTGCAGCGCATCATGAACAATACTGCCAGCATAGTGATTGGATTCTACGGTGTGCTACTGCTGTTACTGGTGACTGTGCCGCAGTTTTTCCTGTGGTGCTTTGGTCTCGACGGCATCGACCTCGCACTGGCCCGCAGGGTATTCACCTGCTTTGGCATCTACTATTTCTGCTTCTGTGTGGTAGCGGTGTATGTCACCGTTGTACTACAACTGGCAGGTCACGTAGCGGCCAAGATCGTGCTGGTATTCGCCATGGGTACCATAGCCTATCTGAGTATGCTTGGCCTTTCGAAGGTTAGTGCCGATGCCATGTGGCTGGGAATGATTGTGGGTGGTGTGCCTATCCTTGTAGCCAGTCTGGCCTACGGCTATTGGGAACACCGCAAGTACCCGTTCTATACTATGTTTTCGATGGTTGACAAGCTGCCGTCGCGTATTAAGTTCGAATGCTCGATAGATTACGAACAACGTAATTTTGACGAGATGAAAAAGAAGATGAAGCTATTTGCCGACACTTGCGAGATGAGTGAAGAGATGAGCTCTAAGATGTACTCTACTATCCAGACGCTCTTTAACAATGCTCAGGAGCGCAGAAGTAGTCAGCTTAAATATCTCGACATCTCGCTCTGCGAGTTAGACGACGGAATCCAGATGACCATCAAAGACTGCGGCCGTCCCTACGACCCGGTACACAATGGTATGGATGCCGCATCAGTAGGCGCCCGCTCTGCCACCTACCGCTACATGTTCACCATGAATGTAACAACTATAGTATGGGATAAAACGCTAAATCAAACAAAAAAGAAGTAGAGACGTAGCGCGCTACGTCTCTACATTTCCCTAAATTGACTTCGTCGAATCTGCGATTTCTGCGATTTCTGCGTGAGGAAAAATTATTCAGCCGAGAACTTGCAAACCAAATTCCTGTCGCCGTAGGCATCGTCGATGCGGGTGACGTGCGGGAAGTACTTGTCCTGAACGTCGCTCTTCATCGGGAAGCCGGCCTCCTGACGGGTGAAGGGGAAGTTCCACTCGTTGGCCATCAGCATCTCGGCGGTGTAAGGCGCGTGGCTGATGATGTTGTTGCCCTTCTCGGCCTTGCCGTCCTCGATGTCCTTGATTTCCTTGCGGATTTGGATCATCGCGTCGACGAAGCGGTCAAGTTCGGCTATAGGCTCGCTCTCGGTGGGTTCCACCATCAGGGTCTCGTGCACCGGGAAGGCCACGGTAGGAGCGTGGAAGCCGAAGTCCATCAAACGCTTGGCGATATCGATGGCGGCCACACCCACGGTCTTGTTGATGCCGTTGATGTCGAGGATCATCTCGTGAGCCACATGACCGTGGTTGCCGGTATAAAGGATCGGGTAGTAGTCTTTCAGTCTCTCCTTCAGGTAGTTGGCGTTCATGATGGCACCCAAGGTGGCTTTCTTCAGGCCTTCACCGCCTAACATCTTGATGTAGCAATAGGTGATGGTGAGGATTTGGGCACTACCAAACGGAGCAGCCGACACAGCGCCTTCTTGCTTCTCGCCACCGCAGTGGAACAGGATGTGCGAAGGCAGGTAGGGCTTCAGGTGTTCGGCCACGCAGATGGGACCCACGCCCGGACCGCCACCGCCGTGCGGGATGGCAAAGGTCTTGTGCAGGTTGAGGTGGCATACGTCGGCACCGATGAAACCGGGGCTGGTCAAGCCGACTTGGGCGTTCATGTTGGCGCCATCCATGTAGACCTGTCCGCCGTTGTCGTGGACGATCTTCACGAGGGTGCGGATGCCGTCCTCGTAGATGCCGTGGGTCGAAGGATAGGTGACCATGAAGGCGGCCAGGTTGTCCTTGTATTGTTCGGCCTTGGCCTTGGCATCGTCGAGGTTGATGTTGCCGTGTTCGTCGCAGGCCACCACCACCACTTGCATACCAGCCATGGCAGCCGAAGCGGGGTTGGTGCCGTGGGCCGAAGCGGGAATCAGGCAGATGTTGCGGTGACCCTGACCGTTGGCCTCTTGGTAACGACGGATGGTGAGCAAGCCGGCATATTCGCCGCTGGCACCCGAGTTAGGCATGAAGCTGATACCCTTGAAGCCCGTGATTTCGCAGAGGTCTTTCTCAAGCTCGTTGATGAGTTCGAGGTAGCCTTCGGCTTGGTCGGCGGGGACGAAGGGGTGGATGTTGCCAAACTCAGGCCAGCTGAGGGCGTACATCGAGGTGGCGGGGTTCAGCTTCATCGTGCAGCTTCCGAGCGGAATCATGCAGCGGTTGAGGCTGAGGTCGCGGTTTTCGAGTTTCTTCATGTAGCGCATCATGTCGGTCTCGCTGCGATATTTGAAGAACATCGGGGCCTGCATGAACTTCGAGGTGCGGCGCATCTCGGGTTGGATGCCGCTGAAGTTTTGGCAATTCGGGTCGCAAACCAGTTCCTCGTGTTGCTTGCCCATGGCTTCGGCCACCACTTGGCCAATCTCGTTGAGGTCTTCCTTGGTCGTGGTCTCGTCGATGCTGATGCCGAAGTGTTGCTTGTCGATGATGCGGAAGTTCATGCCGTGTTTCTCGGCGGCTTCCTTCACCTTGCAGGTGCATGCGCCTTCAGGCAGTTCGAACAACAGCGTGTCGAAGAAATGCTTGTTGAGTTGCTTCACGCCGAGTTTGGCCAATTCGCCACAGAGTTTTCCGGCTAAGCAATTAATATGGTGTGCAATCTCGGTCAAGCCTTCCGGACCATGATAGAGGGCGTAGAAGCCCGACATGATGGCGAGCAGGGCTTGGGCCGTGCAGATGTTTGACGTGGCGCGTTCGCGCTTGATGTGTTGCTCGCGGGTTTGCAGGGCCAGACGGTAGGCAGGATTGCCCAGAGCGTCGATGCTGATGCCGATGATACGGCCGGGCATTTCGCGCTTGTAGGCCTCGGTGGTGGCGAAGTAACCGGCGTGCGGGCCACCGAATCCCATCGGCAGACCGAAGCGTTGGTTGGAACCGAGCACTACGTCGGCACCCCATTCGCCGGGAGGCGTGATGAGGGTGAGACTGAGCAGGTCGGCGGCGACGGCCACTTGCATTCCCTTGGCCTTCCATTCGGCAACCTTGCCGCGGTTGTCGACAATTTCACCGAATTGGTTCGGGCATTGGATGATAACACCGAAATATTCCTCGTTGGCTTCAAACTTGTTGATGTCGTCCACCACAACCTCGATGCCTTGGAAATGGGCGCGGGTCTTGATGACCTCGATGCTCTGCGGGAACAAGTCGCAGGCCACGAAGAACTTCTTCACGCCGGCCTTCACTTGGGCACGGCTGCGGCTGTGCCAGAACATCAGCATGGCTTCGGCAGCGGCAGTGCCTTCGTCGAGCAGGCTGGCGTTGGCCAACGGCAGGGCGGTGAGGTCGCTGATGACGGTTTGGTAGTTCACCAAAGCCTCCAAACGGCCTTGCGAAATCTCGGCCTGATAGGGAGTGTAAGAGGTGTACCAGCCCGGGTTCTCAAGGATGTTGCGCATGATGACGCCAGGGGTGATGGTGTTGTAGTAGCCCAAGCCGATGTAGGTGCGGAACTGCTTGTTCTTCGCGCCGATGGCCTTGAGGTGGCTGATGACTTCGTATTCGCTCATGCCCTCGCCGATGTTGAGGTCTTTCGGCAGACGGATCTCGGGAGCGATGATTTCGTCGACAAGTTGTTCTTGCGATTTCACGCCGATGACCTTGAGCATCTTTTCAGCATCCGATGCGGTGGGGCCGTTGTGGCGTTTGATGAAGTTGTTTCTGATCATTGTTGAAATGTTTATTGTTGATTTGTTTAGTTGTTGTTATTCAATATCTTTGATTTTACTCTTCAAGTCGTTGATGTTGTTGATGGATTCCAATTCAGTGGCAGGAACCTTCTGTAGTTTTCCTGTCCATGCCTTGAAGGCACTCGAATTTTGCAAAATGGTGAAGCGCAGGTAGTCATATTCTTCGCCTTCCACCTTACCTTTGTTGTCCTTAAATAAGGTATCGTAAGCGTCCATCAAGATGGTGCGTTGATGGATCAAGGTCCAGAACGCTTGCTTGAACAACTCGTTCGGGTCGTCGGCGACGGGTTGTGTGGTCTCTTCTTGTGGTTTGACCTCCTCAACGACGGTCTCGGCAGGTTGCTCTTCCGAAGCGCTTGTCGTCTCTACGGTCTCCGTTTCGGTAGTGCCGACGACGACAGGGGCAGGTTCGTTGGCCTCCACGACGGCGGCAGGTTGGTCGACCTGACGGTTCGGCTTCGGGCTGGGGTCTTTGAACACTCCAGCGGCCAAAATAGCGATGATGGCGATGACGGCGATGATGGCAAATGCCAAGATGAACTTCCACATCTGCGACATCATTTTTTGGTTGAACGTCTCTTTCTCGTATATCGCGATGAGCTTGCCGTCGTATATCTGGTTGCTGGCGTCGGGGTCGAACCTGAAGCCTTTGAAGATATAGCCTTTCGGCGGGATGATATAGTCTTTCACGTCGTGCCCGTCCTCATAGATAGAGTAGGGACAGCCGTCCATTTTCTTGCCTCTGCCAGGGTCGATGCTGAAGCGTCTTTCTTTAAAATCCGCCATTTTCTGCTCGTTTTCTGGGATTAGTTCAACGTTTTGTTCATCGTGATGTAGTCAGGATAGGCCAGTTGCTGTCCGTTGATGTTGATATAAGGCTTCACCTTTAGCCCCACGTTGACGGGCTGGCTGCTGGCACCGGCCAACTTGAACGCCAGGTTGACGATGGCATCGGCCGACTCACCGCTGAAGAGCTGGAACAGGTCGGTGGAGATGGGAATCGAAACCATATTGCTTGAGTTGGCTGGCACGTTGATGGCGTTGTTCATCGAGGTGCTGACGACCTGCTTGCCGTTCAGAGTCAGGATATAGTCCATCTTGGTCATGGCGGCGGCGATGCTGTTGGGGTTGGTGACGTCCACATTCACGTTGAAAGTCACAGGCAGTTTCTTTTGCATGATGGAGTTGGCCAGGTTAAGCAGTTGGGCCGCGTTGAGGTCGGTTTTCGACATGCCTCTGCTCAGGTTGACGCCGAGCATCTGGATCTGGTTCACGCTGTTGAAATTGAAGGAACAGTTGGCGAAGTTGGCCATCTGGGCCACTTGGTTCAGCACATCGCATGAAGCCAATCCCATCATGACGAGTAGGATTATCAGAGTTTTCTTAATTTTAGACATATTCTTAAGTTTTTGAATTTCAATAAAATATAAGGTTAAAGAGGATAGAGGAATAACCTCTTTGGTGCTCGTTTCTACAAACTGCAATAATACAAAAAAAGTCGGACATTTTGCCCGACTTTGAGAAATTAATTTTTGTTGCATTCGACCACTAAAAGATTCTCTCGCTCGTTCCTCGCTCGGAATGACATTGGTGGCTATGATGATAAAGCCATGTCATACCGACTGACGAAGGAGGGAGTGTATCTCTATGGCTTTATCATCATTCCTCGCCACGACGTGAGGCGCGTTTGCGTTCCAGCTCGTCGAGGATGATCTTGCGCAGACGCAGGCTCTTGGGCGTGACCTCAAGATATTCGTCGTCGCGGATGTATTCCATGTATTCCTCCAACGAGAAACGCACTTGGTCTTGCACACGTTGATGACGATGTCGTTGCTGCGCGTGTTCTCGCCGATGACCTCGCCGGCATAGACGTCTTCGTTCGGGTTGACGAAGAAGGTGCCACGGTCCTGCAGCTTCCAGATGGCGTAGGGGATGGCTTGGCCCGTCTCCATCGAAATCAAGGCACCGGTGTTACGGGTCGGCATCTCGCCCTTCCAAGGTTCGTAGTCCTTGAAGCGGTGCGAGACGATGGCCTCACCCTCGGTGACGGTCAGCAGCGTGTTTCTCAAGCCGATGAGACCGCGCGACGGGATGTCGAAGTCGAGGCACATGCGGTCGCCCTTGGGCTCCATCTGGGTCATCTCACCCTTGCGGGCGCTGACCTGCTCGATGACACGGCCTGCAAAGTCCTCGGGGACGAGGACGGTCAAGGCCTCGATAGGCTCGCACTTCACGTCGTCGATGTATTTGATGATGACCTTGGGCTGACCAAGTTGGAACTCATAGCCCTCACGACGCATGGTCTCGACAAGGATGCTGAGGTGCAGTATGCCGCGGCCGTAAACCATCAAAGAATCAGGTGATTCGGTGTCTTCCACCTTCAAGGCGAGGTTCTTCTCGGTCTCTTTGTAGAGGCGTTCGCGCAGGTGACGCGAGGTGACGTATTTGCCTTCCTTGCCGAAGAACGGTGAGTTGTTGATAGTGAACAGCATGCTCATCGTGGGCTCGTCCACATGGATGGGCGGCAGCGGCTCAGGGTTCTCGTAGTCGGCCACGGTGTCGCCGATTTCGAAGTCGTCGATACCCATCAGCGCGATGATGTCGCCGGCCTCGACAGGTTTCTTGGTGCGCTCCTTGCCCAGGCCTTCAAAGGTGTAGAGTTCCTTGATGGTCGACTTGGTCACGGAACCGTCGCGTTTCACCAGCGAGACGTTCTGTCCGGCCTGCAGGGTGCCACGCTTCAGACGGCCCACAGCAATACGGCCAACATACGAGCTGTAGTCCAAAGAGGTGATGAGCATCTGCGGTGTGCCTTCCTCGAACTTCGCGGGCGGGATGGTGTCGATGATGACGTCCAAGAGGTAGGAGACGTTGTCGGTGACGTTTTCCCAGTGGTCCGACATCCAGCCTTGTTTTGAGGAACCATAGACGGTGGGGAAGTCCAGCTGGTCCTCGGTGGCGCCGAGGTTGAACATCAGGTCGAAGACAGCCTCTTGCACCTCGTCGGGACGGCAGTTGGGTTTATCCACCTTGTTGATGACCACGATGGGCTTCAGGCCCAGTTCGATGGCCTTCTGCAGCACGAAACGGGTCTGCGGCATGGGGCCTTCGAAGGCGTCGACCAGCAGCAGCACGCCGTCGGCCATGTTGAGCACGCGCTCCACCTCGCCACCGAAGTCGGCGTGGCCAGGAGTATCTATGATATTGATTTTGACGTCTTTATAACGAACAGACACATTCTTCGAAAGGATGGTGATGCCGCGTTCGCGTTCGAGGTCGTTGTTGTCGAGAATGAGTTGGCCGGGTGCTTCGTCCGATTCCTTGAAGAGTTGTGATTGGTAAAGGATACGGTCCACGAGGGTGGTTTTGCCGTGGTCAACGTGAGCGATAATTGCTATATTTCTGATATTCTGCATTTTAGTAAAAATTGCTGCAATGATTTAAGGTGCAAAAATACAAAAAATCAAAAATACTGAATATAGAAAAACTCTAGTGCTTGGATTTTTCTGCCCAATCTTCAATCAGAAGGTTCGGGATATGGCTGAAATGTTTGATGTTGGAGGTAACTGTAACGCAATTGTTGTAAACAGCGCAAGCGCCTATCAGCAAATCAAATTCATCAATCCTATTTCCTTGATTTTCAAGCAATGCCTTGATAGTTCCGTATATTCTAAGTGAAGGGAAAATAGGTAATAATTCAAATGATTGGAGAATGAAACCAATATCTTGGAAATGCTTAGGATTGTTAGACTTCGCAGCACCATAAAACAGTTCTGCAATGGTTATTTCGGTGATAAAACAACTCTGAAAAGTTCAATGCAAGTATCAGTATCAAGAATGTATTTTGACATAATGCTTACCAGTTTTCAACGCTTCTGCCAAAGTATTCGTTATTCCTTAAAGCGTTAGCATCGATATCACTCCAATCTCCACTAAAACAAGTGCTTAAGTCGGGTCTTTTGGAAACCTCTGACTTTTCTTTCATTGAGGCGGATAACTTGGCAATCAAGTCAAGTTTGTCGTCTGGACTCAATGAGGCCAGAATCAGCATATATAAATCGGTGATACTTGTGGTTTCGAACATAATCAGACCATTTTATTATGGTTACAAATGCAAAAGTAATTAGTTTTTTTCAATTTTGGTATGTTTTAGTAAAAAACAATAAAAATCTTTCTTTTTCGGTGTCTCTTATCTCATAATCTCATCCAATAGAACTCCTCTTTTGCCACAATATGCTTGTCAGTACAATTTAATTGTCTCCTTTAGCTCATCGTGTATCATCTCGCGCAACGATAGAGGTTCGATGACCTCCAATTCGTTGCCTTCTTTGAGGATGGCTTGTCTGAAGTCCATGGTGGGGACAAGAAAATACTCAAAATCAGCATAGGCATCTGTCCTGCATATTTCTTTTTGCGAGCGATGCAAGGGAAGGGTGCGCAGTAGGTTGGGCATGTTGTAATAGGCGCGCAATACGATGCGTTGTGCAGGCATCTCCTCTCCGATAAACACGCCAAAATAGTCCTTGAAAAAGGCCTCGGCATCAAAGTCGGCATCTAGTTCGTACTTTGTCTCTGTTTCTGTGATTTCCGTTATGCGGTCGAGGGCGTAGATAGCCATCTTATGGTCTTTTCTTTCGCTTTTTCCGAGTAGGTACCAACGTTGACGGAAGAGTTTGAGGCAATAAGGCTCGATGAGGGTGGTGTAAGGCTCGGAGTCGGTGAATTTTTTGTAGCCCATGCGCAGTGCGTGGCGGTTTTTGAGGGCGTCGATGATGGTCTCGAGATGCTCCAATCCGGCAGGGATGTCTTCCAGCACAATTTGGTCTTTGATGGAAAGGCCGTCCATGAGGAGACTGCTGACGGTGAGGGTTCGCAGCATCCAGTTCTGGGTCGAGTTGTCGTAGAGTGTTTCCGGGTTGCTGATGTAATAGCGGTGCTGGTTGTCGCTCTCGATGCGGATGCCGAACATGTCGTCGATGGCTTGGCGCAGGCGATAGAACGTGGTGCGCGACAAGGGCTTGCCTTCGTTTAGGTCGCTATCGATCCACATCTGTCCGATTCTTTCGAAGGTGATGCCACCTGCCCTTTGGATGGTGTTCACTAACCAAGTGTATTGTCTGAATGTGTCGGTGTTTCTCATGGTGTTCCAACAGTTCTGATACTGTTTTGATTACGTTTGCAAAAATAGGGAAATTCCGTAAAGTAATGTTGGATTCCAAAAAGTTTTGTACTTTTGCAGTGTCGATCTGGTTGCTGTGTAGATCTCCGGAAACGGGACATGGGTCGGCAGACCGAAGCAGGGTGGTTGTCCCCACCCGTCACAAGTGACGCGGGTACTGCTTCCTTTTGGATGCGACAATAGAATACTTTCAGGATTGGCACCACAGCCTATCATTAGTTGCTGCTACCGGCTGTCCTGAAAGTTTTTTTTTCGTCATGTTTCACGCTGTGAAACAATGGTTTTGTATTTTTGCAGCGTCCATCTGCCAAAGCCCTCACATCTTGCTTCATTGTGTGTTGGGTGGTTAACGGATAGGTCGAGCAAGCGGCCTTAGGGGTGTTGTTGGCATCCCCTTGTTTAATAAGCGGTGTCGTTGGCCAATAAACAGGGCTGGCCATAAAACCGATCCTACGAGTATCCTTGCGGAGGTATCGACACTGCATTTTTGAAGGCCAAGACCTTCTGTTTCGCTCCCACCTGTTGGCGACAAAACGTAACCTTCAGGTGCGTAGGCCAAACGTAGTACAAACCTACCTTGGTTCACCGAAACAAAATACAGCCGCCGGCGGCAAGGGCAGCAAAAAGCCTTTAGCCGTCGGCGGTTTTTTATGCTTTTTTGAGGATGTTTCATGTTATGAAACAATTGGCTTTTATTTTTGCCGCCAAAATTAGGAAGCATGAAAATCATCGATAACAAGAAAGACTACTACGATTATCTGTCGGGCGTGTATGGCATTGACGAACAGATTGTCTTTGACCGCAGAGGTTCAAAGTCGCTCAATGCACCAGGCGTCTTGCAATCTGGTTTGGAAGAATGTTTCGCCACCACATTATTGCCTGACGACAAACCTATGGAAGCCAAACAAATATGGGAGTTGAACAGCGTTCGCAATAGGAGTGAAGTGGAAAAAACGAAAAAAAGGTTTTATCACAAGACTAGGCTTGAAGGTAGGGTTTTCCATTATGTCTTGGAAGTCGGATGGAATCGGTATTGCTTTGAGGTAGAAAGATGGATTGATACCAAAAACAATAGTCTATGTGTGGATTATAGGCTGATCAGAACGGAGCATGAGGTGAAGGACCGTATTTCGGATTCGCCCATCGCGTTAGCTCCTTGCAGTCTGCTTTTTAGCTTTTGGACGGGAGAGGTTGAATGGGGTAAGAGAAAAGTGGATGTTGCCAAACGGGTGGACAATCCTATTCTATGTGAGACCTATATTCCCAAAGTCATTCCTTCGGAAGAGATGTGGAAGGCAATCTATGAGTTTCTCTCTTCGCAGAAGGAAAAACCGATAGTTGATACTCGTAGCGACATCCAGAAACTGGAATCGGCGGGCTTCGACAAAAACACTAGTTTCAGAAATGTTTGATTTTGCAAATATAGCCCTATGAAAAAGACCCCTATACAAAAAGCGGAAGAATACCTGCAAAAGGCAAAAGACATACTGGCCAACACACCCATTGATGATATTTCGGACGATGGCATTTTGTTGCATTACGCTGATGTGAAAAACGTAAAAAAGGCCGGAAGGTCAGCGTGGAAGGGTTGTTCCATAGCCTTGAATTATGCCCTTGAAAAAAACATAGAAACCTATGATTACAAGGCTTATGAGGAAGAAACAAGGAAAATTGGCGATAGATTATATAACGGTTTTGATATTGCCTATTATGCGCTGGCAATTTATTTGTCAGTGGACGGAAATCAATCCAAAAATATTTGCGATGATGGCATTGAAAGGGCTGAATACCTGATTGATATGTGCAAAAACATACAAAGTGTCATCGAGCAAATCGAGGAAGAGAAAAGAGACAGGGAAGAGAGGATGAAGAAGTTTAATTCCACCAAGAGGGAAGACAGACGTATCGTCAAGAGGCAAAGCAAGGAGCTGTTTGAACTGCTGCTTGATAAAACGGGCACAAAGCGTAAAGACCTCATCGAAATCGCTTTTCAAGAATTTGTATGCGATAACATCTACTTGTTGACTCCTGAAGAGAAAAAACGGTTTGATTATCTGGTGTTTTGAGGATTGATTCGTTGAAAAAACGCAATCAGATGGCGGTATTTCAGTTTTTTTGTACTTTTGTAGCCAGTTGGTCGCGGACACGGAATGAAAAACAAATGAATTATCAAGACGTAAGGGGCGGACCTTCGCGTATGTTCCCTCCAGCGATAACAAGAAACTGCTGCCTCTTTAAGGTTTCTTTTGGGACTTTTCGGGACGGCAGTTCTCTTTTTGATATGATTCAAAAAAACGACATGTTTCATGTTTCGAAACAGTTGTTTTTTGTCTTTGCCGCGTCAAAAAAAAAGGAAATTATAGATTATTATGGATGCAAGATGCAGTGACATCAGTATGAAGCAAAAGGAAACGGGAAGCCCACAAAGGACTCCCCGTATGTCAGTCTTCAGAGCTGGCAACCGCCCGATGCCAGTATGGGTTGTCTGCACCCCCAACGTCCCGTACCCCGCTGGTCAGGTGATCGTGCAGACCTGCCAGGGCGGCGGACGGATGTGGAATATAGCCGACCGACTCGGCTTCTTCAACCAGTGTTGTAGGGACACCCAGACACTCTTGTCTAGTCATCATCACACACCCGCAATGGATAAAGACGCTGCAAAATTACGAAAACTTTTCTGAACGACTAGATTTTTTTTCGCCATGTTTCACGTTTTGAAACAAGCAGCTTGTATTTTTGCCGCGTAAAACAAAAAACAACGGATATGAAGACGGCAACTTTTGAATTTGGAAAGCTGTATCTTGCTGAATGGATTGAGCAAAACCGTGATTGTGAGAAAATGGTTTTGGTTGGCAACGTGTATTGCAACCCATTTAATGACAAAGGAAGTTATTCCTACGAATTGCTTTTCGGATTCAACGAAATCGCCAAGGATTTCCATCCAGTTGAATTTGACATTACCGATATGCACTTGCTGGATTATGAGGGTAATGTCAACGATGAGGACATTCCGGAAGATGCCGATGAAGAACAACCTTCCATGATCTTTAAGATGCTTGTAAACAGGAAGTATGGAACAAGGTTTGTTTACAACGATGGCATTTTGACGACTCCCGACAGGAAGGTGCTTGTGCATCACCCCGACACCGAACACGTCGTTGTTCCCGAAGGGATTGAAACCATTGGCCGCTTGGCCTTTGCCGCCTACGAGAAAATGGAAAAAATCGATCTGCCGACAGGGTTGAAGGAATTTGGCGAGAGTTCTTTCTCAAATGTCGAGAATTTGGAAGAACTCATCATGCCCGAGACGGTCGAGACACTTGGTGACGGCGCGTTTTGTTATGCCGATATAGGTATCATAAGGGTTTCGGACAGAATTGAAACTTTTCCACCTTATTGCTTCCGCTATTGCGCAATTGACAGACTTCCATCTTCGCTCAAAACCGTAGAAGATGACAACTGCTTCCATTTCGGGGAGGAAGGCGATGGAATCATTGAGTTCCCGTATGGATTCGAGCATCTGGGAAGTTACGCATTCACCGAATTTGAACAAGTTCGTTTGCCTGCCACCACAAAGTATATCGCCGATGATTTCTGGTATGATTACATCGTTGGTGATGATGTCGCGAGAAAACCTGCCATTGTCATAGACACTGACAATCCCTATTTCGCCGTGGAAGGCATCAACAAACTTGTCTATAAATGTGTTATGGATGTCGAGACCCAGCTGGAATTTTCCCGCCGTGCGATAGGTTATGTGGAATCGGACACCGAGCGGAACTATTTGCTTGAAAAAGATCTATTGCTCTCCCCGAAAGAGATAATCAATTTGGTGGAAATGTCGCCGGAACCTGCGGGCAGCAATAAGAAGTGGTTCTACTGGGATCTGGAGCAAACGACTATACTTACCAAGCAAGAACGGTTGCTGCTTTCCTACTTAAAAAACAAATGGGAAAAAAACTGGGCTGAGTTACACGGGAACTTTAAGACAAGGAGAATAGCGGCATTCGGCGTCTACTATGATTACAAAGACCCTGAAAGCGGAGCACGGGTGGGCTACAAAGAGATTCTGCTTGGCAAGTATCCGCATAGTTTTGCCTGCGAGGATGACATGAGAAAAAAGGAAGCCCTGAAAAAGTATGACAAAATCATTTGCCGACAATACAAAGCCAAGGACAAGGCCCTTGAAAACGCGATTGGCTCATTCGAGCTTGAAAAGGACTATTCTCCTGTTAATAACGACTATTATCTTGGAGACTATCCTGTTCCAAAAGAAATAGAAAACCTCATTGACTGCTATGTCGATATTCCCCATCCTTTCGGCCCAGGCGACATTGTGAAGTTGAAACACTATTCGAAACAATATGTCGTTGCGGAATTTTACAAGCCGTCAAAAGAGCAAATCGATTCCAAATATGTGGATTCATCCGATATGGCGGTAACGGTTTTACCCGAGGAATGTTCGGAAACCGTCAGGGAATGTGTAAGGCAAGGCAAGAAAATACCGGAAGAATTGTTCAGCGAGCACGACCACCTCAGCTTCCTTTCCTTGGAGATGGTGGAGAAGTTTGTTGACTAAATGTTGATAACCTATGTTATACTATCAAAAAGGTTGGCTTGCCGAAAGGAGCCGCGTGTACAAAGAGCTTTCTGAGCGCGAAAACTTGTTTAAGAACTTGGATTCCACGTTCTTCTATTTCACTCCGCCCGAAGCGGGTTGGATTAATATGGAAATGTACCTGAACGGGGAAAAACGGCTGACTTGCGCATGTAGCTGTGTGCATGACCCGTTCCCCGACATGAAACGATGGCTTGAAGATATCGTTCGTAGCAGAAATATGGAAACGACCATGCATATTGATTGTGAGGGCGAAGAGATGTATTTGCACTATGAGAAACTTCGTGACGCAGACTTTGTCATAAGCACAAAAGATAAATGGCGCCATTCTCGGACAGATGTCTTTTCGGAAATTGGCCTGTTTTATGTCTATGATTCGTGTTCTGATACCATACCGTTTTATGCCCTCTGCGAAACGGGAGATTTTGTCAACTCGATTTATCTCGCACTTCTTGCGCTTTTTGGCAACTGCTACAACACACAACACAGCAATTTTGCAGAGGAATGGTTTTATGATGAAAACGACCTCCGGAACGGGAAGAAGCTGGACCATTTGACTGTATACAATTCTATCAAATCGCCTTTGATAGAATGGAAAATCCAAAATCCACAGTGCTTTTGTGGCGACAAACATTTCAGGAAAATGCCCAAGATAAAAGAAACGGTAAGTATGTGGTGCGATTTCGGTGGTGCTTTGTTTTGGGGTAGAGGAACAATTAATGAGGGTGCTTGTATCGGTGATGTTGAAAGCATCTCTACTGACACTGCTGGAGAAATTCGGTTGGATTCAATCAAGGGATTGAAAGAGTGGTATAATGAGTATGATTCCGCGCATCTTCCCGAAAAAGATTGGTCCAAAAAGCGATGGAACGACTTTCAAGAGCGCGGCTTTTCTTTTGCCTTGGAGGTGCGAAAGTTGTTGCCTGATACGATAGACCTGTTTTACTATGATTGGTATCCGCGAAAGAGAGTCGTGCGTGATGGTGATGAGTGCGTAATATCAAAGAAACCTAAGATTGTTTACAAGCATGAAGCAAGGTGCCCGATGATTGTTTTTAACGAGAATTGTTTGCCGAAAACGAAAAAATGAAATGAACTATGAAAAAGCATCCAATGAAAAAAGCAGAAGCATACCTGCAAAAAGCGAAGGACATATTGGACAAGACTTCGCTGGAAGACGATGAACACTATGCTGACGCAAAAAGCATAAAAAAGGCAGGAAGGACAGCATGGGAAGGGTGCGTTGAAGCATTGGACTATGTGCTATACCAAGAACATAGGGATTGCCATGAGTATGTAAGCGAATACGACAAAGCCAAGTATAAAGAGTGGCTCACTGGCGTTGACAGTAAAATCGTCACCGTTTTTGAATCGGCTTATAACTTGCTGAATTTCACCATGGCTTGCGATGGCGAAAAGGACAAGGTGATATGCGATAGAGCCATGTCTTATGGCGAAAAGCTGCTCGATTGGTGCAAGAGCAGGGAAGCCATTGTCGAGCAACAAAAAGAAGAGGAAAGTCGCAGAGATGAAGAGGAATGGAAAAAGCAAAAAGAAGAGGAAAAACAAAGGCATAAAGAGGCTGATAGACAAAAGAATGAATTGTTGGATTTGATGTTGGCAAAAGCAAACCTGAAAAGAAATGATATTGTTGAGACGGCATATAAGCATTGGATGGCAAAAAACCTTGACTTGATAACTCCAGAAGAGAAAAAACGTTTTAATCTTTTGGTGTTTTCATAATTAAAAAATACAATGATTATGGAACTGGAGTATGAAAACGGTTGGTTCGCCGAAAGGAGCCGTGTATACAAAGAAATTTCGGAGCGTAAAGACTTGTTTAAGAAGTTGGATTCCACCTTCTTCTATTTCACTCCGCCCGAAGCGGGATGGATTGATATGGAGATGTACCTGAACGGGAAAAAACGGCTGACTTGCGATTGCAGTGTGGTCTTTGATCCTTTCGTTGAAATGACGATGTGGCTCGAAGATATCGTGAAGGGTATCCAATTGGAGCACACGATGCGAATCGATTGCGAGGGCAAGGAGGTGTATCTTCATTACGAAATGTTGCGTGCTGCGAGCTTTGGTTTTTCGGTTGAAAGGCCTGATCCGGGAAAAGAAATAGTTCATGATTATGATGCCAATACCGACCCTGAGATTGGCTTGTTCTTTGTGTATGATTCTGATACCGACAGCATCCCTTTCTATGCATTGTGTGAAACCAAGGATTTCGTCAACTCGATTTACCTTGCGCTTCTTGCACTATGCGGCAACTGCTACAACACGCAACGCAGTGATTTTGCGAAAGAATGGTTTTATGGTCCAAATGGATACAGGAGCGGACCAAAGTGGGATAATATGACTTTCTACAATGACATCAAATCGCCTTTGATAGAATGGAATATCCGGTCACCATTTTGCTATGGAGCGGACATCAGTTTCAGGAGGATGCCCAAGATAAAGGAAACGGTCTGCATGTGGTGCGACTTCGGCGATGCTTTGTTTTGGGGCAGCAGTTGTTGTGGCAGTGCCGATTCCCTTTGGACGGACACGGCAGGGGAAATCAAGTTGGATTCTATCGAAGGCTTACGTGAATGGTATGATGAGTATGATGATGTTACTTCTCTTAATTGGACCAAAAAACAAGACAAAGAATGGTTTGAGCGCGGTTTTTCATTAGCCCAGCAGGTGCGAAAGTTGTTGCCTGATACGATAGACCTGTTTTACTATGATTGGTATCCGGGAAAGAAAGTGGTGCGTGGGGAGTTCGGAGCGCATTATCCGATGATCGTCTTCAACGAGAATTGTTTGTCGAAAAAGAAAAAATAAAAAAAGACTCCGACGGTAAAGGGTCGTTCGTGAACCTCTCCGTCGGAGTTTTTCGTAGTCGCCCCTGCTACGAGACCGCTTGCTCGGCCTGTCTGTTAGCTGCCCAACGCACGACAAAGGCAAGATGCGAGGGCCTGGGCGCTTCAGACGCTGCAAAAATAAGCATTTTTTTCTGGTGCAGTCTCATTTCATCCAGAAAAACTCATCCTTAGACACAATCGGCTTTAAGGAATTTCTAAAATTTGCTCCGTAGGAGCTCTCTTTTAATAACAAAAAACAATCATTCAACGAGTTGTACTCCGTAGGAGTTTTCTTTTGCTTGATTCTTATATGTCCCCGTGATTTCTTATTGTAACGCAACGCGTATCGCCTCTAATACCATCTCCTCCATGACAAGATAGGTGTCGGGATTGGGATGGCAGCCGTCTTCGCTCAGCGAGGAGGGCAATCCAAGGTGCTCGTCGGCGAGGGCGGAATGGTAGTCCACGTATACGATGTCATGGGCTTCGGCGTAAGCTCTCAGGTTGTCGTTGATTTCGACGATGGTCTGCCCCGGGTTCTCAATCTCCTCCCTCCATGGGAATTTCGAGCAAGGCGGTATGGAGCTGATGATGGGCACGATGCCATGGTCGCGGGCCAGGTCACACATGGCGATGATGTTGTCGACCACCTTCTCAGGAGTCACCCAATAGTCGTTGTGCGCCACGTCGTTGGTGCCTGCCATGATAACCACGGCCTTGGGATGCAGGTCGATGACATCGGCGGTGAAGCGCACCAGCATCTGCGCCGAGGTCTGTCCCCCGATGCCCCTGCCGCAGAAGTTGTTCTCGGTGAAGAACTCGGGATGGAAATAGGCCCAGTTGTCGGTGATGGAGTTGCCCATAAACACGACGTCGGGGAACTTGCCGCTGGCAATGATACTGTCGTTGTCGGCCTTGTAACGGTTGAAGCCGAACCAGTCTTTTTGTGCATAACCTGAAAACCACATAGCTGTTAAGATGAGGATAAGGGTTGTTTTACGCATAGGATGATAGTTTGGTGCAAAGTTACTTGAAATTGAGGTAGTTACCTCATCCAATAGAATTCTTCTTTCGCTACGATTGGCTTAAAATAGGCGTCGATAACCCCTCGCTCAACCAATTCTTTCGGCGTACCTTGGCGCAAAGGCTGCTGCGGCGCGACGACCCACATAACATCGGCGTGACGGAGCAACAAATCGAGGTCGTGGCTGCTGAAAAGGATGGTCTTGTGCTTCTCGCGCGAGAGTTTGTGCATGATGTTGACCAACTCGATTTTGCTCGGATAGTCGAGGAAGGCGGCAGGCTCGTCCATGAAGATGAGTGGCGTGTCCTGTACCAAGGCCTTGGCTATCATCACTTTCTGTTGTTCGCCATCGCTCAACGAGACGAAGTTCCGGTTGACCAAATGGCTGATGCCGACGGTTTCGAGGCTGTCGTAAATGATTTGCTCGTCTTCAGCCTTAAGTTTGGCTAAAAGACCGAGATGGGGATAGCGACCGGCGGCCACAATGTCGAAAACCTTCAAAAACAGGTCGTCGGGCTTCTCGGTGAGGACGAGGCTGAAGAGCGAGCTGCGTTCGGTGGGGGAGTAGTCGCGCAAGTCCTTGCCGAACAGCTTGACCTCGCCGCCGACGGGTTTGAGGCTGGCCGACAGCGTCTTGAACAGCGTCGTCTTGCCCGAGCCGTTGGGACCCGCCAAGGCCACGATGTCGCCTTCGCCGAGGCTCACGTCGATTGCGGGCATCAGGGCTTGACCTTTATAGCCGATAAGTAGGTTCGTGGTATGGAGCACTTCGTTCATCTCATGACTTTTTGACGGTGGAAAATCACCCACAGCACGATAGGCGCACCAATCAGTGCCGTGACCGAGTTGATGGGCAGGTTGCCTTCGAAAGAGGGCAGGCGTGCGATGAGGTTGCAGAACAAGGCCAAGTCCATGCCGAGGAAGGCCGTGGCGGGGATGAGCAACTTATGGTCGCTGCTGCGGAAGAGGAAACGCGCGATATGCGGCACAGCCAAGCCCAGGAAGGCGATGGGGCCGCAGAACGCCGTGATGAGGGCGGTGAGGAAGCCCGATGCCAGGATGATGAGCATGCTGCTCCGCTTGATGTTCACACCGAGGTTCTCGGCATAACGCTCGCCCAACAGCAAGAGGTTCAAGGTCTTGAATAATAGGAATGAGCCGATGCTACCAACCGCCACCGCGATGGCGAAGAACGGCAGTTGTGCCTTGCTCACGTTGGAGAAACTACCCATGCCCCAGATGACGAAGGAATGTAGCCCTTCCTTCTGGCTGAAGAACTTCAGGATGTCGGTGACCGAGCCTGCGATGTAGGCGATCATGATACCCACCAGCACCAGGCTGACCATGCTTTTCAGTCGGGAACTTAAAGCAAGGATAAGCAACAATACCGCAAAGGCACCCAGGAAAGCCGCAATGGTGACGCCGAAGGTCGACCACAGCGACAGCGTGCTGACGGCGATGCCACCGAAGCCGCCTGCTACTAGCACCACCAAGGCCACGCCGAGGCTTGCTCCACTGCTGATGCCCAGCAGGGAAGGGTCGGCCAAGGGGTTACGGAAGAGGGTCTGCATCAGGAGGCCCGATACCGATAGACCTATGCCCGCCAGGAGCGCCGTGATGGCTTGCGGTAGGCGGTAGTCGAGGATGATGGCGCGGTAGGTGGAGCCTTCGCCGCCGAAAACTGCGTTTTTGAACTCTTCAAAAGGAATCGACACCGATCCAAGCATCAGGTTGAGGACAAACAAAACCACTCCTACAGCCACTATCACTATGGAAATCAGCGCGATGGATGGGGCTTTGCGGCGGAGGTTGTTTTCGGTGTCAGAAACCATTTTTAGGGTTGTTTTGCGTTGCAAAGATAAGGTTTTATCTAACCGATAGATAGTCTAATCAAAGTAATAAGCCGCAAATTTTGCGGATAATTAACCGCAGATTTTGCGGCTTATTGTCCGCATAGAGGTGAGAAAGGGACGAAATGGGATGGTCAAAGCATCTGTCATTCGACCATTATCTTCAAAATCTCCACATCGGTCTCTTTCATGCCGAGTCGACCGAGTCGACCGATGTGGTCGATGGTCTCTTCGGCGTCGCAGCCGATGATGCCGTCGCCACCGAGGAGGTTGTCGCCGTGCTTGCTCATCTCGAAACCGAGCAATCCGGCTTCGACCGATAGGGCGATCTTGCCAGCGCACGAAGGCTTGGCGCCGTCGCACACGATGCCGGCGGCCATGCCGAGAGCGTTCTCAAGAGTGTGTTCGATGACGTCGAGGCCGTGACCGAAGAGGAAGGCGATGCCACAACCTGAGGCACAGCCCGCGCTGACGGCGCCACAGTAGGCCGAGAGCCTGCCGATGCCGGTCTTTTGGTGGATGGCCACGAGGTTGGAGAGGGCCACGGCGCGGATGGTGCGTTCCTCGTCGACGTTGAATTCTTCGGCGAAGGCGAGGATAGGCAAACACACGGTCATGCCTTGGTTACCGCTACCCGAGTTGATGATGACGGGCATCTCGCAGCCGCTCATGCGGGCGTCGCTGCCCGCTGCAGCCCAGGCCTTTGCCTTTTGTCGGATGTCGACGCCACAACGCAGGATGGTGCTGCCCACGTTGGCGCCCCAGTCGTTCTTCAGGCCTTCCATGGCGATGGCCTTGTTGAAGGTCATCTGTCGCCCGATGATGGGACGCAGATCGTCGATGTCGGCAGTGGAGGCGAAGTCGTAGATCTTGTCCAACTTGAGGCAGCTGCGGTCGGTCATGTTGGCGTTGGTGTCGGAGCAAGGGCAGTCGAAAAGCGTCTCGTCGTCTTTCTTGACGCAAACGATGTTGGTGTGATGCCCTGCGATACGGACCATGGCGCTGTGTTCGCCGTCGAAGAGGCGCACGGTGACGTCCAGGCGGGCGACGCAGTCCAGAGGCTTGACCGCGATAGGCGTGTTCTCAAGGAAATCGGCGATGTCTTTCTTTTGCTCGGGCTTCACGTCGGCAATGACTTCAAGCACCTTTTCGGGCTTGCCGGCCACGATACCTGCCGCCACGGAGGCCTTCAGCCCCTTCATGCCGTCGGTGTTGGGCACGATGACACTTTTCACATTTTTAATAATGTTGCCGCTAGCTTCGATTTCGACTTTTTTAGGAAGCGAGTCTAAGACTTCCCTGGCTTTGGCGGCAGCGTATGCTAGACAAATGGGCTCGGTGCAGCCCATGGCGGGCACAAGCTCTTCCTTTAGGATATTCAAATAGGAGTTGTAAAGACAATCGCTTTTTTCCATCGTGTTTGAAAATTTGCGCAAAATTACGAAAATGCAGCGTACTTGCTCACAAAAAAAACTTTTTTCTGCTTTTTCCTTGTTCGGATTGAAATAATGCCTAACTTTGCCAAAAATCTGAACAACATCAACCTAATTGTAGAATAAAATTGATCAATCATGAATGACAATTTCGAAACCTCATTGAAGGCTTGGAATGAAAATGAAAAAGCCGCTAACGAACTTATCAACATTGTAGGTAAGTTGTGGTATGACAAGTCGGTGGAACTCATCCTGTTGCGTTCGCTGCTGGTCAACCGCGGCTCGGGTAAGATCCTCAACAAGCACCTCCGTGCCGAGAATGTGTTGCACAAGCCCGTGCGCGTGCAGGACTCGCTGCTCATCGCCAAGGCCCTTCTTGCAGAGAACCTCGCACCGGCCCGTATCGACCTCGGTCGCCTCAATTCTGAATGGACGGACGAGAAAGAAAAGTATAACAACGACGTCACGGCTTTCGTGCGCGACAAGCTCCATTACATCATCAACGCCGTCCCGCGCAGCAACAAGGTGCAGGATGTCATCCTCTACGGTTTCGGTCGTATCGGCCGTATCCTCTGCCGTGAGATGACCGAGATGGCTGGCCGTGGCGACGCCCTCCGCGTGCGCGCCATCGTCACCCGCAAGAACTCGCCCGAGGACATCCTCAAGCGTATCAACCTGTTCCGCACCGACTCGGTACACCGTTACTTCCACGGCGTGTGCTACCCGCTGATCGAAGAGAACGCCATGATGGTCAACGGACAAAAGATTCTCTTCCTCGAAGCCAAGAACCCCGAGGACCTCGACTACACGCAATATGGCATCAACGATGCGCTGCTTATCGACAACACGGGTGCCTTCCGTGACCGTGAGTCGCTGTCGCGTCACCTCCAAGCCAAGGGCGTCAGCAAGGTGTTGCTCACCGCTCCCGGCAAGGGCGACATCCCGAATGTGGTCTATGGCGTCAACCAAGACACGCTCGACCTCGAGAACGAAACCGTCTTCTCGGCAGCCAGCTGCACCACCAACGCCATCGTGCCTGGCCTTGAGGTCATGCTGAAGAACTTCGGCATCGTCAAAGGCCACATCGAGACCATCCACAGCTACACCAACGACCAGAACCTGCTGGACAACTACCACAAGAAAGAGCGTCGTGGCCGTAGCGCTGCCTTGAACATGGTCATCACCGAGACGGGTGCCGGTAAGGCCGCCGCCAAGGCCATCCCCGAGCTGAAAGGCAAGCTGACGAGCAACGCCGTGCGTGTGCCTACGCCGGATGTGTCGTTGGCCGTACTCGCCCTCGATGTTGAAAGAGCCACCACGGTGGAAGAAGTCAACGAGGCCTTCCGTCTCGCCTGCCTCGAGGGTAACCTCATCGAGCAGATCCGCTTCAGCAGCAACACTGAGTTCGTCAGCAGCGACGGCATCGGCGACAGCTGCGCCTGCATCTTCGACGCACCGGCCACCAAGGTCAGCGAAGACGGCAAGACCGTCATCCTGTATCTGTGGTACGACAACGAGTTCGGCTACAGCAACCAGGTGGTCCGCCTCGCCCGCCACATTGGCCAGGTAAAGAGCTACAGATACTATTGATTCTGGGCTTTTACCGAAAAAGACGAAGCGTTAAACGAAAAAAGTGTCCTGCGGGACACTTTTTTTTGTATTTTTGCCGCCTTATATGAAAATCTAAGACGTAATGAACAATAAAAGCACCCTAATCGGTTTTGTCCTCATCGCGGCCATTCTCTTTGGCTGGATGTATTTCATGAGCCCCTCGAAGGAGGAACTCGCTGAACAAAAGCGCGTGCAAGACTCTATCCGTCTGGCACGTATGGAGCAGATGGCACTGGATTCCATGCGCATCGCGGAACAAAAAGCGGCACAGCTGGCAGCCATGCCATCTGACACCGTGCAAATGGAAGCCACCGACTCATTAAGCCTCGCCCAACAGCAGCAGAACGCCTTGCGCGACAAATACGGCATCTTTGCCGTGGCCTCACAAGGAGAGGAACAGACTTGGACCATCGAAAACAAACTCCAGAAACTGACCTTCACCAACAAAGGCGGCTTCCTCAAACAGGTGGAGCTGAAGGACTACAAGA
Source organism: uncultured Bacteroidia bacterium (assembly GCA_902799345.1). GTDB lineage: Bacteria > Bacteroidota > Bacteroidia > Bacteroidales > F082 > Limimorpha. The sequence continues at coordinate 167,466 of CADBZW010000005.1, read as the reverse complement.
CCTACGACTCCCTGCCGTTGATCTCGTTCGACCCCGAGACGGCAAAATTCGACCTTTCGTTCTTCGCGCAGAACCGCATTGTCAACACTTCGCAGTTCTATTTCCAACCTTACATGAACGGCCAGCCTTACACGGGCGGCGACATGACGGTGGCCGAAGGCGACAGCATAGTATTTGCCCTGCGTCTGCCCACCGAGGTGGCCGACAAATACATCGAATACACCTATACCGTCCGCTACGACAATTACATGATGGACTTCGACATCCGCACCATAGGACTGAAAGACGTCATCGCCTCCAATGCCGACTACATGAGCATTGATTGGGAAGTCGACCTGATGAAACAGGAAAAGAGCACCGACCGTTTCGCTGGCGAATCGGTGTACTACAAGTCGCTGACCGACAAGGATGTGGATCACCTCAACGAACAGAAAGACGAGGAGAAAGTCGTCAACAATAAGCTTAAATGGGTGTCGTTCAAGCAGCGTTTCTTCTGCAACGTCATCGTGGCGAAGGATGAGTTTGAGAACGCCAAGATGGCCACTAGGACGCGTAAGACGGATAACCCGCGCTACTTCAAGTCGATGTTGGCCAACATCGAGGTGCCTTACGACATCACCGCTGAGACCAACGTCATCCCGATGCAACTTTACTTCGGCCCCAACCACTTCAAGACCTTGCGCAGCTATGGCATCGGCCTGCAAGACCAAATCAACCTGGGTAACTTCTTCCTCATCCGTTGGATCAACTACGGCGTCATCGCCGTCTTCAACTGGCTGAGCAGCTACGGCTGGAACTACGGTATCGTCATCCTGATTCTGACCATCCTCATCAAGACCTTGCTGTTCCCCTTGGCGTTCAAGTCCTACAAGTCGTCAGCCATCACCCGTGTGCTGAAGCCCGAGATGGAGGCCATCAACGCGAAATACCCCAAGGAAGAGGACGCCATGAAGAAACAACAGGCGGTGCTCAACCTGCAACGACAAGCCGGTGTCAGTCCCGCCTCGGGATGCCTGCCTGCCTTGCTGCAGTTCCCCATCCTCATCGCCATTTTCCGTTTCTTCCCCGCCAGTATCGAGTTGCGTCAGCAGCCCTTCCTTTGGGCCGACGACCTCTCGACTTACGACAGCATCATTGAGTTCCCGAGGTTCCTCGGTATGGACCACCTCAGCCTCTTCACCCTCTTGATGACCATCACCACGTTCATCTACACCTACGTGAACAACAAGCAGATGGACTACTCGAGCAACCCGCAGATGAAGCCGATGAAGTGGATGATGTATCTGATGCCCATCATGTTCTTCGGCATCTTCAACAACTACTCGGCCGGCTTGAGCTACTACTACATGCTGGTCAACATCATCACCTTCATCCAGATGTTCATCTTCCGTAAGATGATCAACGAGGACAAGGTACGCGCCACCATCGAGGAAAACAAGAGGAAGCCCCAGAAGAAGTCCAACTTCATGAAACGTCTCGAAGATGCTCAGAAGCAGCAGGCCAAGTTGCAGCAACAACAAAAGAAACGCTGAGGTCATGGAAAAACTGGAAAAATTCATCAACGCCATTCTTGAAACGCGCAAGGTTTGGCTGCTCGAAGCCAAGGAAGGTTTCTTCGCCATGCTGGAAGACGGCGATGGCGAGCCTTATATCCCGCTGTGGGAGTCGGAGGAGCTGGCTGTCAAGGCCGCACAAGGCGACTGGGAAGGCTACACCGTGACCGATATGGGCTTCTCGGAGCTGAGCCATTGGCTGAAGGAACTGGCTGCCGATGAAATCGACATCGCCGTGTCGCCCATGGCCGATGGCGAGATTACGGCCATCCCTTCGTATAAGTTCAGAAACTGGCTGAAGCCCTACGACGACCATTCCTTTAAAGACAAAGACGACGATGGTGACGATGATTTCGACTATGGCGAGGGTTGGGCGCAACCGTGGACATGATACTGGCATGAGACTATGAACAAGACTATATAATCATGACCCCTTGTTCGTCATGGCGGGCGGAGACCCGCCATCTCCTAAAACGCAGAGGAATTCCATTTGGAATTGGAGATTGCGGGTCAAGCCCGCAATGACATTAGGGGTGAGAAGGTCGCAATAATTCGAAAAGGACGAGCCACTTATGAAAAGCAAGCTGTTTGGTGTATTGTTGCTGATTGAGGCCGCAGCCTTGTTGCTGACGGCTGCAGTGGCGTTACACTATCAGCGCGTGGCGGGGGATGGTGATGCCCGTTACTTCCTGCTCACTGCCGCCCTGACGGGTGCTGTGGGACTATTTCTGTATTGCATCGGTCGCATGAGCAAACCCGGCAGGCTGCAGATCCGCGACACCTTCATGGTGGTGGCCTTTTCATGGGTGTTGTTTTCCTTATTCGGTATGTTGCCTTTTCTCATGTATGGCACCGTCGACAATGTCACGGATGCTTTTTTTGAGACTATGTCGGGTTTTACCACGACGGGAGCCACCATTCTCAGCAACATCGACCAGCAGCCGCATGGCATCCTCTTTTGGCGTAGCCTCATGCAGTGGATGGGCGGTTTGGGTGTCGTGGTGTTCACCTTGGCATTCATCCCGTCGGTGGCTAAGGGCTCGAAGAAGATGTCGTTGTTTGCCGCCGAAGCGCCAGGCATGAGTGTTGAGAAGCTTGCCCCGACCATGGGAGCCACCTCGCGTGCGCTGTGGCTCATCTATATCTTCCTGACGTTCATGTGTGCCGTGGCCTACCGCATCGGTCCTATGAATACCTTCGATGCCGTGTGTCATGCCCTCACGACATTGGCTACAGGTGGTTTCAGCACCCATCAGGCTAGCATGGGCTATTTCCAGTCTGGTTATCTGGAGTATGTCTGCGTGGCCTTCATGTTCTTGTCGGGCGTCAACTTTGGCATGTATTATTTCATGTTTTCCGGCCGTTTTAAGGTGGTTGCCAAAAACGAGGAGCTGCGATGGTATGCCTTGCTGATCTTGGGTGGTGTGCTGCTTTTCGTCGGCCGTTTCTATTTCGCCCCGCGTCTTGGCGTCTTCTCCGACGAACAACTGGCGGCACATCCCATGACGGGTGCCGATAGACTACGCACCTCGCTGTTCCATGTAGTGGCGTTGATGTCGAACACGGGTTTCCAAGGGCAGAACTACGACTACGACACATGGGGTAGGCTGTTCATCATCCCCACCGTCGTGATGATGATCATCGGCGGCTGTGCCGGTTCCACCAGTGGTGGCATCAAGGTGGTGCGTGTCCTGGTGCTGTTCAAGTACATCAAGAAATCCATCTATGAGCTGATACATCCGTCGAGCGTCTACACCATCAAAATCTCTGACCAGCCCGTCGAGGAAATGTCGGTGAGGCGTGTGGTGTCGTTTTTCTCTCTATTCATCATTCTGTTCATGATCAACCTCGTGCTGCTTACCGCCGTGGGGATGGGAATAGAGGAAGCTGGCGTGTCGTTCTTGACCTGCTTTAGCAACTATGGCCCTGGCACGGGCATCACCGGACCGAGCGGTACTTTCGACAACATCTCCAACTTCGCCAAATGGCTGCTTTCGTTCGACATGCTGGTGGGGCGTCTCGAAATTTTCACCATATTGCTGCTCTTCACTCGGAGCTTTTGGCGGGCGAAGTGAAGGACTCATGTCCATCATCCCTGTTGCCGCTTGACGACGAAGAAGACGAAAAAGATGAGAATCAAAAGGACGCTTAATAAGAGGGCTCCCAAAATGATGTAATACAACACAATCGCCAGTAGGCTGCGCCAGGCTGTCTTCGCGATGCTGAACCCCAGCATCTTTTGGAAGCAGGCTGTGAAGGCTGCAACGATGACCACCATGAGAAAGTTGTTGATAACGTCGGAGGCTCGTTCCGAAAACAGATACACAAGGCTGACCAAACATCGGAAGAGGACCACCATGACCATCGCATAGACGATGGCAACAAGGTATTCCGCTTTGTAATAACGCCTTCTGTTGCTTTTGCCATACCAAGCTCGTGTTGCGAGGAGAAGAATGGGCAGGGTCAACATGAAGACCGCAGTGTAATGGTTGTTGTAGAACTTGATTGCAGTTCCTATATACCAACTCACCCTGTTGGCTATTTCTTCTTTAACGGACTCTTTTCTCTCCAGGTCTGAAGAGAAAACTGTCGTGTCGGATTTCGCGATCTCTGTGTCTTCAGCGCTTATGCTTTCCAGTTCTTGAATGGATTGGCGGCTGCCCGTGAACGTAAACAGCAGGATGTAGACCGTCAGGGCGAAAAACAGCATGGGGAAAGGGGAGAAGTAGCGTTTGCGCTTGCCGTTGAGGATTTCGACAACCATCGCGCTGGGACGGGTGAAGAGGCTTTTTAAAGTGAACCAAACGCCGCCGTCGTTGCTGAGGATGGCGGTGAGAAGGTTCTGGGAAATGAACTTCATCGTGAAGCGGCTCGTGTCGGCCTTCTGCCCACATTCTGGGCAATACTTGCCTTCGAACTCGGTGCCACAGTTGAGGCATTTGGTGGAGTTGGTTTCGGGTTGGATGTTTGGTTGTACTTCGGTTTGTATTTCGGTTCCCATGAACAATATGAATTGATGGGGCAAAGGTAGGGAAAAGATTGGATTGTTTGATACTTTATCCTAGAGTATCACATCTTTGCAAATGAAAAAACAACCTGCGATGAATGAAAAATAATTTGTATCTTTGTAGATTGTTTTACAATGATTAGGATATTACTATGATAACCGGCGAAATCAAGAACCGCATTGATGCGATATGGGACACGTTTTGGACAGGTGGCATTACCAACTCAGTGACCGTTTTGGAGCAGATGACCTACCTCTTTTTCATGAAGATGCTTGATGATGCGCAACGCACCAAGGAAGCCAATGCCAACGTGATGGGTGTCAAGGTGAAAGACCCCGTTTTCAAGGAAGGCAATTGGCATAACCCCGAAACCGACAGGGATGTGCCATACAACGACCTTCGCTGGCACGTCTTCAAGAATATGGAAGCCGAGCAGATGTACCGCGTCATCAGCAAGGATGTGTTCATTTTTATCAAAAACCTGAACGAGGGTAGGGAGTCGGCCTACAGCAGATTCATGGCTAACGCTACGTTTCTCATCCAAAGTTCGAGAACGCTGGTGAAGATTGTGGAAGGCATCGATCATCTCGACATGAACAACCGCGACACGATGGGCGATGTGTATGAGTATGTTTTGGGCAAAATGGCGGCATCAGGCAATAATGGTCAGTTCCGCACCCCAAGACACATCATCCGCATGATGGTGGAACTGATGCAGCCCACGTTGAAAGACACCATTTGCGACCCTGCCATGGGTAGTGCCGGATTCATTGTGGAATCGGCAAAGTATGTCCAAAGCCATTATAGTAAAGAATTGTTGAAAAAGGAGAATGCCGAGCATTACAAGAACGGCATGCTTCATGGCTTCGACACCGATGCCACCATGCTTCGTATCGGGGCAATGAACTTGATGCTGCATGGCGTTGACAATCCTGACATCCAATATCAAGACAGCCTCTCAACCGACAACAAGGATGCCGACCGCTATACGCTTTGCCTTGCCAATCCGCCTTTCACCGGCAGCCTTGACAACGAGGCTGTGAGCAAAAGCCTGTTGGCCATTACCAAGACAAAGAAGACGGAACTGCTGTTTTTGGCTTTGTTTGTGAGGATGCTGCAAATCGGTGGCCGTTGCGCCAGCATTGTGCCCGATGGCGTGTTGTTCGGCAACAGCACAGGCCACAAGTCCATCCGCAAAGAGTTGATTGACAACCAACGTTTGCAGGCTGTGATTTCGATGCCTTCGGGCGTGTTCAAGCCGTATGCAGGTGTCTCCACTGCCATCCTGATTTTCACCAAGACCAATGCAGGCGGCACGGACAAGGTGTGGTTCTACGACATGAAAGCCGATGGTTTCTCATTGGACGACAAGCGCACCCCGATTGCAGACAACGACATCCCCGATGTGATTGCCCGTTTTCACAACCTTGCGGCCGAGGAAAGCCGCACACGCAAAGACCAAAGTTTCCTCGTACCTGTGGATGAAATCAAGGCCATCGATTATGACCTCTCCATCAACAAATACAAGGAAGTGGAGAAGGTGAAGGTGGAATACGAGAAGCCCGAGGTGGTGCTGGGCAGGATTGAGGCGTTGCAGGGAGAGATAACTGCTGCCATCAGGGAGTTCAAAGAACAATACCTATAAATAATATGATTACCGCTTCCTATCGTCCACGCAACCCTGGCCACGACTACTACGGCAAAGGCACTTACCTTATCACCTTAGTGGTAAGTGGAAGAGAGCCGTTGTTGGGCCGTTTGGGCAGTGATGCCCAGCACCCAGGGGTGCAGTTGTCGCCTTTGGGCGAAGTGGCGCAACAGACATGGGAGCGGATCCCAGAAAAGCAGGCCAACCATGGCAACAAGGTGCTTGTGCACGCCTGCGTCTGCATGCCTGATCATTTCCATGGAGTGATAGAGGTGCTTGAGCCTATGGAATGGAGCTTGGGTGATATTATGCAGGCATTCAAGTCGGTGTGCACTACGCGGTGGCAACAGTTGCAAGGCCTTTCTGCTTCAACCGAACGCCCGATATCGGTCGTTCGGGAAAATGCCCCAGCCTGGCTGCAGGAAAAGGCCCAAAAGCACACCGACGAAGGCTCTCTGATAAGGAGCCTCTCCAAAAAGCAGCGCCAAGAATACTACGCCCTCGTTGGGCGGGAGCACCGCCCGCTGTTCGATGACAACTACGACGACACCGTGTGCCTCAACGACCGCCACCGCGAGGCCATGATTGCCTATGTGCACGACAACCCGCGCCGCGCCATCCTGCGCCGCACTTTGCCCGACCTCATGCAACGCTGCCTCCATGTGCAGATAGGCAGCCGCAGCTACGGTGCCTTCGGCAACCTCTTCCTGCTGCGCTGGGCGAACAAACTTCAAGTGCAATGCCACCGCCGACACCCCGCCAACGGCCAGCCCTACGAGACCACCCCCGACTACGCCCAACAGCACGACCAATGGCTCGCCGCCATCCTCGGCGGCGCCACGGTAATCGTGACGCCCGGCATCTCGCGCGGCGAGCTGCTGATGAAAAACGAATGCATAGAGCGCGGCTTCCCACTCATCCACATACAGAAGGAGCCCATCGGCCCGTATTGGAAGCCCGAGCGCCAGCGCTTCGAGGCCTGCGCCAACGGCAGCCTGCTCATCCTCGCCCCTTGGGGCCTCGACGAAATGGGCGCTGTGGCCGGCGTGCCTTCCAGCACCGACTACAGCCGCTTCCATAACCTGAACACCCTCGCCGCTGAGCTGTGCGCCTTCGATGGCAACGCTAAAATAGTAAGTATGAAGTAATGAGGTTTGACGTATGAAAGAAAACTGGACATATAAGAAACTTGATGAGGTTTGTGAGATCAATTACGGAACCCGTGTTGTTCAAAAGAAGGATAAGGGGTCAACATATTATGTATATGGTGGAGGAGGTGCTACATTTATGGTTGACAGTTACAATAGAGAAGATTGTTTTATTGTTTCTCGTTTTGCCATGTCTCCAAAATGTACAAGATTTGTGAAAGGGAAATTCTTTTTGAATGATAGTGGATTGTCAGTTAGCCCAAAGGTAAAAGAATTGACACAGTCATTTGTTGACAAAGTCCTTTTGGCAAATAATGATACTATTTATTCGTTCGGAAAAGGAATGGCTCAAAGGAATCTTGATATTCCTTCTTTCAAAAATCTGATAATCCCCGTCCCCCCAATAGAAACCCAATCCCGCATCGTTTCCGAACTCGACCTCCTCCAATCCATCATCGACAAGCAGAAGGCACAACTCAAGGAATTGGACAACCTCGCCCAAGCCGTCTTCTATGATATGTTCGGCGACCCCGTCGAGAATGATAAGGGATGGGAAGTGAAGAAGTTGGGAGAAGTGGCATCATTCAAAAATGGGTTGAATTATTCTCTTAACGAAAATGGAGAAATGTATTACATTATTGGGGTTAGCGATTTTCAAACCAAATCAGAAATTAATTGCAATGAGAACCTAACAACCATCTACTTAAATGATGCAATTAACAAAGAATACCTATTACAAAACGATGATATTCTATTTGTACGCTCAAATGGTAACAAACAATTGATTGCCAGAAATATCCTTGTAAAAACTAATAATCTAAATGTAACATTTAGTGGATTTTGTATCAGAGCAAGAATTACACGAAATGATGTTTCTGCTTTTTTTATAAATAATTTATTGAAATTACCAACAAGCCACGAAGCATTAACATTGAAAGGCCGTGGATGTAATATTTCTAACTTGAATCAAACCACACTGAATGATTATGAAATCATACTTCCTCCTCTTCCCCTTCAACAATCCTTCGCCGCCAAAATCGAATCAATTGAAAAACAGAAAGCAGCCATCGGCAAATCCTTAGAAGAGACACAGAAACTTTTCGATTATACGATGGATAAATACTTTGGATAACATGCGCAACTTCGACTACATAAAAGACCTTGGGCTGAACGACCTCTACCGCTTTTGCTCGGCGGCGGAGGAAAACCAATGGAGCAGTCCCGACTTCAGCGCCATCAATGCCCGCAAGGCGTTGGAATACATCGTCCGCGCCGTGTATTACCTCAAGGACATCGAGGTGAAGGAAAAGGCTTCGCTGTTCGAGCTGGTCGACGGCGAGCCGTTCCGCGCGTTCATCAACGACGACAAGGTGATGATGGCCGTCCACTATGTCCGCAAGGTGGGCAACAACGGCGCCCACACGGGCAATGTGACGCGCAAGGAGGCGTTCTTCGCCTTGCTCAATATCTATAATGTGGTCGGCGCCATCCTCTTGAAACTGAAGCTGGTGGAGGAGGTGAAGCCTTTCGACAAGGACTTGATACCCAAGACGGTGGAGACGTCCGTGGTGGTTCCCACCAAGGTGGAGGTGAAGGGTAACGACACCATCGTAGTGGCTGCCGACAAGGAGTCGGTCGCCGATACCACGCCGGTGGAAACGCTCCCCACCGACCTCTCGGAGGCCGAGACGCGCAAGATGTTCATTGACCTGATGTTGCGCGAGGCAGGGTGGGAAGTGCTCGAAACCGAAGGCGCGGTGCAACCCCTCAAAGCCTGTATTGAGGTCGAAGTCCACGGAATGCCCAACGACGAAGGCATCGGCTATGCCGACTATGTGTTGTTTGGCGGCAACGGACTCCCGTTGGCCGTGGTCGAAGCCAAGCGTACCACAGCCTCGCCGCTCAAAGGCAAACACCAGGCCGAACTCTATGCCGACTGCCTCGAAAAGCAGTATGGCGTCAGGCCGGTCATCTACTACACCAATGGCTTCGAGACCAACATCATCGACGGCTTGGGCTATCCGCCGAGGCCCTTGTTCGGTTTTCATACCGCCGACGACCTGGAACGCCTGATACAGAAACGAGGCCGCAAGGACATCACCGATTTCTCCGTGAAAGACAGCATCACCGACCGCCACTATCAGAAAATGGCCATCAAAGCCGTGTGCGAGCATTACAACAAGAAGCACCGCAAAGCCCTGCTGGTGATGGCCACGGGAACGGGCAAGACAAGGGTCTCCATCTCGTTGGTCGATGTGCTGATGCGCAACGACTGGGTGAAGAATGTGCTGTTTTTGGCCGACCGCACCAGCCTCGTCAGCCAAGCCCACAAGAACTATGCGAAGCTGCTGCCCAACACCACCACCTGCGTGCTGAGCGACAAGGACAGCGACAAGAAGAAAGACCTCAATGCCCGCATTGTCTTCTCCACCTATCAGACGATGATCAATTACATCGACACGGACGAGAAACTGTATTCCGTGGGCCATTTCGACCTGATTGTCATCGATGAGGCGCACCGCAGCATCTTCGGAAAGTATGCCGCCGTGTTCAACTATTTCGATGCCATGTTGGTCGGCTTGACCGCCACGCCGCGTGAGGATGTCGACCGCAGCACCTACGAAATCTTCCAGATGGAAGAGGGCGAGCCGAATTTCGCCTACGAGCTGGATGAGGCCGTGGCCGACCATTATCTGGTCAACTATCACGGTTTCAAACGCGGCTCACTCATTCTGAAGGAAGGCATCAAATACAATAAACTGACGGAGGATGAAAAGCGGCAGTTGGAGTTGGTGTGGGAATACGAAAGTGGAAGGTATGAGGTCGGAGGTAAGAGGTATGAAGTCGGAGACTCAAACCTCAAACCTCCTACCTCACGAGATATTGATAGCAGTGAGATCTTCAGCTATATCTTCAACGAGAACACGATTGATGCAGTGCTGCAGGATTTGATGGAAAACGGCTTGAAGGTGCAGAGTGGCGAGCGCATCGGGAAATCGGTCATCTTTGCCTACAACCACCGTCATGCGGAAATGATTGTCGGTAGGTTCAATGCGCTTTATCCCGAATATGGAGCAGGCTTTTGTGTGCTGATTGACAACTACATCACCTACGCCCACGACCTGATCGACAAGTTTGAGGAACGCGACAAAGACCCGCAGATTGCCGTTTCGGTCGATATGCTCGACACGGGCATCGACGTGCCCGATATCCTCAATCTCGTGTTCTTCAAGCCCATCAAGAGCAAAATCAAATTCTTGCAGATGATTGGCCGTGGAACGCGGTTGAGCGAAAACATCTTTGGTCCCGGCAAGGACAAGGAATGTTTCTACATCTTCGACTGGTGCGGCAATTTTGACTACTTCGACCAAAACCCCGATGGTCAAGAAGCACCTGCCACTCAATCGCTTACAGAACGGCTGTTCTGTTTGCGTTCCGAAATCGCTTTCCATTTGCAGCATCAGCAATGGCAGGAGGACGAATACTGCAAAAACTTCCACGATGACATCAAGGCCTTGCTTCACGAGCAGGTTGAAACCCTATCGGACAGCCATATTTCAGTCCGCATGAAGTGGGAAGCCGTGAGCCATTTCAAGGAAAAAGAGGCGTGGACTTACATTTCCGACTTGGACCTGATGACCCTGAAAAACGACATTGCGCCGCTCCTGCCCAAAAGCACCTTGGACGAAAGCGCCAAGAAATTCGACGTGTTGACCCTGACCATTGAGTTAGGCTGCCTCGACAAGGAGGTAAACGCCTCAAAGAGCATCCAGCGCGTGAAGTTGATAGCGGAGAAGTTGGAGGAAATGGCCACGTTGCCGCAGGTTCAGGCCAAGATGGGCACTATTAAAGAGGTGCTTTCTGATGTGGCATGGCAGAATGTGTCGCTGCAATGGCTTGAGAAGGTGAGGACCGACTTGCGCGACCTGATGAAGTTCCTTTTGGGCGACAAGAAGAAATGGTTTGTGGTCGACATTGACGATGTCATCAGCGATGAGGGAGAAGTCGAAGGCGTGACGCCGAGGGTCAGCTACAGGCAGCGTGTGATGGATTTCCTTGCCAACAACAGACATTTGCCCGTGTTAGACAAGATTTACAACATGGAGAAACTGGAAGATGCCGATTTCCGCGAGTTGCAGCGCATCCTTTGGGAAGAATTGGGCAGCAGGGATGAATACAAACAATACACCCAAGGCAAGATGTGCGGCGACAATGTGGCCGTACTTATCCGTTCCTTGATTGGCGTGGATAGGAAGGTGGCCATGCAGCGTTTTGGCAGCTTCATTTCCGGTGTCGAACTCAACTCGGAACAAGAGGAATTCCTGATGACTGTGATCAGCTATGTGTGCGAAAACGGCGACATTACCAAGGAAATCGTGGTAAACGAACCGCCTTTTGACGAGAGGTTAGATGTCTTCAATGCCTATATGATTCCCTTGGCAAGATACATCGAAAACATTCATAACGTGGTGATTCCGTTGTATCCCGTCAATGAAAACGAGGTGTCGATGGCGGCACATCAGTGATTTATAGATGCCCGCCCTCGCACAAGCCCACGTCGGCATGACATGGCTGCTGAACATAACATAGCGCGACATTTTGTCGTAAATTCATTCCTTAATCTATTGATTTAGTGACATTTTGTCATGAATCCTGCCGTTTTTTCAAAGATTTGAATTTGGTTGGAGTTTTGATGGCCCCCAATTCGAGTCTGCGAGACAGCCCCGTCCCGCAGTCCCGCAGTCAAATCGAAAGAAAGGAGAAAAGAAATATGAACATCAACCAATTCACAATCAAATCACAAGAAGCCATCGGGAAGGCACAGGAGATAGCGCAAAGCCATCAGTGCCAGACCATCGAGAGCTTCCACCTGCTGAAGGGTATGCTGTTGAGCGACGACTATCTGGTGCCCAACCTGATGAAGAAGCTGGGCGTCAACATGGCCCGCCTCAACGACGCCCTCGACCAGGCCATCAATTCGCAACCGCGTTCGAGCGGCACCGAACTGTATTATTCCTCCGAAGTCAGCCGTGTCTTTAACGACGCTTTGACACTGGCCAAGAAGATGGGTGACGAGTACGTCTCCATCGAGCACCTGCTGCTGGCTATCTTCGAGAGCAACGGCATGACCTCACAGATGATGAAGGACCAAGGCATCCGTAAGGACGACCTCGAAACCGCCATCAAGCAGTTCCGCAAGGGTAAGAAGGTCGACTCGCAAGACGCCGAGCAGAACTACGACAGCCTGAACCGTTTCGCCAAGAACCTGAACGAACTCGCCCAACAAGGCAAGCTCGACCCGGTCATCGGCCGTGACGAGGAGATCCGTCGTGTGCTGCAGATCTTGAGCCGACGCACAAAGAACAACCCTATCTTGATAGGTGAGCCGGGCGTGGGTAAGACCGCCATCGTGGAGGGTCTGGCCCAACGTATCGTCAACCGCGACGTGCCTGAGAACCTGAAGAGCAAGACCGTGTTCAGCCTGGACATGGGTGCCTTGCTGGCCGGTGCCAAATATAAGGGCGAGTTTGAGGAACGTCTGAAGAACGTCGTCAAGGAAGTCGTCGACAGCGATGGCGAGGTCATCCTGTTCATCGATGAGATTCACACCTTGGTAGGCGCAGGCGGCGGCGAAGGCGCCATGGACGCGGCCAACATCCTGAAGCCGGCCCTGTCGCGTGGCGAGCTGCGTGCCATCGGTGCCACCACTTTGAAGGAATACCAACAGTATTTCGAGAAGGACAAGGCACTGGAGCGTCGTTTCCAGAAGGTCATGATCGACGAACCTGACGAGGCTTCGGCCATCAGCATCCTCCGTGGCTTGAAGGAGCGTTACGAGACACACCACCACATCCGTATCTTGGACGAGGCCATCATCAGCGCCGTGCAGCTGTCGGTGCGTTATATCTCCGACCGTTTCCTGCCCGACAAGGCCATCGACTTGATCGACGAGGCCGCCTCGCGTCTGAGGCTGCAGATCGACTCGATGCCTGAAGAGCTCGAAGACGTGGAGCGTGCCATCCGTCAGTTGGAGATCGAACGCGAGGCCATCAAGCGCGAGAACGACACCAAGAAGGTGGAGGAGATAGGGAAGGAGCTTGCCGAACTCAACGACAAACGCTCCGCCATCAAAGCCAAGTGGGAGACCGAACGTAACTACGTGGAACGCATCCAGAAGGAGAAGAGCAACATAGAGACTTACAAGCACCAAGCCGAAGTTGCTGAGCGTGACGGCGACTATGGCCGTGTGGCTGAGCTGCGTTACGGCAAGATCCGCGAGGCTGAGGCCGCCATCGAAAAGGCCAAGGCCGACTTGAAAGCGGTACAAGGCGACCACCCGCTGGTGGACGAGGAAGTCGGTGCCGACGACGTGGCAGAGATCGTGTCGCGTTGGACGGGTATCCCGGTCAACAAGATGATGCAGAGCGAGCGCGAGAAGCTGTTGCACCTCGAAGACGAACTGCACAAGCGTGTGGTGGGTCAGGACGAGGCCATCACCGCAGTCAGCGACGCCATCCGTCGTAGCCGTGCGGGCTTGCAGGATGCCAAGCGTCCTATCGGTTCCTTCATCTTCATGGGTACCACGGGCGTGGGTAAGACCGAGCTAGCCAAGGCTTTGGCTGAGTTCCTGTTCGACGACGAGAACGCCATGGTGCGTATCGACATGTCGGAGTACCAGGAGCGTCACACCGTGTCGCGACTCATCGGAGCGCCTCCAGGATATGTGGGCTATGAAGAGAGCGGCCAGCTGACCGAGGCTGTGCGTCGTAAGCCGTATTCCGTCATCCTGTTGGATGAAATCGAAAAGGCACACCCCGACGTGTTCAACATCCTGCTGCAGGTCTTGGACGACGGCCGTTTGACCGACAACAAGGGCCGTACGGTGGACTTCAAGAACACCATCGTCATCATGACCTCCAACATCGGCGCGAATGTCATCCAAGACAACTTCGCTCTGCTGAATGGCAGCAATGACGAAGAAGTCTTCGAGAAGACCCGTAACGAGGTGATGGAGCAGCTGAAGCAGTTCATGCGGCCTGAGTTCCTGAACCGTGTCGACGATATCATCATGTTCAAGCCTTTGGACGAGAGCCAGATAGCCGACATCGTGAGGATGCAGTTCCGCAGCGTGCAGAAGATGCTGGCCGCCAACGACATCAAGATCGACATCACCGATGCCGCCGTCGACTTCATCGCAAAGCAGAGCTACAACCCGCAATACGGTGCGCGTCCTGTGAAGCGTATGATGCAGCGTGAGTTGCTCAACTCACTCTCGAAGATGATCCTGGCCGAGTCGGTCGACAAGACGAAGACCATCATCGTCGATGTGAATGGCGATGGTTTGATCTTTAGGAATTAAACCTTTGCCAATACAAATGAAAAGCCAAGAGGTGCGAAAGTGCTTCTTGGTTTTTTTTTTGTTGTTAAGAAGAATGTGTATATTTGCAGCAAATATTAGAGGTCATGAATCCCTCGGCTGTGATATACGAAAACGGAGGCACCAGGTTAAGTTTTATGGACGGCAAGGCGATGCTACATGACTGATGACATTGAATTCGGGCGATACGGTGATGAGAGGGAAACTATTCGCTTTCTCTTCCGCTAACATTCAGCATCACGATGGCGAACAGCATCACGAAAGCCGCCACCCACTGCACGGGTGAATACTTTGTGCCATTCACGAAATAGTCGAGCACCACAGCGGTGATGGGATACATCAGCTCAAGGAAGGTGGAAAGCGAGGCCTTTACATGACGCAAACCGTAGTAATACAGGAAGATGGCTCCCGAACCCGTGGTCAGGCCGATGAGGGCAATGAAAAGCCAGTTGCGTGGCGTCACCTGCGAGAAGTCGCCGATATGGCCGGTGAACAACACGATGACTAACATAATCAGCGTGGTGAAACCATAGCGGAAGAAGGTGGAACTGACGAAGGAATAGTTGCCCAAAATCTTCTTGGAAAACACCGTCGAGCTACCGAAGGAGAAAGCCGCCAACAACGACAGTAAAGCCGCATAAACCGTGGTGATGCCTTCGGTGCTGAAATCGGGCAGCGACCAGCCGAAGGTGAGGAAATAGCCACCGATGAGGGCGACACAAGCCCAAAGCGCGAAGTGCCTCTTGATTTGCTCCTTCAGGATGATGCGCGCCAAGATGACGGCGAAGACGGGTTGCAGTTTTTGGAGCAAAACGACGACGGACAGGTTGTTGAAATGCAACAGAAACAGCGACTTGACGATGGCCAAGGTGCCCAAGGCGCCGCCAAACAAGGCGATGAGCAGGAAATAGATCAAGTCGGAGCGCGTCATGGTCTTCAAGAGACGGTATTCCCTGAAGAAGAACACGTTCATCAGCGCGAAGGGGCAGAGGTGGATGATGAAGACCACGAAGGCGGTGTTGAGGTTGTAGAGCTGTGGGGTGAGCAGGATGCCGTCCACGCCCCAAAGCACGGCGGAAAGCGCCACGGCCAACGCCCCGATGAGTTTTGTGTTTTGTTGGTTGTCTTTCATTTCAGTAGTTTGTCGTTAGCGCAGGCTTCTTTCTCCCAACGCACGCACATGATGATGGAGTTGACGAGGTAGACGACATACATCATCGTGATGGGGAAGTTACCCGCTTTGATATACATAAAGATGCTGACGCAGTTGATGGCAATCCAAAGCCACCACTGCTCGCTGAACATCCTGACCATCAGTATCATGGCCACGACTTGCATCACGGCTTTGGCGGCATCGGCATAGGGGGCTAGGTCGTTAGTGAAGCGTTGCATGATAAAACCAACGACAGCGGTGCCCACCACGATGATGGCGAGGCTGATGAGACGGGTTTTGTTGGAGGCATGGATTTTCATCACCTCGTGGGTCTCGTGGTTCATGTTCCTCGACCAAGTGAAGAAGCCCACGAACTGCATGACGAAGTTGTAGACGGTCACGCCAAAGTCGGCATAGAGTCTGGAAATCAGTGTGATGTAAATCATCAGGCAGCAATGGATGAAACCGAAGAGGTAGTTGGAGAGCTTGCCTTTGCCACCCAGCACCACGTTGATGATGCCGCAGGTCGCCGCCACGATGTGGATCCAATAGAACTGGTCGTTGGCTTTGTCGTATTTGAACAGAATGGACATCACCGTGATGACGACACTCACAAGCACCAGCCAGATGATGTCGAACGGCTTCCAACCTTTGAGGTCTTCTTTTATTAAGTATTTGATATTCTGCATTTTAGTAGTTTTTAAACGAATTGAATTGAAAACGCCTCAGAATAAGGAATAAGCTGATTTCCGTCGCGATAGAACAGCCAGGCATCTTCTTTGTGGCTTTTGTCAATAATCTCTTGGGTGCTCATGGGCTTTATTATGGCCAAAACGTCATTGAGCGTTTTTTGTTCCTGCTTGCTAAACACGCTGATGTTGCACGAACTGCTGCTTAATTTGGTGCTTTCCATGTCGTGCGCCACTACAATCTCTTTGCTGATGCCATCGATGTTGTCGTAAACGGTGTCGTAATGTACGGGAACGGGACCGTATTGGATGGCCTGGTACTGGAGTCCGCTGATGGACTGTCCGTGCAACTTGTAGTGCAGAAAATCGGCATAAAACATTTCCTTGTTGAGCTTTGTCGGGAATACTCCGCCCTCTTTGCAGATGAAAAACTTGGTCATTTCGGAGACCTTTTCGACATTTAGTTGGCCAAAGCCATTGTAAATGGAACGTCGGATGCCACGATAAATAAGCCGTTTTTGAACCTCGTTCTCTGGCCTCATTTCCGTGGCCAAGATGGATTGATGCACCTTGTTGTATTCCCCTTCGTCAAATTCGGCACGGCTGTCTTCCAACAAATGAAGCATGAACTGGCGGTTCATGGCTGCCGAGAGTAGTTTCCCGTTGGATTCCGAAGGCATTTGGCCTTTTTCGTATTGCGCATACTGGTTGACACCGAATCCCAAAATTTTGGTGATTTGTTGGTAATTCAAGCCATAAAGCAACCTAATATCTTTGATTTCCTCAGGAAACGGGATGCCGTGGTTCACCCGATATTGGGAATAAAGCTCGTTAAAGAGGAGTTCGTCTTGCTCTGTCGTCGTAAACCGATTACCTGTATCTTCGCAGACATAATAGCGCACGTGGACCGAAAACTGCTCTTTCCGAAACTCATGGTTTTCCACGGTGCTCACCTCCTTTACTTTTCCTCCGGTGAAAGGACTCTTTATTTCAACAAATTTTTCCATGTTTTTTCTCCTTTTTGAATGCATAGTTAATGGGATGTTCCGCTATGTGGAACGAAATGCATATGGTACGGTCGTTTGGCTGTCCCATGGCGATTTTAATATAAAGTTCAGTCCCGTCCATGTCTCTCCCGAATACCCACATCTCATCGAAGAAATCGGTGGGCAAAGTTTCCACATAATCGTCTGCCTGTAATTGGCGGACGATTTCGTCTCTGGCTTTTGGGGTGATGCCCAATGCCTTCAAGGCTTCTTCGTTTTTGCCCCTGTCCAAATAGAATATGCCCCAAACATCGAACTTGATGCCAAACCGACCGAGAAATTCCTCAACTTCTTGTTTCGTTTTTATCATAGCTGTCAGTAATCACGATGCAAAGATACAAATCTTTTTATTTTTAAGTGTAATTTTTGCGTTAATTTTCACTTTTTAGTGTAAAATATCATTTGTAATCTCCTTTAAAGCCCTAAATCCCTCCGGAATCGGGAACATCGCGAAGGTGTGGAACATCCCCTCATATTCATGGAACTGTCCGGTTTTTCCTGCCTTTTCGTAGGTCTCCTTGAGAAAGAGGTCGTCGGGCTGGAGGATTTCATCGGAACCGTAGTAAACATATAGGTTGTCGACACCGCTGAAGTCGCCGAACACGGGACTGACCCAAGGGTGCTTTACAGGTAAATCCCCTTGCCAGATGGCGTTGAGGGTGATGACGCGGTCGAGTTGCAGCATCATGTCTTTGTCCTGCAACGCCCTCATTTCCTTCTCTTTGGTGTGGCTCAGGTCGACGCAGGGGGAAAGCAGGGTGGTGGTGGCGGGTCGTTGCCAGCCGTTTTTGGCTGCTTCTTGGGCGACGACGAGGCAAAGATGTGCCCCTGCCGAGTCTCCAACGAGGTGGATTTCTTTGTATTGCCTTGATTCCGAGATGCTTTTGTAGAAGTCAAGCACGACTGGGACGGTGTCGGAGCAGGTGTATTCGGGCGCTTTGGGATAGACGGGCAGCAAGGCATCGCAATGTGTGCGCAGACAGAGGTCGTGCAAGAAACGCCAATGGAAGAACACGGGTGGGTAGATGAAGGCGCCACCATGGAGGTAGAGTATGAGCTTGTGAGAGCCTTTTTTATGTCTGAAAACCTGCATCTCATAACCCGTTGACGCATTGAATTTCTCTTCGGTGAAGTAGCCTCTGAAATAGCGCGGCACTCTCACAGGGCGGCGGTTCTCGCGACGGCAATGCTCCAACTCCTCCATCACCTCGTCAGGCGTGGCATCGCGCAACGACTTGAACATCAGTCGCAAATACTTTTCAGTAAAAACTCTTCCTGCGTTCATTATTATACTTACTGTTTTGTCGCTTGCCGTCATTGCGAGGAGGAACGACGAAGCAAATCGAAGATTCAACGGAGTTAATCTAGGGATGAAGTCGGTAGTCTAGATTGCTTCGCTCCGCTCGCAATGACGCGAAGCGCGTCTTAGTGTTTTTGGTATATCCTCAAATCAAACATCGTCGCCGCCGAAATGATATGGTCAAAAATGTCACTTTGGATTTCCTCGTAGTTGACCCATCTCTTGTCGTTGCTGAAAGCATAGATTTGCAACGGGATACCAAACTCGGTGGGCTGCATCTGCCTGACCATCATGGTGAGGTTGTGGTTCAGTTTCGGGTTGTTGTTCAGGTAAGCCTTGATATAGGCGCGGAAAACACCTAGGTTGGTCTGCTGGCGACCGTTCATGATCTCGCTCGTGTCGATGCGGTTGGCCTTGTTGTATTCGAGAATGTCTTCTTCTTTTTGTGTGAGATAGTCCTTGATGAGGGAATAGTGCTTGTATTTCTCAATCATCTCTGGTGTGCAGTAGCGTATGGTGTTCACGTCGATGTTGATGGTGCGGGCGATGCGTCGTCCGCCCGACTCCGACATGCCGCGCCAGTTGGTGAACGGGCTGGAGACCAAACTGTAGGTCGGGATGGTCGTGATGGTGTTGTCCCAATTCTGCACCTTCACTGTGGTGAGGTTGATTTCCAGTACATTGCCGTCGGCGGGCCCCATGGCAATCCAGTCGCCGATGCGGAGCATGTCGTTGGCCGAGAGCTGTATGCTGCCCACAAAGCCTTTGATGGTGTCTTGGAAAACCAACATTAATACTGCCGACATGGTGCCTAAACTGATGAGGATGGTGGTGAGCTTGGTGTCCAAAAGGTAGGCGATGATGACCAAACAAGCCACCACGTATAGCACGATTTTGATGACTTGCACCAAGCCCGTGATGGGCTTGAGTTTCGACATCTCATGGGTGTTGTAGATGTCCTCCAATGTCGTCACAATGGAGCTGAGGATCATCGTATAAATGATGATTTCAAAGATCCTGACCAACTTCAGCGAGGATGCTGCCGCCTCTGGAAAATCAGGGAGGACATCGGGGAGCAAGGCAGCCGTGAGAAGGGCGGGGATGAGCAAACAAATGCGATTCAACACCTTGTTTTTCAGCAATAAGTCATCGTATTTGGAGGTGGAACGCTGGATGATGCCGTAGATGGTTTTTTTCAGGATGAATTTTGCGAGAAAATATATCCCAAAGCCAAGCAAAAGCAGCGAGAGCGTTGCCAGAGTTTCGGCTATGCCGACGGACAACGCTTCGCCAAAATGAAGCCGCAGCCCTGTGTTTTTAAGTATTTCTATGTATTTTTCAATCATATTCCGCTGATTTTGGTTTTCGTGTATCCTTTTTGTAAGAGCAAGGCCAACACCTTCTCACGGAAGTCGCCTTGAAGCAAAATTTCGCCGTCTTTGACGCTGCCGCCCACGCCGCAGGCCGACTTCAGCTCCTTGCCCAACACGGCAAGGTCAAAGTCGGAGCCTTGGAAGCCCGTGATGAGGGTTACTTTCTTGCCGGCACGCTGCTTCTTGTCGAGCATCACACGGAGGTTTTGCTTGGCAGGCTCTAGGGTGATGGCTTCTTCTTCGCCGTAGTCGAAGACGAAGTCGGGGTTGGTGGAGTAGACGGTTCCGTTGTTGTCACTTCTGTGTTTCATTGCAGATGATATTGAGACTTAATGGGTTGACTTTAAGATGAAGGTCTTTTCCCATCATCACCGACTCGCCGTCAAGGTTGATGACATCGGCCTTGGGACGGATGATGGTGGCTTCGGGCGTTTGGATAATCTTGACTTTCGGGGCCTTGTCCATCATGCCATCGAGCATATAGCCGCCCATGATGGGCAGTTCAAAAGGATTGGGTTTTTGCACGATGCAAAGGTCCACCTTGCCGTCCCACAACGAGGCATGGGGCGAGATGGGGAAGTCGTAGCCCATCTGGTTGGAGTTGGCGAAGGAGATGAAGAACGCTTTGACGTCCAGCGTTTCATCGGGCATGACGATGGTGTAGGGCTGCTCCTCCATGGTGATGTAGTTGCGGATGATGTACCTGAAATAGGTCTCGAAGCCACGACGTATGTCTTTGCTGTAGTCCTCGGCCACCTTGGCATCATAACCCGTTCCTGAAATGCTGATGAAAGACTTGTCGTTGACAGTCACGGTGTCAATCTTGCGCCGATAGTTCTTGTTGATGACTTGCAGGGCCTTGATGGGGTCGAGAGGGAGGTTCATGCAGCGCGATAAACCATTGCCTGAGCCACAAGGAATGACTGCCAATGCCATATCGGTGCCGATGAGCGTTGTGCCCACCTCATTGATGGAGCCGTCGCCGCCAGCTACGGCAAGGATGTCAACGTGCTGGTTGATGGCATCTTGGGCAAGGATGGAGGCATGCCCCGCATAATTCGAGATGAAGATTTCGTAGTCAAACCTCGAATGGTCAAGGTGCTCCTCGATTTGCTGCGGAAGATGGTCTTTGTGTTTCTTTCCAGAGATGGGGTTAATAATGAATCGTATCTTCTGCTTGCTCATATAAGTCGTCAATTGTGGGTTTTAATTCATTGGAGATCATCCTGTTGCTGTACACCTGAAGGAAACGGTACAACTTGTCGTAGATATCGGGGCACTGCAGGCGGTCGAGGAGGTTGTCGCTCAAGAGTGAGTCGCTGATGGGCTTGAAGATGCCAAAAGGCGTGTCACCGTCGGACTGCACCAGATAAGTTCCGTCGCAATACTGGTAAGTGAGGTTGTAGTAACTGGCGAAGGCTTGTTCGCTGAGCGTGTCGAAGAGGTTGCGCCCGAAGGCAAACAAGGTGTCGTTGACTTCGAGTGCGGAGAGGATGGAAGGTCCGAGGTCGATTTGCTGGGCTAGCTCGTCGCAACGCTGAGCCTTGATTTTGCCGGGATAATAGAAGGCTACTGGGATGGAATACATGCCCCAGACGTTGCTGTATTCGGGCTGGAAGTGTTCGCTGTTGGAATAATCGGATGTGATGACGAACAAGGTATGGTTGTACCAAGGCATCTGTGAGGCGGACTGGAAGAAGTCCCTCATGGCGCAGTCCACATAGTAGACGGTCTTCTCAAAGCCCGTCCAGAAGTAGCTCTCCTCGGGCAGCTCAAAGTCCTTGGGCACCTTGTAGGGATAGCGCGACGAAAGGGTATAAATGGCCGTGGCAAAAGGCTCCTTGACACGGCTCAAGGTCTTGACGGCATATTGCAGGAAGGGGCCGTCGTAGATGCCCCACTGTCCGTCGTAATCGCTGTCGTCGCCATACTCGATGCGGCCGAAGTACTTGCTGAAACCGGCACGGCGCGCAAAGTCGTCGAAGCCTTGCACCCCGTTTTTGCCACCGTGCATGAAGATGGTGTTGTAGCCCCGCCTCTGCAAGTGCTGGCAGAAGGCGTCAAAGTCGTTGTCGGCATAAGGCGATCTCACGAAGTCGTTCTCCATCATCGGCGGGATGCTGGCTAGGATGGAAGGTAGCACCTCAAGGCTTCTTCTGCTGTTCGACATCCCATTGAAAGTGAGGCTCTCGGTCAGTAAGGAGTCGAGGAAAGGCGTGAGTTGGGATCGGCGGTCGTGGCTGTAATAGCCCAGCATCTCCTGCCCGACGTTTTTCAGGATGATGACGACCACATTGCTCGGGAGGGTGTCTATATTCAAGCTGTCGTTTTCGATGAAACGGTTGGCCGTCAGGTTTTTATGGATGGGGGAGTAGTCGCTCTCGTATTTTCCTGTCCATTCCTTCAGCTCAGATTCGTGGGAAGCGAGGAGGCAGAAGGGCGTGTTGAATAGTATGGGCGCATTTTGCGGGTCGGTATAGTGCATCGTGGTCTCCTTGGTGATGGGCTTGGCATGGATGATGCTTCTGCTGGCAATAAGCGTGAGCACAAGCATGACAGCCAGACTGATGCTCTGGTGGAGTTGCCAATGGGGCTGCTCGTCCTTGCCCTTTTCCGGCTCTTCAAGTTGGGTGCTCTTGGCCACTACTCTGATAATCAACACAAAAAGAATAAAGATAACCAATAAATACCAATGGTCGAAAAAGACTTGCCTCACCACGCCAAACGACACCTCGTCAGACCCGCTCTGCAGCTTGATGAAGTCGATGGTGAGGTGCTTTCCGAAGAAGTGGAACGCGACGATGTCAAGGAAGTTCAGCAGGATGGCTACGGCGTTGGCCACGACATACACGAAGTCGACCACCTTTTGCAACCCTTTGTTATAGATGATGCGCGAGGGGAAGCAATAGAAGAGGATGTTCAACAGGTTGACGGCGAAGACGATGGGCAAGTCGAACTTCATGCCGTAGAAATACAACACGGCGGCTTGCCTGAGACTCAGCTGGTGGAAGAACTGGATGTTGAACAAATAGAGCATCCAACGGCTGATGCTGAGCGCCAACAAAGTGGCCAGCATGCGGTAAGCCAACAGCATGTAAGGTGACGAAAGCCAGGCTTGGAATTTCTCTTTTCTCGTTTTACGACGCATCGTTTTGTTGCTAATTGCGTGGCAAAAATAAGAAAAAAGGTGTATCTTTGCCCAATTATTCACATAACTAGGCTTCAACGATGACAAAATTGCGCTCTTTATTGGTTTTATTGGCGTTTTCGGTGACGATGGGTGCCTTCGCACAAGAGTTTCCGAAATACGGCAGCCCCTTGGATATCCCGATTTACCTCTCCGCTACCTTTGGCGAGCTGCGCCCCAATCACCTTCATGCCGGCCTCGACATCAAGACCCAAGGCGTGGAAGGCAAGAAGGTGTATGCCGTGGCCGATGGCTATATCAGCCGCATCGGCGTGTCGCCCTACGGCTATGGTAATGTGTTGTATATCACGCATTACGACGGCTATACCTCGGTGTATGCCCACTTGCAGCGTTTCTCGGGCGAGATAGCCAAATATGTGAAGCAATACCAATACCGCAACAAGAAATTCGCCTCCCAGATTTATCCCGATGCCGACAAGTTTCCCGTCAAAAAGGGTGACTTGATTGGCTACGCGGGCAACTCGGGCGGCTCGGGCGGACCGCACCTGCATTTCGAGATCCGTCACACGAAGAGCGAGAAACCCGTCAACCCGATGTATTTCGGCTATAAGATCGAAGACAACGTGCGGCCGCTCATCCAGGGCGTGGCCGTGTATCCCATTGGCGACTCGGCGACGCTCGAAGGCGACATCAAGCCTCTGTATTATTCGGTGGAGGGCGGCGACAAAGGACGTTATACCATGAAAGACAGTGAGTTTGTGCATGGTAATGGCGCGATGGCGTTCGGCATCCGCACCTATGACAATGTGGGCACTTCGACTAATAAGAATGGCCCGTATCTCTATGAGCTTTATCTCGACGACGAATTGGCGTTCCAGATGGAGGCCGACAGCTTTTCCTATAGCGAGCCGCGCTATGTGAACAGCCTCCTGGATTATCGCCATTACAAGCAAAAGAAGACGAGCTATGTGCGCACCGAGACCGACCCCAACAACAAGCTTCACATGATTGAAATCAAGAATGGCACGGTGACGGTCGTGGAAGGCGACACGGTGAATGTCTGCTTCAAAGTCTCCGACTATGCAGGCAACACCTCGCGCATCGGATTCAAGCTGGTGGGCACGGCACCCGCCGAGGTGGAACGTCCCATGCACCGCCGCAGCGAGTACTTCGTGAAGGCCGACGGCACGCTCAACAGCGATATCATCATCGAGGATTTCAATGTGTCGATGGAGAAAGGCACCTTGTTCCGCGACGAGTGGATCCAGACGGGACAACGCGATGCCAAAGGCTGCTGCTCACGTGTCTATCGCTTTGGCGACGAGGAGATGACCACCTTCAAGAAGTTCACGGTGCGCATCCGCCCCAATGAGGAATGGGCCTCCGACTCAAGGCTGTATATCGCCAACATCGACAAAAACGGCAAGGTGTCGTCGCTGGGCGGCAAGATGAAAAACGGCTGCATGGAAGTCAGCACCTATACCATGGGCGAGTATGCCGTCAAAGTCGATTCGATTGCCCCTACGGTCAAGGCCTCCAACTTCAAGGACGGCCAGGCGGTGAGCACGCTCAAGTCGCTGCGCTTCAAGATTTCCGACGACATGACGGGCATCGAGACCTACGACATCTATCTCGACGACGTGTGGGTGTTGGGTCAATACGACGCCAAGAACGCCTTGTTGTATTACGAAATCGACGAGAAGATGAAGAAAGGCACCAACAACGTGAAGGTCGTGGTGACCGATGGCGCCGGCAACAAGAAAACCCTGAAGGCAAAGGTGGTTTATTGACCAACAAACTGATAGGCACCCATATCCGGTGCGCCCACGCGTGACACTCCATCCAAATCGTAAGGCACCTGGTTGCCAATCAGTGGGTTACCCATGCCGATGACAGGCGAGGCGAGGCTGTCGATGTGGCAGTCGGGCTTCATCGGGTCGGCAAACATCGGGTCGAGGTTGAAGAGGCATTGATGGAACCCAGGCATGTCGTTATTGTATTGCTCCGAGCGGATGAGACAATGGTCGAAAACGTAAGAGGAGTCGGCATCGGGGCCGAAGACGCCCTTAAACTCGTCTTTTTGCTTGCCGTAGATGATGCAGTTTTCCATCTCCATGTGGAAAGGATAATAGAAGTACTCGTCGTTGGCATCGATGGCACGGTTGGCCACCGAAACGGCGTGCTCGTTGTTGTTGTGCTCGTTGGCGTTCCAATAATTGGCGATGGTGCCGTGCACAAAACGGTAGTCGCCGCCGAAGGCCCAGAAGTTGGCATGGCCGCAGTTGGCGATGACAAAGTTCTTGGCTTCGGCCGCATAGTAGATGGAAAACAGGCCGTAGCCGCTTTGGTTTTCGACGATGGTATTGTCGATGCGCAAGGCGCATTCCGTTGCTTTCAGCACCGATTGGCAGTTGAGGCCGATGGTGCCGTTGCGGATGATGGCATGGCTGATGCGGTGGTCGGCACCGGCGCGACCATCCATCATCAGGATTTGTTGCCATTGTCCAGGCGTGTTTTGGTAGTATGGCTCCAAACGGTCGCCTTGGACGATGACAGGCTCCTCGGCGGTTCCATCGATGATAAGTTGACCATCGCTCCACGAAAGGATGCCTCCGTTTTGGTGACAGTAGATGCGCGTGCCTTCTTCGATTCTTAGGGTTCCATACGAGTTGATGAGTGCATAGCCATAGATGACGTAAGGCTTTTCTTTGGTCCACACCGTGGTTTGCAAGCTGTCGGCGACGATATGGTAAGGATAAGGCTGTCCGCCAATGTTCACCACCTTGTCGGCGACGATGTAATTGGCGTTTTGTCCCCAAGCCAAGAGCTTGACAGTCTGTGTGTTGCCGTTGGTGACGAACTCCAACTCATCCTCCACCACGAAAGGCGTGTTCAAATCGTTCGGGTTGATGGTGACGCGCAGGAAGGAAAAGAGGCTGTCCTTGGCAGGGATGACTTTGTCGTAAATCTCGGTGGCACTCTCACCGTCAAGGTTGAGGCGGAACGGAGAGCCATCGCCCTGGACGAGGCGTATCGAGCTGATTTGCAAGTCGTCGCTATGGCGGTTGTAAATCATCAGTTCGTGGGTGGTCGAACCCAACGAAGTGAAAACGGTGTCGAACAAGACGGTGTCCGCCGAAAACTCCAGCTTCAAGTTGGAATCGGGATTGATTTGGTTGTGTTTCTTGCACGAAACAGCAACCAAGGCTAAGATGGCGAGTATGAGAAGGATATGTCGATTCTTCATGGTGATGATTTGAAAAAGCAAAGATAAACTATTATTCGATACGAGCGGAAACGGATTTTATTGTATTTTTGCAGGAAATTATAGAAAGATGAAACGATTTGCAATCATAGCAAGCATGTTTTTGATGCTTATGGGCTGTGTCGGCCAGGCTTCGGCACAGGATACCCCCGATTTGAGAGGGAAGATGGTTTATGGTGGTAATTTTGGCTTTGGGGTTTCTGGACATCGCCTGAATTTTTCCATCGCTCCGCAGATTGGATACCGAGTCTTCCATCAATGGGAACTGGGTGTGCGTGGCATCTATAACCTACAATGCTACTTCGACCGTACCTATGGTAATGAATATGCTCATTATTTCGGCGTGGCGCCTTACACCAGTGTTGAGGTTTTCAGGGGCTTGTTCCTACATGCCGAGGATGAAATCATGTATGGCATCAATCGGTGGAACGAAAACGTCAAAAACGATTGGTACAACACGGTCTTTGTAGGTGCTGGCTACCGTCAATATACCTACACGGGAAGCTATGCCTATTTCATGGTGCTTTGCAACCTTACTTGGTGTAACGTCTTCCCTTCTGACAACTGGGATACGCCTTACAATACCCCCATCTCAGTCCGCATAGGTTATTGCTTCTGATCGGGCGCTTCTTCTGGCTCAAGCTCTGACTTGAAATCTCTCAGGAAGTCTTCGCTGCTCATCTCAAGGTAGACTTTGTCGCCGAAGAAATGCATCATCGGCTCGAAGGCCTTTTCGTTTTGGTAGCCAGGGATGACCTGAAGCGCTCTCATTTCCTCGTTCATGATGACGTAGGAAGGGTACGACATCCTGCCGTTCAGCAAGGTGCGCGCCAGGCGGTGCGTGCCTTGTCTTCCGTCTTCACGGACATATCCAACATATTGTTGCCCTTGGAAAGAGATGGTGTCTGAAGTTTCGGCGTTTAGCTTTACATTGTAGAAATGCTCGTTCATGTATTTGGCTATCACTGGGTTGGCGAAGGTCGACTTGTCCATGCGCTTGCACCAGCCGCACCAGTCGGTGTAGACGTCGATGAAAATCATCCTGGGCTCCTCGACACATCGGGCTTCGGCCTCTTCGATGCTCATCCAGTTGATTTTTTCTTGCGCCATGGCGCTCATGCTCATCATAGCAAGCAAGGTGGTAACTAATAGTTTCTTCATTGTTTATGTTGCTTTTATCTATGGTTGATTGCCTTTGGCTTTGGTTAAATTAGCCATTGGCCATCAGCCATAGTCAATATCTATCCATACGTTCCAACTCGCGCTTCGAGTCCTTCGTCTTCAGCGTCTCGCGCTTGTCGTAATAATGTTTGCCTCGCGCCAGGGCGATGTCCAGTTTGGCCAAGCCGTTCTCGTTGATGAACAAGGTGACGGGCACGATGGTGAAGCCTTTTTCCTGCACTTTGTTCTTCAGCTTGCGCAACTCGCGGGCGTTGAGGAGCAGCTTACGGTCGCGCTTCGGGTCGTGGTTGTTGTAGGTGCCTTGGGCATATTCAGCGATGTGCATGCCGATGACAAACAGCTCATTGCCCTTGAAGCTGCAATACGAGTCCGCCAGGCTCGCCTTGCCTCCGCGGATGGACTTGATCTCCGTCCCTGTCAGCACAATGCCCGCCGTCAGCGTCTCCACGAGGAAGTACTCGAATGTGGCGCGCTTGTTTTTTATCTTGATGTTATTTGTGTCCTTTTTTGCCATTGCGGCTGCAAAAATACAAAAATCTTGCCGTTTTTGCCCATAGATTCGCTTCGGATTTTATCGGCATGTCATACCGAGCCTTTAAGGCGAGCGTATCTGTGCCGATAAAATCCTCGGAATGACATGGGCAAAATGTTTTATTTCATATTTTTGCACCATGAATACTATTGGCTATATCTTTAGATTAACGACTTTCGGCGAGTCGCACGGCACAGCCATAGGCGGCGTCATCGACGGCTGCCCCTCGCAGCTGAAACTGGATTTCGATTTCATTGAGAGCGAATTGCGTAGGCGTAAGACGGCACAAACTGCAACTGCTTCACAACGTAAGGAACCCGACCAAATCGAGTGGCTCTCGGGTCTGCTTGATGGCGTCACTCTGGGCACGCCGATAGCCTTTATGGTGCGTAATGAAGACGCAAAGTTATCGGATTACGAGGCTTTGAAAGACGTTTATCGTCCTTCGCACGCCGATTTCACCTACGAGCAGAAATACGGCGTCCGCGACTGGCGTGGGGGCGGCAGGGCTTCGGCTCGTACGACTTTGCCCATTGTGGTGGCGGGTGCCATCGCCAAGCAGATTCTGAAAGACAAAGACATCACGATTGCTGCCGAGGTGACCTTTATGGGCGATGCGGAACAAGCCAAAAAAGAAGGTGACACGGTGGGTGGTATCGTGGAATGTCGCATCAAGGGTGTGCCAGCGGGCTTGGGTGAGCCGATGTTTGGCAAGTTCTCCGCCGAGTTGGCCCAAGCCATGTTCAGCCTGCCTGCCGTGAAAGGCTTCGAAGTCGGCAACGGCTTTGCCTCGGCGAAGATGAAAGGGTCAGAGGCCAACGACACCTTTATTAATAAGGACGAGGGACGTAGGACAGGGGACGTAGGACAAGGGGTTACAACGGCTACAAATCATTCGGGCGGCATCCAAGGCGGCATCACCAATGGCAATGATGTCGTTTTCCGCGTAGCTTTCAAGCCGATACCGAGCATTGCCCAGCCTCAACAGACTGTGAACAGGGCAGGGGAGACCTGCACAATCGCCATCGACGGACGGCACGATGTGTGTGCTTTGCCCCGCGCCTTGGTGTTGGTGGAGGCTTTGGCGGCGATGGTTACCTTGGATATGGGGATGATTCAGAATATGCGACACTAATACGCAAAGAACCCTATCACGCCAGAAATCACTATCAACAATATCGGGTTGGCTTTGAAGAAATACGAGGCCACAAACACCAAAACGCAGATGACGACGCTGATGTTGTTTTGTCCGCGACCGAAGTCCACGAAGTTTTGTGTGTTCATCATGGATAGACCGGCGGCGAAGATGAGTCCTGCGATGGCAGGCTTCAGGCCTTTTAAGGTGTTTTCCATTAAGGCGTTGCTTTTTTTGTTCATGAATAGCTTCAAGATGAAATACACCATGATGATGGAAGGCAGACACAAGGCAAACGAAGCCAGCAACGAGCCACCGAAGCCTGCTGTGGTATAGCCCACATAAGTCGCCAAGTTAATGGAGATGGGACCGGGTGTCATCTGCGAGATGGCCACCATGTCGGCAAAATCGGTCGTGCTCATCCAGGCGTAGTGGTCCACCACCTCGTGTTGGATGAGCGAAAGCATGGCGTAGCCGCCGCCGAAGCCCAGCACGCCAATCTTGATGAAGACCCAAAGCAACTGCAGGTAAATCATGACTCGGCCTCCTTTCTTTCTTGACTGGGGACTGAGGACTGGGGACTAGGGACGTCTTCCGTCCTTCGTCCTCCGTCTTCCGTCTTCCGTCCTATGACGATAGCGTAAACCAGACTCCCCGCGATGGCAGCGAGGATGACGTATGCGGGCGAAATCTTGCACCACCAAATCAGGAACACCGTTGCGATGGGAATAATGGCGGTCTTCCAAGTCACTTTGGCCGACTTGATCATGCGCAGCGAAGGGGCGAGGATGAGGGCCACCACGCAGGGACGGATGCCCTTGAAGATGCGCTCCACCACTGGCTGGTCGCGGTACTCACGAAACACCGTGGCCAACAGCAGGATGATGACGATGGACGGGATGATGGCACCCAGCATGGCGGCGAAAGCACCTTTGGTGCCCGCCACACGATGCCCGACATACAAGGCTGTGTTGACGGCAAACACACCTGGCAACGACTGCACCACGGCAATCATGTCCCAAAACTCATCCGTGGGAATCCACTTCTTTTGGTCGACGACGGCCTTCTCCACCAACGACAGCATGGCGTAGCCTCCACCAAGGGTGAAGGCGCCGATTCTGAAGAAGGTAAGGAAGAGTTGCAGCGCTTTTTTCATGGCGCAAAAATACTGTTTTTCGTTCATTGATTGAAAAATACATTATCTTTGCGGTCATAAATAATAAATGATAACCAAATAAGTAGCTAATATGCTTTTAGACGTTTCCGTAATGACCTTTGACCGGCCCGAGGCCTGGCAATGGTTGGTGCAATTCTGCATCTTGGCGACGGCCCTGCTTCTGGGTAACGTGCTGAGAACCAAGGTGCCATTCCTAAACAAGAGCCTGCTGCCCTCGGCGTTGTTGGGCGGCTTGCTGCTGCTGATTTTCAAGCAGTTCCCTAGTTGTAGCAACATCATCAACAAGCCCATGATGGAAATCGTGACTTATCACGCCTTGGGCTTGGGTTTTGTGGCCTTGGCGTTGAAAAACAATAAGATAGAATCGAAGTCCACGCCTATGAAGGTGATTGAGACGGGCGCCTTGACGGCCTCTACCTACGTCATCCAAGGCATCATCGGATTGATTGTCTCCATCATTTTCTTCCTTGTGGGCAAAAAACTGTTCTACGCCGCTGGTTTGTTGCTCCCCATGGGCTTTGGTCAAGGACCGGGACAGGCCTTGAACTTCGGCAAGATTTTCACGGGCTGGGCTTCGCAGCAGGGCATCGATTTCCCGGGTGCCGACTTCGGTCTCTCCATCGCGGCTACGGGTTTCATCGTGGGCAGCGTGGTGGGTGTCATCTACATGAACATCTTACGGAGAAAAGGCGTCCTTTCAAGAAAGAAAATCGCTGAAGCGCAAGTGAATAAGTTGGAAGACTACGAAGGCAAGGGCGAGATTCCCGATGCTGAGTCCATCGACAAACTCTCGGTGCAGATTTGCATGGTGTTGTTCGTCTATTTCCTCGTCTATCTGTTCACCAACTGGATACAAGGCATGGAGTTGGGCGACTTCGGTACTAAGACCTTGAAACCCATGCTCTGGGGCTTCAACTTCCTGATTGGCACGCTGTTCGGCATCCTCTTCAAGTGGATCTTGGGCCGTTTCAAGAAAGCCAAGCTGATGAGCCGTGAGTACATTAATAATTATATGCTCAACCGCATCAGCGGTTTTTGCTTCGACATCATGATTGTGGCCGGCACGGCAGCCATCAACTTCGAGGAGCTCGGCAAGTTCGTGTTGCCTTTCGTCATCATCGTCACCTTGGGCACCATTGTCACCTTCTTCTATGTGCTGCTCATTTCGAAGCATTTGTACCCCGACTACAAGTACGAAGGCTTCTTCTCCATGTTTGGCATGCTGACGGGCACTGCCAGCAACGGCATGATTTTGTTGCGTGAAATCGACCCGAAGTTTGAGACGCCTGCCGCCAACAACCTCGTCTTGCAGTCGTTGGCCGCCATCGTCTTGGGCTTCCCTGTGTTGCTGCTGCTGGGCATTGCACCACAGAGCTTGCATTCCGCCTGGATCACTTTAGGCATCTTGGTGGTCTTCTGGGTCGCCTTGACAATCTTCATGCTACGAACCAAGATCTTTAAACGGAAGAAGAAAGAAGAATAAAAAAGAAAAGCTCCGAGCGACGCTCGGAGCTTTTTTGTTCGTTGTTGCCGAAACCAATTACTTCTTGAGTTCCTTGATTCTGGCTTTCTTACCACGCAGACCACGGAGGTAGTAAATGCGTGACTTGCGGACTGCACCCTGCTTGTTGAGCTCGATGTTCTCAATCATGGGGGAGGCAATCGGGAAGCATCTCTCAACACCGATGTTGTTGGAAATCTTGCGGATGGTGAAAGTGCCGGTCTTGCCTTGGCCGCTGCGCTTCAGGACGATGCCCTGGAACTTTTGCAGACGCTCTTTTTGTCCTTCGATAATTTTGTAGGTCACCGTGATGGTGTCACCTGTCTTGAACTTCGGAAAATCTTTTACAACGATTTGATCTTCAACGAATTGGATTAATGCTTGTTTGCTCATTTTATATGATTTTTGTATATTTTTCTCCAAAAGTGGGTGCAAAAATACACAAAAAAACAATACAAAACTTATATTCCTCAGCTTTTTTTGAAAATTTCGTACATTTCTGGTCGGCGTGCCTTGGTGCGTTCGATGGCTTGCTCAAGTTTCCAGTCGTTGATGAGCTTGTCGTTGCCCGACAAAAGCACCTCGGGGACCTCCCAACCTTTGTAGTTTCGCGGACGCGTATAGACGGGAGGCGACACCAAACCGTCCTGGAACGAGTCGGAGAGGGCAGAGGTCTCGTCGCCCAAGGCTCCTGGGATGAGGCGCACTAGGCTGTCAACCAAGACGGCGGCACCGAGTTCCCCTCCGGAGAGGACATAATTGCCAATACTTATCTCCTTGGTAATCAAGTGCTCGCGGATACGTTCGTCGATTCCTTTGTAGTGACCGCAGAGGATGATGATGTTCTCCTTCATCGAGAGTTGGTTACACAAAGGCTGGTCGAGCATCTCGCCGTCGGGGCTCATGTAGATGACTTCGTCGTAGTCGCGTTGGCTTTTCAGGTGGCTGATGCAGTTGTCGACGGGCTCGATCATCATCACCATGCCCGCACCGGCGGCAAAAGCGTAGTCGTCCACCTTGTGGTGCTTGTCGGTGGTATAGTCGCGGAGGTTGTGCAGCCCGATTTCCACAATGCCCTTGTTGATGGCGCGTTTGATGATGGATTCGGTGAAGGGTCCCTCAAACATTTCAGGGAAAACGGCGATGATGTCGATGCGCATGGCGTGTGTTTTGAAATTTTCCGCAAAATTACTGATTTTGGTTCAAATTGCAGCTTACGACTATAATTTATGTTATTTTTGCGCGCTTTTTAGCTCCTAATGGATTATTACATTTTAAATTTTATACACTATGAGAAAAGTAGCGTTTTTAGTTATGTTTTTGGTTGTCACCATGTTTGCACAAGCACAGATCGCGACCAACATCTACTGGGTGCAGTTCACCGACAAGGACAACTCACCTTATTCTATCGACAACCCTGAGGCTTATCTGAGCCCAAGGGCCTTACAACGCCGTGCCAATCTGGGTATAGCCATCGATGAGTACGACATCCCTGTCAATCCGCAATACCTTCAGGCGGTAGCCAATTGCGGTGCTGAGTTACTTAACCCTTCGAAGTGGCTGAACGGGGTCACTGTTCATGTCACCGATCCCGGCGTGATTGATGCCATCAATGCCCTGGATTTTGTGTCGACGGTGCGTAACTGCCCCAACGACTTGAAGGCACAAGAACAAAAGCAACGTTGGATGGCCAATGAAATGAAACCCGTGGTGGCCAATCGCGGTTTGAGAGGCTATTATGGTGGTGCCGAAGATCAGGTGACGCAGTTGAAAGTCAATGTTCTGCACGATATGGGATATGATGGCACTGGTGTTGTCATTGCCGTGTTGGATGGCGGCTTCATCGGCACCGACGCCCAAACTTGTTTCGACAATATGCGCGAGGAAGGTCGTCTGCTTGGCGTGCGCGACTTTGTATACGGCGCCACTTCGGTATATACCCAATCTACACATGGCACCTCTTGTTTGAGTACCATGGCTGCCTATGACCCCAACACCATGGTGGGTACAGCTCCCAAAGCATCCTATTACCTGATTCATACCGAGGATGGCGATGGCGAGAATATCGTTGAGGAATACAACTGGGTTTCGGGCGCAGAATTCGCTGACAGCCTCGGAGTTGATGTGTGCTCTACTTCGTTAGGTTACATCGACTTCGACATGACGCAATGGGGTCATCCGTTCTCTCACTTTGACGGTCACACCGCTCCTATGACGATAGGTGCCGAAATAGCTGCCAGTCGTGGCATGATTTGCGTCAACGCCGCAGGCAACGAAGGCTCAGGCACCTGCACTTTGGGTATCCCTGCCGATGCCGAACACATTTTGACCGTTGGGGCTGTCGGTGCCTCGGGCGAACGTGCCAGTTTCAGCTCGGTGGGTCCTACCTACGACGGTCGCATCAAACCCGATGTGATGGCATTGGGAGAAGGTACGTATGTGGCTACTGGTTACCCGGGATGGGGATGGGATTATTACAACGGCAGTGGCACCTCTTTCGCCACACCCGTGTTGGCAGGTGCAGTGGCATGCCTGCGTCAGGCGCGTCCTTACTCCTCGGTGCAGGAGATCTGTGATGTCATCCGTCAGTGTGGCAACCGCGCAGGCAACCCCGACAGCTATTATGGCTATGGCATTCCCGATTTTAGTCAAGCCTTGGAGTTGCTGAGCATGGAGGAGTCGACGGGAAATACGCCCGCACATATCATCTCCGTGTATCCCAATCCTTCCCAGGGTGAAGTGCATGTGGTACTCAACGATCTCCACAAGGCCGAGCTGACGGTGTTCGACATCACGGGTCGCCAGTTGTTCAGCTATCACTTCAACGGATTAAATCACACGACATTGGAAAACCATCTCAACAGTCTGACTTCAGGCGTGTATTTCATCAACGCCGTGTCGGAGGCAGGCAACGAGACGCTGAAGCTCGTGTTGACGAGGTAAGGAGCGTTGCCCTAAAAAGCAAAAGCGGAAAGTCAATTGGAGTCGGCTTTCCGCTTTTTTTGTTAACGTCAGGAGACTTTATTCATCGTTTAAGTCATCCAACAGACCTATGGCTTTTGCTGTGTTCTCAAATCTCACGCTCTTCTTGTTCGGTTATGAGTTCGCTTTCTTCATATAAGGTTGGTGATTATTTGTTTTCCTTTATGAATCTGATGGCGTGTAGGCTGTCGATACGAATAAGGTACAAGCCTGCAGGAAGATCGTCGATGTGTATCTCCTCGTTGTCTTGAATGGTGGCGGTTTTTACCACTTGGCCCATCAGGTTGAAGATGCAGATGTCGTGAATGCCTTCTGTCCCCTCAATGCGGATGACGTCGCTAGCGGGGTTGGGGTAGAGGCAGAGGCTTATTGCGTCATTCTCTTCCACGTCGGTGAAGGAGAAGAAGGCGGACAATTCGATGTCGTGGTCAACGAGGATTTCTCGTGTTTCGTCGGTGATGCCGTCGCTCCATTGGGCAAAGACATAGCCTTCTTTGGAAATGGCAACTAGCGTGGCGGTTGTGCCCTCGATGTATGAGCCTGCACCAAGGATGTAGCCTTGCTCGGGAAGGTAATGCACAGTGACCGTGTATGTTGTCGGCAATGTCTGCGAGAAGTTGGCGATGTATTCAGCATCCTCCGTGACAGTGATGGTGCGCGGGTTGCTCATCTCACCATCCTGCCATCCTGCGAAATGGAAGCCTTCGTACGGTATGGCCCCGATATTGATTTCCGTGTTGGCGTAGAAGGTGCCTCCGCCGAAGACCGTGCCCATGGTGTTGGAAATCGATGTCACGGTGATGGTGTACATCGGCCGAGGCTCAAAGATGGCAGTGAGAATCATGTCGGAATTGACCACCAAGGTGCGAGGATTGTCGGTGTTGCCGTCATCCCAGCCGACGAATTGGGCATGCTCGAAAGGAACGGCCTTGATTTCGATGACGGAACCGGCGGGATATTGTCCCTCGCCCTCCACGGTGCCCATACTGGCATCACTGGGGATCAGCTTGATGTGATACTCAACAGTGCCAGTGAATCGGAAGAGGGCTTTGTAAGTAGCGTCGCCTGTGACGATGATGTTGCGCGGGTTGCTGGTGATGCCGTCTTGCCAGCAGAGGAAGCTGTAGTTGTTGGCTGGGCGTGCCGTCAAGGTGACGGGTTCACCATAGGGATAGCGGCCGCCACCTTCCACAACACCGCCTTCCTCGGGGTCGCTGCCTGTCGTAATCGTATATTGCAACGGCGAGAAAACGGCAGTGTATGTGGTGTCACGATCTACAACGACTTGGCGTGGGTTGTCGAAAACCTCATCGGACCACATCTTGAAGATATAGCCCGTGTTGTTTTGCGCCGTCAAAGTAACGGTTTCGCCGTAAGGGTAGATGCCGCCTCCTTCCACGGTGCCGCTGCCTTCGGGCGTGACTACCGTGGTGACGACATGTTGGATGATGTCGAACTGCGCGGTGTAGGTCTGGTTCTCTGTGACGACGAGGGTGCGTGGGTTCTCGGTGTTGCCGTCGTTCCAGCTGATGAACTCATAGCCAGTGATGGGGGTGGCTATCAACACTATGGTGTCGCCATAGGGATAGGTGCCAGCACCCGTCACGGTGCCAGTGCCTTCTGGGGTAACTAAAGTTTCAATAGTGCATTCGGCGTTAACGAAATAGGCAATGAAGGTGGCGCTTTGCGTGACGATGACGTCACGTGGGTTGTCAGTGTTGCCGTCGTCCCATCTGAGGAACAGGTAGCTGGAATCGGCCACTGCCACCAGTGTGATGGTATCGCCATAATGGTAGATGCCGCCTTCGGTCACGGTGCCGGTGCCTTCGGGGTTAACCGCTGTCGTGATGGTGTATTCGGCCAGACCGAAATAAGCGGTGAAGGTGGTGTCATGCGTGAAGAGGATGTCTCTCGGGTTGTCGGTGATGCTGTCGTGCCATTGCAGGAACTCGTAGCCCACATTGGGAACGGCTTCGATGGTGACGGTGTCGCCCAAGGGATAAGTGCCTTCGCCAATAACGCTGCCCATGAGTGTGTCGTTGACCGTCACGGTGAGGGTGCCCATGGGTACGGGAGGTTCGGGAGAGGTGGGAATCACGACGAGGTCCGTGATGATGCATCCGGGCTGATAGAGGACTTCGCCATCTTTATAAACCGTTTGTGCGTCAGTGTAATATACGCCATCCTCGTTGACGACTAAATTGCTGATTCCAGAAAGTTCGGGCAAGGCGTAGAGCACCTCGCCGTCTTGCCAAATATAAAATACTGTATCAGTCATGGAAAGTCCAGACCAATATAGGCTTCCGTTAAATTCAGCGATGTGCCCGAAGTTGGCGTTTTCCATTTGATAGATGATGGAGTCGTTTTGCCAGATGACACCGTAGAGGGAGTCGTTTTCAATCATGAACCCTGCTGCATAAATGTTTCCACCGCCAAAGCAGATGTTTTGGATGCTCGAAACGGTGTCTTCCATCCAAAGGAGCGAGTCGTTTTTCCAAACGCAGGCATGGAAGAGAGAGTCGCTAACGAAGGAGATAGCGCCACCTGCATAAATGTCGCCTGTCGTTGTGTCAACGGCTAAACCCTGAATGTGGCACTCGTCTTCTCCATGACTGTAGGAATAAAGAAGTTCC
Source organism: uncultured Bacteroidia bacterium (assembly GCA_902799345.1). GTDB lineage: Bacteria > Bacteroidota > Bacteroidia > Bacteroidales > F082 > Limimorpha. The sequence continues at coordinate 129,615 of CADBZW010000005.1, read as the reverse complement.
CCGTTTTGCCAGACGTTGTTGAAGCCAGCCGCCGTCCAGCCGTTGGCGGTGAGAGCCAAATGGTCGAAATAAGTGTTGGTGTCGCCAGTGAAAACGCAAGAGTCATTCATCCAAATACGGCCCTGAATACCAGCAGTGTCGAATGCGTATCCTGCGCTATAGACAGACCCGGAGTCCGTCACTTGAATGGCTTTCAGTTGGATGCTGATGCTGTCGGTGAGGTTGTATAACAGCGAGTCGTTTTTCCAAATCTTGCTGTTGCCTGAATAATAGACATCTTGCGCTTGTGCCATCCCAAGGCAAAGGAACAAGGCGGCGAAAAATGTGGTTAGCTTTTTCATTATGTGAGTTATTTCGTAAATAATCAAACGTTTTGAAAGGGCAAAAATAGCAACTTTTTCTTGATTGAGACATGCCTAATGGAAAAATTGCTTATCTTTGCCGCCGATAAGCGGTGCCGCAAGGCTCAATAGGGAATCGGGTGAGAATCCCGGACAGTTCCCGCTGCTGTAAGCTCTTCACGCCGAGCACAATGCCACTGAAAACCTCGTTTTTCGGGAAGGCGCAAAGCCCAAAGGAGTAAGTCAGAAGACCTGCCGCTTGTCAGTGAAACAAAGCTTTCGGGATAAGAGCTGGCCTTTCCTTATTATTATAAGGTGTACCAACATTTTCCTTGAAGTTTTGAGGTAAATAACTTATTATCAAACCTTTAAACTTAAAGTATTATGCGTTTTAAAAACTTTACACTTTTATTCCTCATGGGAATCTTCGGTCTTTTCTCGACCAACCTGTTTGCTCAACAGGATGCTACTATCTCCGCTGACGAAATCCAGTATTGGATCGGCGAGGGTGAAAACGAAGTTGTGGTTGCCATCAGTTGGTGCAGCTACACTGAAACGGCTCTGGCTTGGGGCTATCGCTTCGACGGCGAGGCCACCGTTTTCCAGGCCCTTACCGATATCGCCGCCGCTGACAGCCGTCTGACGGTCATTGGTTCGGCTCCCTCTAATGTCACATACGTGGATGAGGAATTCAACCTGACCATGTGCCCGAACCCGGATGCAGAGTGGGGTGATGAGGATTATGATGTCCCCATGCACAGCGTGAATGGTATGATGGGAATGAACGCCATGGCCGCCGAACCGATTCACAACGGCGACTTCGTGAAGATTGGCGGCGTTGCTTGTGGCACCATGTCGTCCGACTGGACCACCATCTCATGGGCTACCGAGATTGTTCCTGCCGTCGACCCGAACGCAGGTGGTGATGTGGTAGATGCTACTATTTCCCCTGAAGACATTAAATATTGGATTGGCGAAGGCGAAAACGAAGTCGTGGTTGCCATCAGCTGGTGCAGCTACACTGAGACGGCTCTCGCATGGGGCTATCGTTTCGATGGTGAGGCCACCGTTTTCCAGGCCCTTACCGATATCGCCGCTGTTGACGAACGTTTGGTAGTGGTTGGTTCTGCCCCCAGCAATGTCACTTACGTGGATGAGAATTATAACCTGACCATGTGCCCCAACCCGGATGCTGAGTGGGGCGATGAGGATTATGATGTCCCCATGCATAGCGTGAATGGTATGATGGGAATGAACGCCATGGCTGCCGAGCCGATTCACAACGGCGACTTCGTGAAGATTGGCGGCGTCGCTTGCAGCATCATGTCCTCAGATTGGACCACCATTTCTTGGGAACAACCCATTGAACCTGCCACTATCTATACTGGCGTGAACGAGAGCCTGTCGATGACGCTGTCGGTCTATCCGAATCCTGCTGAAAATGAGGCCTTCGTGACCATCGAGGATGCAGGCTTGAACATGGTGTCGGTCTACGACATTCAGGGCCGCGTGGTCAGCACCATGAGCGTCGAGGCTGAGGCTGGCGAGCAAGTGCGTCTCGGCACTGAAACGATGAGTAGCGGAGTGTACTTCGTCCGTGTCAGCAACGACAGCGCCGTGCGTACCGCCAAACTCGTGGTGAAATGATAAAAAGGCTTTCCATACTGCTTTTGGCTTTGGTGCCGACGATGTTGTGGGCGCAGTTTCCGCCTGCATCGTGTTTCGCCGGCACCACGGCCATGCATGCCGACTCGTCGGCGTTTGTGGCATGGGCTACAGGTTGCGCCGTGGAACGTGGCCCCAAGCGTATCGACGTGCCTAATTCGGCTTTGGCTTCCTTTGGCGACGAGACCCTTGCCTTGGGTAAGCCAGGTGGCACGATGGATGTCGTGAGTCTCGGCGACGGCGGAACAGCCACGTTGACCTTTGATTCGCCCATCTTCAATGGCAAAGGTCCCGATTTTGCCGTCTTTGAAAATGGCCTTCACCCCGATACGGATTCGACGATGACCCTGTATTTCCTCGAGCTTGCCTTTGTGGAGGTCAGCTCCGATGGTGAGCATTTCTTCCGTTTCCCAGCTGTCACTCATGTGCAAAGTGAAACACAACTGGAAAATGCGGATGCCATCGATCCCTCGCAGATACACAATTTCGCAGGCAAATACGAGGTCATGTATGGCACGCCTTTCGATCTCGACGAGGTTGAGGACAATGCCCTGCTCAATAAGGACCGAATCACCCATGTCCGCCTCGTGGATGTGGTGGGCTGCATTAGTATTGATTCTTGTGCAAGATATGATTCTCAAGGCCATGTCGTCAACGACCCTTGGCCTACTGGGTTCAAATCCGGTGGCTTCGACCTTGATGCCGTGGGCGTGATTCACGACTTGGCACATAACGACGTGACCGAAAATGAAGATGATTTCGTGGCCTTGTATCCCAATCCGGTGAAAGACAGGCTGTTTGTCAAGGCAGAAGGCCTGCAAATGGTGGAAGTCTTTAATCTTATGGGACAACAGGTGATGGTGTCGGAGGATGATACCATTGATTTGGACAGTGTAGGTCAAGGAATTTATTTCGTTCGCGTCACAGCGGAGGGCAAAGTAGTGACGAAACGTATTGTGAAACAATAAACACGATTTCAATGAAAAGATTACAGATCTTATTGCTGGCGATAATGGCCGTGACGCTGTTTTCCTGCAAGCCTCAGCCTTCGCCTGTCGACCCTGGCATGTTCAACCTCGGTTCCGGTGTGCTCGTCCTTAACGAAGGAGTGTACCAATTTTCCGATGGTGGCTCGTTGTCATTTTACGACCCTGAGGCTGACACGGTAGCCAACAAATTGTTTTATAAGGTCAACGGCATCCCGATTGGCGATGTGCCTGAAAGCATGGCTTTGTTGGATGGCAAGCTCTTTATTGTTGTCAATAGCAGTAACTACATTTATAAGGTGGATGCCAATACCTTGGTTCTTGATACCACGAAGCCATATCAGTTGGTAGATTTCTATTCGCCCCGTGAGATGCACATTGTGGCGCCTAACAAAGCCTACGTCAGCGACTTGATTGGCAAGGGCTTGTGGATTATCAATCCGCAGGATATGACCCATTGCGGATTTGTGGAGACGGGCAAGACCACGGAAAAAATGGTGCAGGTGGGCAACGAGTTATATTTCAGCAACTGGTCGAACTACTACTTCCCCGCTATGGAGAAGAACACCGTGCAGGTTGTTGACATCGACAACGATGTGAAAGTGGCCGAAATCAGGGTGGGGAAGGAGCCTAACACGATGGTGGTTGACAAGAACAACCACGTGTGGGTGCTCTGCGAAGGTGCCACCTGGCAGGACGACGGCGAGAAGCCGACGATGTGGGAGATCGACCCGATGCTGAAGACCGCCCAGTGCCGCTATACATTCGACGATGTCGTCGACCCTGAAACAGGTGAAGTGATTCGTTTTGCCGCATCCAACATCAAAGCAGACCCTACGGGCCGCTATTTCTATGTCATCGTGAGTCATGTCGACGAAGATGGCGATGCTTCCGACAGCGAAGTCCACCGTTTCGATGTCGAGACGCAGCAGTTTTCTGAGGCGTTCTGCATCTCGTCGGAAGGCGACACGTTCTATAACATGGCTGTCGACCCCAGGACGGGAGAAATATATGTCTCTCGCATCGGCAACCCAGTGGCTCCTGGAATGGTGTATCGCTATACCGCCGACGGCGTGCTGCTTAGCTCGTTTAAGGCTGACATATTCCCCAGTGCAATGTTGTTTAAATAATTGATATTCTTTTAGGGGATGGCAAATCCCCAACTCAGTTCGGGCGGATTTCACATCCGCCCGAACTTTCTAACAAACAGTTCAACAATATCAACAGTTCAACAATGACCAAAACCTGTCCCCGCTGCGGAAAAACCTTCGAATGCGTGCATTCCATCGACTGCTGGTGCGTCAAGGTGAAGCTCACTGACGCCACAAAAGCCTATCTGAAAGATCATTACAGCGACTGCCTGTGCAAAGACTGTTTGGAGGAAATCAATGGAAAATAAGATCCAAACATGTCTGCCGCTTCGCGACATTGCGAGGAGGCACGACGAAGCAATCCAGACAATAGACCATAATTCACATGGCGGTGGCCTGGACTGCTTCGTGCCTCGCCGTGACGCAAAGCGATGCCTGTTTTGCTGTATGTGGGTGTTGTGCCTGTTGCTGCTTTTTGTCGCTTGTGCACCTAAAGTACAAGAGAGCAATGATACATCGCATGGCGACAACCTCATGCGCTATGCCCGAAACATTGTGGTGTACGAAAAAGACTACGGTTATCGCGCAGAGGTAATCTGCCCCTGGGACACTACACTATCCTTGGGTTCTTTTGCCTTCGTCAAGGACACGACGAAGGCCGTCGACAAAGATGTGAAAGGCATCCTCAATGTCCCTGTCAATTCAGTGATTTCATTCTCCGCCACGCAATGGTCGGTGTTCATGCGTTTGGGTGAGATTGACCGCGTGAAAGGCATCCTTGAAGGGCGTTTTGTGCATGATTCTACGATGCTTAGCTTGTTGGCGGAGGAAAAGGTCTACGACATTGGCACGGAGGCTGCTGCCGACATCGAGCGGATGATACAACTGCAACCCGATGCCTTGCTTTATTCCCCTTATTTCGATGGCAACCAAGGCGGATTGAACGTCACGGGTGCCGTGCTGTTCCCCTTTGCCGATTATATGGAAAACACGCCCTTGGGTCGCGCCGAGTGGATTCGTGTCATCGGGATGCTTGCGGGCTGCGAGGACAAGGCCGACGCTTGGTTTGACGACATTGAAAGACGTTATAATGCGCTTTCCGGCCTTTGCGCCAATGTTGAGCACCGTCCAACGGTGTTTTCCGACTTGGCCTTCAACGGACAGTGGTACGTGGCAGGTGGCCGCAGCTATATTGCCAAGCTCTTTGCCGATGCTGGTGCCGACTATATATGGAAGGACAACCCCTCGACGGCCAGCGTCCCCATGGATGCCGAAACGATTTTAGCCAAGGCTCAAAAGGCTGATTTTTGGCGCGTCATCAACTCCAATCCTTTCCCGATGACTTACGAGTCGTTAGCCAAGGAAAGCCCTGTCTATCCGCTCTTCGACGCCTTTAAAAACCATCAAATCATCGTCTGCGACATCCTCTCGACGGGGTATTTCGAGCAGTCGCAGTGCGAGCCTGACCTGCTGCTGGCTGATTTCATCTATTTCTTCCACCCCGAGCTGCTGAAAGGGGAGTGGGAGGGGTATCAGCCGAAATATTACCATTTGGTGGAGTAAACAACTTTGGGTTTAAGTCTGGGGGTGTTTGATTATCTATCCACCTATGAGATAGTCTTGCTAGTAAAAAAGGATTTTTCATCCAAAATCATTCACAAATGAATAATTCTTTTTATTTCTGCATCGCAGAAATGTGTTTATCAAGATTAACACAATTGGATATTATATGTTTATCTATGTAAACATTATTATTCGGGAAGTGTTCGTCAACGATAATGCTAGTAAAATGATTTGGTATGGAAAGTCTGTTTTCAGAAAAATTCCCCTTTGGGCATTCGGTTTTCTCTATTAAAGTCCTCCCATACGGGGTGTACTCGTTGCATCACCGTTCAGTTCTTCCAAATCGGTTTTTGGGAATTGCCTTCGGTTGTTGAGTTTTTAATGTCCTTGACGAAGAGGAGTAAACTTCAACAACTTTAAACTCATCTGGATATTGAAGTTTCTGGCTACAACAATCTCCCAAAATCCATTATCAAAAGTCTGGAATTTCCGGCATGTTCTTTAGGAGGTCCTCGATATTCATGTTTTCCAAATCGTTCATCATGTCCTCAACATTCGATGCAGCACCCGCCATTTTAGTGGCTGCTTGCGCCATCTTGTTTTGGATCTTGAGCAGGCGGTTCATCTGAGCCGTTGAGAGGTTGTCGTCAGCGCGGTCCAACTTCTCAGCCAACGAAGCTGCTTTTTCTGCCATCGACAAAGCATCTGTCATAGCCGAGGCATTGCCTTTGCTCACTTTCTCGGCAAAGCTGTAATACTTATTGACGTATTGCTCATATTCGTCCAAAATCTTATCCCAGTCGGCGGAGTCGGCTATTGAGAAATCATCGTCGTCATTGTCGCCCGTAACAGCCATTGTAACATAAGTGTCCGACAGATAGGTGAATTCCTTGGCGACCCACAATTCCTGACCATGGTAGTCAATCTTGTAGAAGTCGCCTTCTTCTCCCAAATACGGGAAACATTCGCCTTTGTTGACATGTTCATTCTTTCCATCAAGCTTTTTGTAGGTATCGGCTTCAATGGAAGGGCCGAAGCGCAGCCGTAGGTCGGTGGCATCGACCACAACAAATTGTGGAGCGGCTGTTTCGTTCTCCTCGGTTTCCAACGGTTCATCCAACACTTCGCTATCCTTGACTGTTTCAGTGTAGGTATCTGGTGTTGGTGTTTCTGCCACCTGCGTGTTCTCTTTCGGTTGTTGCTTGTCATTGTTGCCTCTTCCGCAAGAGACCAATGCCATCGAAACGACAGCCAACATGATTAATGCAAGTTTTTTCATTTTCTAATCCCTAAGTTCGTGTCGGGCGCAACTAAAATATATTTTGTGTAATTTAGTGAAAGGGAGCTTGGGTTAAGAAAACGCAGCTCCCTTTCTTGATTTAGACAGCAATTTCGTCAATAATCTTTTTCAGCTTATTTGCCATCTGGTACGATTGCGGCAAGTTCTTCGCAAAGTTTGACGGTTCAGAAGCACATTTTTTTGCCGCACGTTTTGAACTCGGAATGTCCGTAGTCCTTTTCCAGAGAATGTTTTCTGTTATTGGGAGAGTCTTGTCGATGAAATAGTTCATTGCCATGACGGGACCACCTTCCGTCCGAGTTGGAGAAACGGCAATATCGCAAGGATTGTTCTTAAAGAATGCCACATTTTCTTCAACCACGTCAATATGATCGCCATTGAAGGCAAAATCGATCTTCAAACCCTTGTAAGTGATTTGAATGCGAGGCGTGTTAACGGGAGGTATTGTCCCTGTTAGAAGATAATAGAGAATCTTTAAGGTCGTAGTCTTGCCTGAATTACTCGTGCCAAAAAGGATGATGTTGGCTTTTGTGATATACTGATATTTGACACTTCTTCTTGACACAGTTTATTATTCGTCTTTAAGGTCAACATATAGGTTAATTTCAGCCAAGCATTCACTTTTAGTAAGTGCATTATAGAAAGCAGTTCTTTCTTCGTTTTTTTTCTCTTCAGAATCCCAGCTAATTGTCGGATCGACGCCTCTTATTGGAATTTCCAAAGTGACTTCTTTCTCATTTTCTTTTACGATTCGTTTAATGAGGCCGTCGCAGTCACCATAAAACAACGTCTTGATGCCATCATAATCTTTGGCTGACGCATTCACATGAGCACCTTCGATTTGGCTTGCCTTAAGTTTCATCTCTTCTTTGTTGCGTTTCAGGACAAGAGTAAGCGTTCCTTTGACATCATCAAGGTGATCTTTGCCCTTCACCTCTGCATTGGTTTCAAGTTTGTAACTCTTCACATTGTAGTAATCATCCAGTTCGTCCAAAGTGATTTCAGGTCCTCTTTTACTAGAGGAGCTGTTTCCTCCTCCGCAGGAGACCAAAGCCATCGAAACGACGGCCAACATAATTAAAGCTATTTTCTTCATTTTCTTGTCCCTAAATCCGTGTCGGGTGCAACTTTTAATGGTTTGTTAATTTAATTCGTAGGTTTATTTGTTTGTTTGTTTTTAGTTGTCGAGCAATGCTTTCGACATCTTTTCGGTAATCTTGGCATAACGCTTCAGTTGTGCCGTGGTCATCTCGTCCTCGGCCTTTTCGAGTTTGTCGGCGAGCTTTTGTGCTTTTTCGGCCAGTTTCACATACTCGCTCATGGCGCTCATGTCACCGCTCATGGCTTTCTTGTAAGTCTTGATGTATTGGTCGACGTATTTCTCGTACTCGTCGAGAACCTTGTCCCAATTGTCACCGGCTACAATTTCCATTTTCGCCTTTCTAGTGTTTTCCATAGCGGAAACGGTGGCGCAGAAACTTCCCATCAGGAAAGCCATCACTGCTGCTGTCATAATGGTTTTCTTCATTTTCTTTGTGGCGGTCTTTATCCAGTTGCCTGCTGAGTTGGTAAGTTGTTTGATTGTATTTATGCGTTTTTCGTTTTTTTTGTGTAGATAATTAACACAGCGGTTAAGACACCGTAAATCCATACTCCGATACCAGCGGAGCATTCAGGGACAGCATAGTAAATGAGTCCATAAAGAAACGGTATCAACATAAGCCAAGCTGCCAGTCCACGGAGTTTGCCGACAAGGTTGGCAACAATGCAAAGCACGGGAAATACGATCCAGGTAAGAGCAAACACTGGATAGTATTCAAACCCTTCGAACAACGCGACTCCTTCTCCGCCAATATTCACTATCGGCAGAAAGAAGATCGAAACCATGGCAACTAGAGCAATTGCTGCGCCAATAATGTGTTCTTTTTTAATTTTCATTTCTTTATCCCTAAATACGTGTCGGGCACAACTTTTAAATGATTGATTTTGTTGATAAGATTTCGTCTGCAAATAACTTAAAAAAAATCCGTTTCCCGCTGGTCCTTGTTGGTCCTTTTTGTTTGGGATTGATTGTCATTAGTTTAGGGTGCAGAACTGGCTGAAGATTGAGGGTGAGTGTTGTTATGCAGCCAGTAAAAGAATCTCGCTGTACGGCACTGGCATTGCCTGCATAACGACCTCTATAAATAGGCTGGAAAAAATTTAGCGGTTTCTCACTTCACATCCCGCACCAAGCGCACCGCCATCCCGTCGCCACGGTGACCCGTGCGAGCGTCGATAAGCCTATCGATTACGCATGACATCCAGTATGAGTTTTCCGAACCGGCATTCGCGGTGTGGTAGGCAAATGCTCCCCAAAAAACATTGCCGACAGTGCGTGTACCTGCAGCAGGCAAAAGCACCGCGCCGGCAGGCTCCAGCATTTGTTGCCAGTCGGAAAGACTGATTTCGTTTGCCCTGTACGGGGCCTCAAAGCTGTTGATGGAATTCAGATGATAGGTGGCGACATGCCAATTGTCGGGAAGGATAAGCAGGCTTTCCTCACCGTTGACGAATGCTTTTGCATAACGTACACCCGAGACGGTATTGCGGACGTACAACAGATACACCCATTCTCTAATACTCGGAGTGTGCCACAGGTTTTCTTTGTTGCCGCCATTCGAGATGGCATTATATCCCCAATCCGCCTTTCCTGTCATGTCGTTGAGGTCATACGAGGCATTGCCGTATGCGTAATAGAAGGCGTTGTTTTGCGCTATGGTATCGCTACTCCATGGCTGCCAATGCAACGCACCGTGGTCATAGCCACTCGTGCCCCATCCGAACAGGTCGATCCAACCGTCATAGGTTGCCGAGATGTTTTCATTGGCTTTGCCGACAAAGTCATACTGATGCTCGGCGAAACGCCATGTGCCTGTAGAGGCTTGGTATTGCAGGTTGCCTTTCGAGAACTGCACCTGACGTCCTTCAGCGACCGAAAAAAGTCCTGGCAAGGCCCCCTCTTCCACAGACGTTGCCACGTCATCAGACAAGGTAGTAAAAGTGACTTCGCTGCCATAATAGACGCCAGCGCTGCCAGAGATATATGCCCTGACGAAGTAGGTGGTGTTGGGCAACAAACCTGTCATGACAAGGGTGTCGGCCATACTGTCGAAACAAGCGTGCTTGCTCTTGATAGTCGGGTTGTGAAGCATGCCCCAACAGAGGCCCCGTTCCACTCCACCAGGATAGCCTTTTCCAAGGATATTAATGCCGCCAGTTGCCGAGGAAGTCGTGATTCCTGTCACAGAGCGGGTGGTTAGCGAAGGCGACACCATCCATTCCAAACTGTCGTATTCCGATTGGCTCAACAGCTCCTTGCCGTAGTCTTCCCTGTACGATTTGGTGACAGCATTAATTGGATTGAGAAACTGTAATTCTTTTCTCTTATGAATGTTGTCTGCCATGGAAAGAAAAGATAAATATTCCTGACTATTAGATGGATACAGGCAACTCATTTCCTGAATCAAGGCATTAATGGCCACTTTGGTATTCGACAACCTTGCCACGAGCACTTCGCGGTATTCTTGACCCTTTTGGGCCTCTTCGGCGATGGGACGAAGCATCTTGTTGATATACCATTCCGCCTCTTCAACATACTTCAACTGGTCCGTCGATAGGCTTTCGACTAAAGAATCGGACTGCTCGATGGTTGGGGCAGGCCTAATGGAAAAGAAAAGCAAAGCCGCTATCACCGCAACCATAACTATCATTGGCAACCAACGCCTCCGGAAGTCGTACCGCTCAAAAGCCTTGCGCACTTCTTCCATGTCGGCATAGCGTTGTTCGGGATTTTTGCGTGTGCATTTGACTGTGATACAACGATACTGGTGAGGAAAAATCTCACGCAACAGCAAACCAAAAGTATAGATATCTGATTTGCAATCTATTATTATATTGCTGTTGGATGCACTTTTTTGTTTCTGTTCAGGTGATATAAATCCCAAAGTGCCGGCGGATTGTTTCAGTATGGCATAATCATCGGCGTCGGAAAGCCCGAAATCGAGGATTTTCACATTGTTGCCATTGTGTGTAATGAGGATATTGCTTGGCTTTAGGTCGCGGTGCAAAATCTGCCTGTTGTGAATATAGGCCAATGCGTCAATGAGTTGGTCTACCACCTTGCGCCGCGCTTGTCGCGAAGGCTTGCTGTCCAAAAAACGGTCCAAGGTCATTCCGTCGATGTATTCCATCACGATACATGGACCCAACGCATCGTTCATCTCCTTGGCGTAGGCTTTCACAATGTTGGGGTGGTCGAGTTGTACCATCAAGGCATACTCTTTTTTTAGCAATTCCAGATATACTGGCTGTTTGCGATATTCAGGCTTCAGGCCTTTCAGAAGAAACCATCGACCTTGTCGCTTCACCTTCACCAGTTCGCTGAAACCATGGCTCGGTATCGGTTCAAATGACGTTTGTGTTTCTTCCTCCGAGAGGAACTTGCCGCCAAAGGGCCCGGATGTGCTTTCTTGGGTCATCTCTTGAGTTTGGCGCAAAGATAGAAAATAAAGCTGTGCTATTTTCATTCCAATAAAAAAGGACCAACAAGGACTACTGTAGTTTCAAAAAAATGCCGCATCTTTGCAACGTAAAATCCCGACCTATGCAAAAAACCAGCCCCGAAATATCAGAACTCAAGAAACGCATCGAAAAGAGCTTGAAACGCAAGATGAAAACGCCCACGGACTTCATCTTCCTGAGTGGCGCTGTCTTTGAGCGAACCAGAGAAACCATGAGCCCAACGACGCTGAAACGTTTGTGGGGTTACATCGAAGGTGCTGACCAAACACGAAACAGCACCTTGGAAATCCTTTCGCGTTTTCTTGGTTACGATAATTGGGAGGACTTTGTGGAAGACATTGGAAAGGGAAGCGGGTCTGATGAGGTGTTGTCGCCCCATATCGCAGTGGCCGACCTGAGCGTTGGCGATTGTGTAAAGGTCTCATGGAAGCCAGACCGTCGTTGTACTTTCCGTTATCTCGGCGAACAAAAGTTTGTTGTCGAATCGGCTGAAAACTCCAAGCTCAAAGTAGGAAACACTTTCTGTTGCAGCCTCTTCATCCTTGGCGAGCCACTCTATCTGACTCGCCTTGTCCAAGGCGACAACCCGCCTCTTGATTTCGTGGTGGGCAATTGCGATGGATTGTGTGAACTGGAAAAGGCTTGATTGTCAGCGCCCTCTCAGCGGACACTCCGCCGAACATGAAGCACATTTGCCTTTCATCGTTTTCTTGCCATTTTCACCACACGAACATGATCCCTTGCCCTTCCGCAGGAAGTGGATGGCAACAACGACCATTGCCAAGACGACTAGCAACACTATGGCGGTAGGCAGGTTCATGCGATGACGGCATTAGCGATGAGATAGGCAAACCAAGCGCAAAGCCAGGCTATGACGCATTGGAACAGGATGATGAATAGCATCCATTTGGTGCCCAATTCGCGACGGATGGCGGCCACGGCGGCCACACAAGGCGTGTAGAGCAGGCAGAACACCAGCATGGAGATGCTCGTTACTGTGGTGAATAACGGCATGGCGTTGAGCACTTCCAATGTGGCTACCACGCTTTCCTTGGCCATAAAGCCACTCACTAAGGCGGTGACGATTTGCCATTCGCCCAAACCGATGGGGCGGAAGATAGGCGCAATCCAGCCGGCCACGGTCGCCAACATGCTGCCTTCGCCGTTTTCGACCATGGTGAAGTGGAAGTCGAAGGTCTGTAGGAACCAGATGACCAAGGTGGCCAAGAAGATGACCGTGAAGGCGCGTTGCACGAAGTCCTTGGTCTTGTCCCACAGCAGGTGGGCGACGTTCTTCGCGTTCGGCATGCGGTAGTTGGGCAGCTCCATGACGAAAGGCGAGACCTCACTCTTCCTTCCCAACCATTTGGTTATCAGTGCGGTGATGATACCAACGATGATACCCAGCAGATAGAGGCAGATGAGCACCACGCCACCGCGACCTGGGAAGAACATGCTGGTGAAGAAGCCGTAGATCGGGATTTTCGCTGAACAGCTCATGAAAGGGGTGAGCAGGATGGTGCGCCAGCGGTCGTGGGAGGAATGCAAGGTGCGTGTCGACATGACGGCGGGCACGGTGCAGCCAAAGCCGATGAGCATAGGCACGATGCTGTGGCCCGTGAGGCCGAGCTTACGCAAGAAGCTGTCGCTGACGAAGGCCACACGCGCCATGTAGCCGCTGTCCTCCAACAGGCTGAGGAAGAAGAACAGCAGGATGATGATAGGCACGAAACTCAACACGCTGCCTACGCCGCCGAAGATACCGTCGACGACGAGCGACTGCACGGCGGGGCTGACGTTCCAGTCGGCCAAGGCTGTGCCGCAGACGCCTGCGAGCCATGTGATGCCTTGGTCGAGCCAGTCCTGCAGGGGCGCTCCGAGGGCATCGATGGAGAGGTAGATGATGGCCACCATGACGAGGATGAAGATGGGGATGGCGGTCCACTTGCCCGTCAGGATGCGGTCGATGCGGCGGCTGCGTTGGTATTCTTTACTTTCCTTGGGTTTGATGACGGTTTTACGGCAGAGCTTCTTGATAAAGGCGAAACGCATCTCTGCCATCGCTGCGGCACGGTCGAGGCCACGTTCCTCTTCCATCTGCACGATGAGGTGCTCAAGGGTCTCTTTCTCGTTTTGAGAGAGTTGCAAGGCCTCCATGACGATGGCGTCGCCTTCGATGAGTTTGGAGGCGGCAAAGCGCACGGGGATGTCGGCGCGTTGGGCATGGTCCTCGATGAGATGCATGATGCTGTGGAGGCAACGGTGTACGGCACCGCCGTGGTCGTCTTTGTCGCAGAAGTCCTGACGCACAGGGGCTTCCTGGAATTTCGCGATGTGGATGGCATGGTCGACGAGTTCGGAGACACCTTCGTTTTTCGAGGCCGAGATGGGCACCACGGGAAGGCCCAGGATTTGCTCCATCTCGTTCACGAGGATGCTGCCACCGTTGTTGCGCACCTCGTCCATCATGTTGAGCGCCAGTACCATAGGTATGCCTAACTCCATGAGTTGCATGGTGAGGTAGAGGTTGCGTTCGATGTTGTTGGCGTCCACGATGTTGATGATGCCTTTGGGCTTCTCTTTAATGATGAACTCGCGCGAGACGATTTCCTCTGAGGTGTAAGGCGACAGCGAATAGATGCCCGGCAGGTCGGTGACCGAGGTGTCGGGATGCCCTTTGATGACGCCGTCTTTGCGGTCGACGGTGACGCCGGGGAAGTTGCCCACATGCTGGTTGGCGCCCGTCAGCTGGTTGAAAAGCGTGGTCTTGCCGCAGTTCTGCTGTCCGGCAAGGGCGAAAGTCAGTGTGGTGCCTTTGGGCAGTGGCGTCTCGTGGGTCTTGTCGTGGTAGATGCCTTCCTCACCCAAGCCTGGGTGGGCGTTGTGGTCGGGTAACGAGGTGATATATAGGTGGTTGTCGTCTTGTAATTCGGTGTCTTCCTCAACTGTAGAAGCGGTGAGGGGCTCCACCTCGATCAAGGCGGCATCGGCTTTGCGGAGGGTGAGGGCATAGCCGTGTACCATCACTTCCATCGGGTCGCCCAAGGGGGCGAACTTCACCAGTTTGACGATGGCATCGGGGATAAGGCCCATGTCGAGGAAGTGCTGACGACGTTGTCCTTCGCCGTTCACAGCCTTGATGGTGGCGGATTTTCCTATATCTAATTTTTCGAGTGTTGTCATGGGATGCTACTATTTCAGTTTGCAAAAATACAAAGACGTTTCGTTCGCACGACTCCTTATTGATGATACTTTTTGCGGAAAAACATCATCATTTGTGGGGAAGGGAATGGCTTTTGTGGTATTTCTGACCGAAATACAAAAGCTTTTGCGCATCGCCGTGGGTATAATAACGGATGGCAACATCAGGCTTTTTTCTCTCTTCCGTTTTCACCGTGCAGGTAAACGACACTTCGGATGAGCCTTCGTTCAAGACCGATACGCCTTCTGCGGTCACGTCTCCAAGTTTATTGTAGTTTAAGTCGGTGATGCAGGCGTTGCCTTCGAAATCATAGATGAGGTATTGCCCTGCTTTTATGGTGCATGGGAAACTTAACATTCCGTTGGGGGTGATGATAACCAGGTCGCTGATGCTGCCTTTGCCTTCAACGGTGATGCTGAGCGCAAATTCGCTTGTGTAGGGAGATCTCCATTCCCAATGGTCGTCGGTGAGATTGCAAAAATAACGACGTGAGTTGTGCTGGGGATAGAGGTAGAAGGAGGAGTCTTCTTTTTTGATGTGCCAATCGCTGTATGGGTCTTTAAATGCTTCCTTCATCTTGTCGGTGAAAGCGTGGGATAAACGAAGGGTTTCCCATATCCGTATGGTATTGAGCATGATATTGGCTAAACCATGTCTCTGCATGGTTTCCGCATTGAAGAAGAGGCCGAAGCCCGCGTCGAAAGCGGCTGCTTTGGCGAGGAACCATTCCAATTCCTCCATCGAGGTCGCTTGCCGATTCTTGTCCGCGAGATGAATATGGAAGTTGCCTATCATCCATGGCATACTGTCGTTACGATAGAACTCTTGCTTCTCGGTCAGTGTCTCCACGATTTTGGTACGCATCGACGCGTTCCAGAGTTGATTCTCGTTGACACGACTCAGGTAAGGCTTTGAACTTGGTGTCAATAGGTCGGCTTGCAAGAGTTTGTCGGGATTGTATTTGCGCATGGTATCGAGGAAATGGCCGATGGCCGTATCGCCCTGCTCATTGTAGCCGTAGCTTTTCAAGTCGTTGAAAATCAAAATATCATAAGTTGTTTCGGCCAGCCTCTGAGCTTGGGCTTGTACCATAAGTTCTTGTAGCTCGAAATCGGGGAGGAGGGTGCGTTCTGGCGTGTCCCACAGTTTGTAGACGTCGGAGTCTTTGTCGTGTGCGGTTTTCTTGGTGCCGAAGGCGCCGCGGACGCAGTTGTAGAATAGATTGATGTTGCCTGTCTTTTCCGTGGTGCCGTAGGTGATCAGCTCGTTGTCGATTTGCAGCACGTTGATGGCAGAGGGCAGGTCAAATAACTCGGAATGATATACTGCAAACTCGTTTTGGGTCTCATCCATAGGTAGTTGCAGATGCAAGATGCCTTGTCTCAGGAGATGTTTCGATGGCTTGGGAGTGACAAATCTGCTGTTGGTCGGGACACGGTTGGCCAGTACCGCAAGGCCCAAGCCCAGGCCGGCTTGCTCGCATTTCGCTTTCAGATAGGCCGTGTCTTTCGGGTTGCCATCGGCGATGAGATAAGACTTTGTGGGAGGACATAAAGAATCTTGCGCGAATGCAAGCACTCCACACAGCAGCAGCAATACTATGGCCAAAGTCCTCTTCATCAGTCGATTCCTCGCAGGTCTTTGTAGAGTTTGACGGCGTAGAGGTCGGTCATGTTGGAGATGAAGTCGATGACGGACTGCAGTTTGGTGTAGGTGTCGTCGGTGTTCACCTTGAACTGCTCGGGGATGAGCGACAGCAACTTTTTATTATAAGGAGTGTCGGGGTTCATGACGGCATCGGTGAATTCTTCCAGCAGCGTGCCAATGACGTTGAACCCTGTCAGTTCGATTTTTACCACGGAAGGGTGACGATAGATGTGCTTCACCGACTCGTCGCGGCAGAGGTCGAGGGCGTTCTTCTCAAACTCGGGCAGATGGGAGATGAGGCTCTTCTCGAACCGGCCTTCCATGATGGCGTCGTAGTTTTTGACGAAGATGTCGCTGGCGCAGTTCACCAACTTGTTGATGAGCATGGCGCGCAGGAAGGCCATCCGTTCGTTCACGTCGCTGACCTCAGCATAGGCTTTCTCCTTATGCTTGAAGAAATCCTTGTCCTTTTCGGGGCTGAAGAACGAAAGGAAGCATCCTTCGATGGCCTCGGTGCTGATGATGCCGCGTTTGTGGGCGTCTTCCATGTCGAGGACGAGATAGCAGATGTCGTCGGCGGCTTCCATCATGTACGACAGCGGATGACGGGCATAGACGAGATGCTCGGCATCGATGCGGGGCATGCCACATTCTTCGACGACCTCCTTGAAGGCGTCTATCTCGGAGTAAAAGACGTTGTATTTCTTGCGGCCGCCTTTGTCGAAGGAAGGGTAGGGGTATTTCAATAAGGTGGCCAAGGTCGCCGAGGTGAGCGAGAAGCCACCGGCGCGACGTCCTGTGAACTGGTGGGTCAGTTGACGGAAGGCGTTGGCGTTGCCTTCGAAGGCGATGAGGTCGCTCCACTGTTCTGGCAAGACTTTGTCTTTCAATTCCTTGCCTTTGCCATCTTTGAAGAAGCTGCTGATGGTGTCTTCGCCCGAATGGCCGAAGGGTGGGTTGCCGAGGTCGTGGGCCAGGCACGCCGTGGCCACGATGGTCTCGATGTCGGACTGACGTGCTTTCAGCTCAGGATGCTTCTTCGACAGTTTCTCCACGGTACGACAGGCGATGGAGCGTCCCACGCTGGCCACTTCGAGGCTGTGGGTCAGGCGGTTGTGGACCATCTGTGCGCCAGGCAATGGAAACACCTGCGTCTTGTTTTGCAGTCTGCGAAAGGGGCTGCTGAAGATGATGCGGTCGTAGTCGCGTTGGAACGAGCTGCGGATGTCAGCGCTCTTTTGAGGCTGCGCATAGCGTTTGTGGGAGAGTAGGTCGGTCCAGTTCATGGTCGTGCTTGTTTATTGGTTCAAACTCTGCCGCGCATACGGCACCAAGTCTTGGCTGGCAAACTCGCCTTTCAGGAACTTGAAATACCCTGCCACGGCAACCATGGCGGCGTTGTCGGTCGAGTAGGAGAGACGCGGGATGAACACCTTCCAATGGTATTTCTCTCCCATGGCGAGCATGGCGTCGTGGAGGCCGCTGTTGGCGCTCACGCCGCCGGCGATGGCCACGGTCTTGATACCCGTCTGCTTGCTGGCTTTCACGAGCTTGTTCATCAGGATGTCGATGATGGTCTTCTGCACCGAGGCGCAGAGGTCGGCCTTGTTTTCCTCGATGAAGTTCGGGTTGACCTTTAGGTTGTCGCGGACGGTGTACAAGATGCTGGTTTTCAGTCCGCTGAAGCTGTAATCCAAGTCTGGGATTTGGGGCTTGGCGAAGCTGAACGCATTCGGGTTGCCGACTTTGGCCAACTTGTCGATGACGGGGCCACCAGGGTAGGGTAGGCCGAGGATCTTTGCCGTCTTGTCGAAGGCTTCGCCCGCCGCGTCGTCGATGGTCTTGCCGATAACTTCCATGTCGAAATAGTCCTTTACCACCACGATTTGCGTGTGGCCGCCAGAGACGGTGAGGCACAAAAACGGGAAGTCGGGCACCTCGATATGGGTGTCGTCCGTGGCGAAATGCACCAGGATATGGGCGTTCATGTGGTCAATCTCCACCATAGGGATGTTCAAGGTCTGCGCGAAAGCCTTTGCAAATGAGGTTCCTACAAGAAGTGAGCCTAAAAGTCCTGGTCCGCGTGTAAAAGCGATGGCGGATAACTGATTTTTTTCTATTTTTGCAGTCTTCAAGGCCGTGTCGATGACGGGGATGATATTTTGCTGGTGCGCACGCGACGCGAGTTCGGGGACCACGCCCCCATATTGCTCGTGAACCTTCTGCCCGGCAATGACGTTGGAGAGCACGCGCGTGCCTTGCAGCACTGCGGCAGAGGTGTCGTCGCACGACGATTCGATGCCTAAAATGTATTCGTTCATAGGTCTCAATTTGGAGGGTCAAAATTATTAAAAAAAAGATTATCCATAGCATCCTTATCTTTTTTGTGGTGATTCTCGCTATCATCACCAGCCTTTTTGTTGCCATACAAGACCCTATCATTCAGAAGTTTGCAGTCCGTTTCGCCAGTGGCTACCTTTCCGAAAAAACAGGTGCCGACATCAAGGTTGGACGTCTTGCCGTTTCGCCTGATTTACGCCTTTTTGTCGACGATGTCGTTGTTAAGGACTTGAGAGGCAATGACTTGGTGAAAATAGGCAAGTTAAGGGCCAAAGTGTTCGTCGAGGAGCTGTTGGATGGCAAAATCCATCTCAGAAATGTCGATTTAAGCGATACCGAAGCTAATTTGATTACCTACGAGGGCGAAGATAAGATGAATTTCGCCTTTCTGGCGGAGGCCTTCGCTTCCGACACACCGAAGGAGAAGGAGTCGAAGCCTTTGGAGCTTTGGATTGATAAGATATCGTTGAAGAATATCGACTTCATGCTATGGAACCAAAACAGGGCTGATTCGGTGAAGACCGCCAACCATAGCATGGACTATGCACATCTCGACCTCGATGATATCAATCTGGAAGCCAGCGATTTCTATATCTTTGGCGATTCCATACGCGCCAATATCGCTAATTTGAGTGCCAAGGAACTGAGTGGCTTCGAGCTGAAGAGCTTCCAGACTGACGCCATCGTCTCGCAAAGCGGTATTCGTCTCAGTGGCTTGTTGATGGAGACCAACAACAGCAATTTCGACTTGGACCTCAACATGTTATTCAGTGGCTTCGACGACATCAGCAATTTCGTGGATTCCGTCGTCTTCGATGCCACCATCCGTCCTTCCGACATCATGCTGTCGGATATCGGCGTGTTTGCCGATGTGATGTATAAGATGCCCGACCGCGTGAATTTTGAAGGTCGTTTTACTGGCCCCATTGAGCATTTCCGCGTCGACGACATCAAAGCCGCGATAGGCAAGTCGACCTCGTTTACCGGCAGCATCAGTATGCATCCTCTTGACTTTGAAAACGGGTATCACACGTTGAATATCAAGAATATGCACTTTACCTATGACGATTTGGCCAACTTCCACATCCCCTCTAGCACCAAGACCATACCCATGCCTGAGTCGTTGCGTGCCATGAACGAAGGTCGCCTGTCGTTGAATTTCAAAGGCTCTTATAACGATTTCTCCTCCGACATCAAGCTGGCATCGGACGTGGGTAACATCGACGCTTCTATCGCGCGTGCTCGCAATGCCAAAGGCGACAACAACTTCTCGGGCAATATCAGTGCTGAACGGGTGAAAGCTGGTACTTTGGCCAATGCCTCAAAATATGTTGGCGACCTCGACCTGAACGCCAATTTCTCGGCTATATTCCCGAAGAAAGGCGACCCCGAGCTCTATCTTGACGGAGCAGTGAAGGATGCACAACTTCTTGGAAACCATATCGATGAGGTGGTTTTGGATGGCGATATGAAGGAGAACCTGTTCAAAGGCGTGATCAAGGTCGACGACGACGATTTGTCGATGGACTTCAACGGTTTGATTGACTTCCGCGATAAGAAACATCCCAAGTCTGACTTTGAGGCCGTCATCCGTGATGCCGACTTGCGCGCCCTCAACATCTTAAAAGAAGACTCCATCTCGAGAATCAGCACCAAACTCTATGTGAACCTCGATGGCTTTGACCTCGATGAATTGGAGGGCGTGGTGCGGATTGACAGCACAAGATACATCAATAGCCAGGGTAGCTTCTTCATGAAGAAATTCAACGGCTCCATTGTCAACGACAACCTGATGCAGCGCCGCATCAATATGGACTGCGATTTCTTCAATTTCGAAATGGCGGGCCAGATGAACTTCGCTAGCCTGATGATGTCCCTCAACGAATATGGAGACTCGTTTGTGCACTTCCCGCTGTTTGAGGCCAAAAGGGAAGCCTTCCAGGAGTACAAGAAAAAGCACGACGTGGACCAGGATTTCATGGTGCAACTCACGCTGAAAGACACCAACACCCTCAGTCGTCTGCTCATGCCTTCGTTGAAGATTGCAAAGAACACTTCATTGGCGGGCACCTTCACTTCGCGCACAAACTCGCTGAACCTGACCCTGCGTTCCAAGAATGTGCAAGTGGGCGGTGTTGAGATCAATGACATTGAGCTGAAGAACTTCAACTTCATGAACACCGCCATGACCTCCTTGTCGGTTGGTGAAGTCGTGTTTGCCAAAGAGAACGAGACGGACACGACAGCCTTTGGCTTGGACAACATCTCACTCATCACGAGGATGACCAACGACACCATTTTCGCACGTCTCAGATGGGACGACGACGAAATTGAAGACCACAATAAAGCTTTAATCGAGACCTATTTCCATCCCCACGAAAAAGGCGGCATCTTCTCTGTGACCTCGGCGAATGTGAAGGTCAACGACTCGGTGTGGTCGATTTCGCCCGACAATTACATCGACCTGACGGACGGCCGTACTATGCTGTCCAACATTATGCTAAGCCATAATCTCCAATCCCTCCGACTGGACGGTCCTGTGCCTATGGCGTCGGGCGACACCCTGTCGGTGATGCTGCGCCAATTCGACATCTCCAACTTCGACCTCTTCTTCAAGGGCTTCGACATCGACGGCTTCATCTCCGGCGATGCCTTGGTGAGCAGCCTGAAAGAGAAGCCCATGGTGCTGGCTGACCTTCAGGTAAAAGACCTTAGTGTGAATGGCGATTTGGTAGGGGATGCTGTCATAGAGAGCGCATGGGACAACGATGAAAAAGCCATTGGTCTCAATGCGAATATCGTCAATGATTTACGCCGGACCTTAAACGTGACGGGTTCATATTACACGGCGCGTAAGACCGATAACTTGGACTTTCTGGTGGAACTTGACTCCTTGCAGCTCAATGTGCTCAATCCGCTACTAACAGGCATTGTTACGCGTATGCAAGGCTTCGGCAATGGTAAAATTGCCATCACAGGCTCGCTTCAACAGCCCGAAATCCAGGGACGTTTGGCAATCAAGGACGGTGGCTGCAAAATCGATTACCTGAACACCTATTATTCCTTCAGCCCAACCATATTGGTGGATACCAAGACCATCTCGTTCGAGAATATGGTGCTTACGGATACATTGGGTAATAGGGCTATCGTGGAAGGCAAGATCAACCACGACAAGCTAAAGGATTTCAACTTGGACTTGAGGCTTTATCCTCGCGAATTCTTGGCATTGGCTACGACGAGCAAGCACAACGACACGTTCTATGGCACTGCTGTCGCGACAGGCATCATCCGTGTGACGGGTCCTTTCAACGATATCAAGTTGGACATCGGTGCATTAACCTGTCGGGGCACCAACGTCACCATCCCGCTCAACAAGTCGGCCAAGGTGAAGGACAATGACTTCATCATATTTGTCAACAATGCTGTGGATAGTGAAGAGCAGGAGACTGTTGAGGAGGTCAAAAAGAGCAACTTCGGCTTGAACCTCAACGTGAACGCCACCGACGATGCCAATCTAAAGATTATCCTTCCCAACGACTTGGGCACCATCGAAGCAACAGGAAACGGCAATGTGAAGATGAGTACGGCCACTACCGAAGACTTCAAAATGTTTGGCGACTATACTATCAAGGGGGGACGTTTCCAGTTGAGTCTTATGAACTTGGTGACCAGGACCTTCTCTTTGAAATCGGGTGGCACATTGTCGTGGACAGGCGACCCGACCGACGGACGTATCAACGCCACAGGTGCCTACTCCGTCAGGGCATCGTTGTCGAGTTTGGGATTGCAGGTCGACTCCACATCAAGCAACAGCAACGTTAACGTGGAATGTCTGATACACCTTAAGGGTGCCTTGCTCAATCCATCTTTCTCTTTCGGGATGAGGCTGCCCAATGCTTCTGAAGACATCACCCAAACTGTGTTTTCCATTGTTGACACGACCAACCAGGCCTTAATGCAGCAGCAGGCCCTTTCGTTGCTGGTGCTGAATACCTTCTCTTATGTGGGCGCTGGCACCGCCGACTTGAACATCTATAATGTTTTAGGTGCTGGCATGCAGATGAACATTACCGACAATACCAATGTGGGTCTCAAGTATCATGCAGGCAGCGTTAATTCGTATGACGAATACCAAGTGGCATTGCGCACCCAGCTGTTCGAGAATCGCCTAACCCTCGAGACCAACGTGGGTATGATGACGAGTTATGATGCCGGCAATGCTTCCAGTATCGTGGGAGAATTCGACATGTACTACAAACTCACCAAGGATGGTCGGCTGCAAGGGCATTTCTACAACCATTCCAACTACAACACGAACTTCAATAGTGCGGCGTTCGACCGACGAGCGCCCTATACGCAAGGCTTGGGCTTATCGTATAGCCGATCGTTCAATACCCTTCGCGACTTGTTTAAGAAGCGTCCATTCAATTCGAGCCAACCGTTGATTAGGCCCAAGAAGAAAGAAAACAATTGATTGCCATGGAAAATGCTTCCAACTTCAAAGTCTTTCAAGCCTCGGCAGGGGCGGGGAAGACCTTTACGCTGATAAAGGAATACCTGAAGCTTTGCCTGGGTAGCCAAGGTGCGGTTGCCAATTACAGAAACATCCTCGCCATTACCTTCACCAATGCGGCGGCTAATGAGATGAAGGCGAAAATCGTGAAGGCATTGTGCGAAATCATCGACAGCAAGGCTGTTGACCCGAAGTCAATGGAAGCAAAGCTGATAGAGGAATTGGCAATTTCCGATGACGAGCTGAAACGCAACGCGCAAAGCCTGATGACATGTATCATGCACGATTACAGTAGCTTCTGTGTAAGCACCATCGATGCCTTCGTCCAGAAACTATCGCGCACGTTCGCCAGGGATTTGGGCTTGCCGAGCCAGTATGCCGTCAGTATCGACACTGAAGAGGTGGCGGAAACCATCACTGAATATATAGGTCTGAGGATCAGCGATAAAGAAGAAGATAAATTCCTTACCGGTTTGCTTGTGGACTTTAGTAACAACCAGTTTGATAACCAACGCTATACGCCTGTCGAAAGCCAACTGACGGAGTTTATCACCAAGTTGATGACCGAAAAGGCTTACCAGAAGGATGAGAGCAACAACATCCAAAACGCAGTTCAATACAAACAAACCCTTGATTTCCTGAATGGTAAAACCCATGTCTTTGAGCAGGGATTGAATTCGCTTTTGGATGATTTTGGAAAGTTGAAAACGGAATACGGCTTATGCGATGAACAGTTTAATTATGGCAAGATTGGTTTCGTTTCCTATCTCAAAAAACTCTCCAATAAAGAATATGACCTGCCTAGTTCCCGTCTCACTACCGTGCTGGAAAAGCGAAATTGCTTATCGAAAGAAGCTGAAAAACAATTGGGTAAGGCTAGGGCTGAAGAAATCAATGCAAGGCTGTTGCCCGTGTTGGAGTCGATAAAGGAATACGTCGTGCATGACTTGGGTGCCTATTTGTTTTATAAGGCACAACGCGGATTCCTTTATCTCTATGCCCTGCGCGCCCAGATTCGCTTGGAGTTCGATAAGCTGGCCAGCGAAGAAGAGATTGTGCATATCTCGGAGTTCAACAAACTTCTCAACACGGTGATGGGAGATTTCTCGATTCCTTTTGTGTATGAACGTATCGGTGAGCATTTCCGTCATGTCTTTGTGGATGAGTTCCAAGACACTTCCATCCTGCAATGGCAGAACCTCTTGCCGCTGATTGACAATGGCTTGTCCAATGGCAATATGAGTATGGTGGTGGGCGACGGCAAGCAATCCATCTATCGCTTCCGCAGCGGCGAGGTGGAGCAGATCGCTCGCTTGCCTGAGATTTATGCCTTGCCCAAGGACGAACGCGAGGCTGCTTTCCGACAGTTTGAAAAGAACCTGAAAGATAACTTCGCTTTCAAGAATCTGGATACCAATTACCGCTCTTTCGCCCAGGTGGTCGACTTCAACAACGCTTTCTTCGAGTATGCTTACCATGACTTGTCGTCCGACCAGCAGAAGGTGTATGTGGCGGAGAAACCTGGAACCGACGAAGGCGTGAGCATCTTTCAAAAGAAAGCGAAAACCGATGAGGGCTTGGTGCAAGTGGAACTCTATGATGCCGATGAGCAACCCGAGTATTGCTTTGATAAGGTAGAGGCCATCATACGTGAGTTGAAGGAGAAGTATGGCTACCAATATAAAGACATTACCATACTTACCCGTAAGTCAGGCTATGGCTCAATGATGGCCAATAGATTGAACGACAGTGGAATCCCTGTTATCTCCCAGGACTCGATTTTGCTCAAGTCATCCGACAAGGTACAGCTGATGGTGAATACCTTGCGTTTTTTGACCGATGGTAGCAACGAGACCCATGTCGCCAATGTCTTGCATTATTGGGAGCTGGCGAAGCATCCTGATTTTGAGGGCGATATCAGTCATTCTTTTGATGCGGTGAAGGCGATAGCCAAGGGCGAGCGGGCGATTGAACAAGAGATGGGCATCGGCAAGGCTGGCGCGCTGCAAGAGGCTTTGTCCAAGGCAACGTGTCTCTACGACCTTTGTGCCAGTTTGTTGCGTATCTTTCATTTCGATGACATCCGTGACGCCTTCTTGAATTATTTTATGGAGGAGGTCTTCAAATGGCAGTCGGGTCCGATGGAAGGCCTGTCCGAGTTTTTGTCGTATTGGGATAAAAAGCAAGATAAGCTCTCGGTGATGTCGGTTGGTGGCAATGCGGTGAAGATCATGACGATACACAAGTCGAAAGGCTTGGAGTTTCCCGTCGTCATCTATCCTGAAGCCATCGTCGACTTGGATGAAAACGCCAGAAAAGCTGCTGAGAAATGGCTGCGTCCGGAGGATCTGGGCTTTGAAGCCATCCCAAATTTGGACAAGGTGTTGTTAAAGTTGGATAAGAAAGCAACGATTATGGGTGGAAAAGCCAATGAAGAGGTGGATAAAGAAAAAGCAAGTAACCAACTTGACAATCTCAACTTGCTTTATGTGGCTTTCACCCGTGCCGTACAACGTCTCTATGTCATCGCCAAGCAAGGCAAGGCCGACAAGCCCAATGTTATCCGCGGTTTTCTTGCCGACAAGGGTGACCATCAAGTGTCAGGAAGCGAGGCTCTTGTCTATCGCTTTGGTAGCCCTGATTTCAGGAATCCGGAGGAAGAGGCCGAGGAAGATACCGTGGAGATGCCGACGGATTCAATCTCAATGGATTGGTTCGAGAAAATTAATGTCGATCCCGAGCCTACCAAGCTATGGCAAGTGGAAAGCGAGCGTTTACAGCCACGAGAATGGGGTGAGAAGGTGCATGCCATCCTTTCTCAGGTTCGTTATCCTAAGGACTTGGAAACGGTCCTGAAACCTAATGTCGCTGATGGAACCCTCGACCAAGCCGCTGCCGACTGGATTCGCGACAGGTTCAACCAGATGGCATCACATCCGATGATTCAGGCAGCCTTTGGTCCCGATGCCAAAGTGAAGACGGAGTGTGAAGTCCTATATCAAGGTGCAATCCGCCGCTTCGACCGCTATGCCGAGCTTGATAATGCCATCTATTTGATTGATTATAAGACGGGTAAGCCAAATGAAAAGTATAACGAGCAAGTACAGCTTTACTCCAAGGCTTTGAAGGAAATGACTGATAAGGAGATTCGAACGTTTCTGGTTTATTTGTCGGAGGACACTATTCACATCACTACGACTTCAGGTGGGGCACTTCACTGATGAAGAACTCATCGAAAGCGTGGCTCCCGTTGTCTTTGAACTCAGTGTCAGGAAACAACTTCTGCAGTTCGTCATATATTGCCCTTACCAACCTGTCACTGTCAAAGGCTTGAGTGAAAACCAGACGGATCGTTCCACCGAACTCACACCCCATAACCCACACAGGAAAAGAATGGCTTTTGGCGCTTGCCGATACAGAATCCACAAAAGGAACGGCCTCTTCTGGAATCTGAAATTTACCAGGATAAGAGAAACCATAGGTGTAAGCCCTACGGTCGCCACCGCTCCCGATTTTCCTTGCAATCACAGTCGCGGTTTCGGGTCTGATGGGCAACTTCTTCAGTATGTCGACAATCTTGGACAGCCTGGCCACTACTTTAATAGCATTGCCTGGCTGGATTTGCTTGAGCAAAATAGTCCGCAGGTGAGCGGCCGCATCTGATAGGCCTATCCCGTAAAGTGCTGGTTCGTATGGGATGGCGAATGCTGACGAGGCATTGCCGCCACTCTCCACGTTGAACACCGGTCTCAAATCCACAGGGGTATAACAAACAATGCTCTCGTCGCCACGCACACCATAGAGCGAACTTATTGCCTGTCCGAAGATAGCCTGCAAAGTGGGCACAACCGTGCTATGGCTGGCTCTTGCCAGCGAAAGCAGCGGCTCTAGTGGTAGGTCTATCTCGTACTGATGTTGAGCGTTTTTGCCCTTGACCGAACCACGTTCGGGCAAGTGAAAAACGCGCTTTCTTTTAGAGCCGGTGCCATCATCAGGCGTTGCGGGGATTTCCCGGGAAAAAAGATCTTCGAAAACCGATGCCGTGTCCGTACACTTGGCAACATATTCCTTGCATTCAGCACGCCCCATTACACGCAAATACTCGACCAACAGTGTCTGCATAAAGCCGTATATTCCGCGCAAATCAGCTATGCCGTGGAATACGTGCATCTGAAAGCTGCGTCCCTCATAAGATGCGTAAACCATCAATCCACCCGTATCGGACGTGCCAAGACGTTTCGGACCGTCGGAGGCGGGATAAACCTTGACAACATCTGGAGAGAGTAAAACAGCTTTGATGGCTCCATTCACGACTACGGGTTGCTGGCGAAAGTTGGTGTGTATGCCAAGTGCAGCAATCAGCGCTTTCTTCAAGGCTTCGGGGTCAACCGGGTCTTTCATGGTGCATAACAGTTCTAAGACTGTGGTGCTACGCCCGCCTCTTCCCCAATAGAACAGCTGGTCGGATATTGGTATTTCGCGTAATTGCTCTTCCATTCTAATAAAAAAAGATAAAAAAGATAAAAATAAAAAAAGGGGAGAGGGCTTTCTGTCTCTCCCCCCAATAAAATAGTTACTTAACGTTTAGCAGCCACGCTCTTCCTCGATAGCGGCTTGGGCAGCGGCCAGACGTGCGACGGGCACGCGGAACGGCGAGCAGCTCACGTAGTTCAAGCCGGCCTTGTAGAAGAAGTGGACCGAAGCGGGATCTCCGCCGTGTTCACCGCAGACGCCGCACTTGAGGTTGGCGCGCTGGCTACGGCCACGTTGTACACCCAACTTGACGAGTTGGCCAACGCCTTCTTGGTCGAGGGTGTTGAACGGGTCGGCAGGGATGATCTTCTCTTCGATGTAGTCCTTCACGATGGCGTTGACGTCGTCGCGGCTGAAGCCGAAGGTCATCTGGGTGAGGTCGTTGGTGCCGAAGCTGAAGAACTCGGCAACGCTGGCGATCTGGTCGGCCACTAAAGTAGCACGAGGAATCTCAATCATGGTGCCGTACATGTAGTTGATCTTGACACCGAACTTGGCTTCCACTTCGGCCTTCACGCGGTTGGCGATGGCCTTCTGGTGCTCAAGCTCCTTGACGTTGATGGTCAGCGGGACCATGATTTCCAGATGCGGGTCGAAGCCCTCGGTCATCAGTTCAGCAGTGGCCTCAAAGAGGGCGCGGAACTGGGTCTCGGTGATCTCGGGATAGACGATGCCGAGGCGGACGCCACGCAGACCCATCATCGGGTTCACTTCGTTGAGGGCGTCGATGCGTTTCTTGATTTCCTCGAAGCTGATGCCACGCTCCTTGGCGAGGGCCTTCTGCTTCTCTTCGGTATGAGGAACGAACTCATGCAAGGGCGGGTCCATGAGACGGAAGGTCAACGGCTTGCCGTTCAAGACCTTCAGCGTGCCCTTGGCGGCGTTCTTGATGTAAGGCTCGAGTTCAGCCAAGGCAGCCACGCGCTCTTCGGTGGTGTTGGCTAAGATCATGTTGCGCAGCTTGGCTAACGGCTCTTCGCTGTTCTTGCCGTAGAACATGTGCTCGATGCGGAACAGGCCGATACCTTCGGCGCCGAAGTTGACGGCGTTCTGGGCATCTTCCGGGTTGTCGGCGTTGGTGCGGACACCCATCTTGCGGTACTTGTCGACCAGAGCCATGAACTGTTGGAACAGCGGGTTCTCGGTGGCGTTGATCATACCGACGGGTTCGGCATACACCCAGCCCTTGGAGCCGTTCAAGCTGATGACGTCGCCTTCCTTGAACTGCTTGTCACCGATCTTCACGATGCCCTTCTCGAGGTCGATCTTCACGGCGTCGCAGCCCACGATGCAGCACTTACCCCAGCCACGGGCCACGAGGGCGGCGTGTGAGGTCATACCGCCACGGGCGGTCAGGATACCGTCGGCGGCACGCATGCCTTCGACGTCTTCGGGGTTGGTTTCCTCACGGACCAGGATGTTGGCCACCTTAGCGGCACGGTATTCCTTGGCCTTCTCGCTGGTGAGGGCGATGCGACCCACGGCACCACCAGGACCTGCGGGCAGACCCTTGGCGATGACGTCGTGCTTCTTTTCGTCGGCAGCATCGAGGATGGGGTGGAGCAGCTCGTCGAGTTGCTCAGGAGTGAGGCGCATGACGACTTCCTTCTCGTCGATGAGGCCTTCCTTCAGCATGTCGAGAGCCATGGTCAGAGCGGCAACGCCAGTGCGCTTGCCGACGCGGCACTGCAGCATGTATAGCTTACCGTCTTGGATGGTGAACTCGATGTCGAGCATGTCGTGATAGTTCTCTTCAAGGATGCGGCGCACCTCGCAGAGTTCCTTATAGGTCTCGGGCATCAACTCCTGCATGGAGTGCATGTGCTTGTTCTGCTCGTTCTTGGTGTCGTCGTTCAGCGGGTTGGGGGTACGGATACCAGCCACCACGTCTTCGCCTTGGGCGTTGATCAGCCACTCACCGTAGAACTGGTTGTCGCCGGTGGCAGGGTTACGGGTGAATGCCACGCCGGTAGCGGAGCCTTCGCCCATGTTACCGAACACCATGGTCTGCACGTTGACGGCAGTGCCCCAGTCGTCCGGGATACCCTCGATGCGGCGGTAGGAGATGGCCTTCTTGCCGTTCCAGCTCTTGAACACGGCCTTGATGCCGCCTTCGAGTTGGGCCTCGGCGTCGTCCGGGAACTCGGTGCCCAGCACTTCCTTGATGCGGACTTTGAAGTCCTCAGCCAGCTGCTTCAGCTCTTCGGCCTTCAGCTCGGTGTCGCTCTTATAGCCCATCTTCTCCTTGTAGGCGTCGAGCATGTCGTCGAGTTGCTTGCGGATGCTCTTGCCGTCGGCGGGTTCGATGCCCTCGGCCTTCTCCATGACGACGTCGGCGTACATCATGATGAGGCGGCGGTAGGAGTCATACACGAAACGGGGGTTGTTGGTCTTCTTGATCAGGCCAGGGATGGTCTTGGAGCAGAGACCGATATTCAGCACGGTGTCCATCATACCGGGCATCGACTTACGCGCGCCGGAACGGCAGCTGACGAGCAGCGGGTTCTCGGGGTCGCCATATTTCATGCCCATGATGTTCTCCATGTTCTTCATGCCGGCGTGGACCTCGTCCATCAGGCCAGCGGGAAGTTGGCAATTGTTTTGGTAATAAGCGGTGCAGCACTCGGTGGTGATGGTCAAACCAGCGGGTACGGGGAGCTTGAGCAGGCACATTTCGGCGAGGTTAGCGCCCTTGCCGCCCAGCTCATTCTTCATCGAAGCATTGCCTTCAGCGGTCTTTCCGCCAAAGGTGTAAACATACTTTGTCATTGATTTAATTGATTATTAGTGATTTAACTGATATTCTTTGGTCTCGAAAATGAAGTTGCAAAGGTAGGAAATTACTAAAAACTATGCAATAGAGATTTCCATTTTTTTTGACGTGATATGAAAAAAGCCTCGAAACGCAGGTGTCCACCGAACCGAGTACGCCATCATTAACCTGCAAAACATCCTAAAACCTCTCGGAAATGATTGAAAAATAGCCCCACTCGTCGCAAGATGACGGGGCTGTTTCCTTCATTTCCTCATTCCTCACTCACTATTTTCATGAGGAAAACATGGAACTTCTCGCAAACTTCTCTTGTTGTTTCTCCGTTCTCATGCCGCAAATATAGTTTTTATTCTCAAAACTCCTTGCGGTTTAGAATAAAAACCCTACTTTTGCATCCGATAAAACTGTCACATGTGACACAAATATCGGATAAATGGATATAAAAAGAGACCTATACTTACAGCAGCTGATAGACCGTCGCCACAACGGTATGATTAAGGTTGTAACAGGTGTGCGCCGATGCGGAAAGTCCTATCTGGTGTTCAACCTGTTCAACAACTACCTGAAATCAAACGGTGTGGACGACAAACACATCATCAAGGTGAATTTGGAGAATCGCCGTAACAAAAAGCTTCGCAACCCGGACGCACTCCTTGAATATATTGACGCACAACTCATCGACCAGAACATGTACTACATCTTGCTTGACGAAGTGCAACTGGTGGATGAGTTTGAGGATGTGCTGAACAGCTACCTCGACGTTCCCAATGCGGATGTGTACGTGACTGGCTCCAATGCCCGTTTCCTTTCAAAGGATGTCATCACCGAGTTCCGTGGTCGAGGCGACGAGGTTAAGATCTACCCGCTCTCGTTTGCTGAGTTCATGTCCGCGTTCGACGGAAGCAATCAGCTTGGCTTGGATGAATACATGACATTTGGCGGCCTCCCTCTGATACACTCCTATAAGACACAAGAGCAGAAATCGGCATATCTGAAGAACCTGTTTGAAGAGACCTATATTAAGGACATCAAAGAGCGTTATCAAATCCGTCACGAAGAAGTGTTTGAGGAATTGCTCAACATCATTTCATCGTCTATTGGAAGCCTTACCAATCCAACCAAGTTGTCCAAGACCTTCCAAAGCGTAAAGCATGTGAATGTCAATCCCGAAACCATCAAATACTACCTCGAATATCTCTGTGATTCATTCCTGGTTTCAAAAGCGATGCGTTATGATGTCAAAGGCAAGAAATACATCGACACCCCATACAAGTATTACTTCACCGATATGGGGCTGCGCAATGCACGTATCAATTTCCGTCAGGACGAAAAAAACCATCTCATGGAGAATGTCATCTATAACGAACTGTTGATTCGTGGCTTCAACGTCGATGTGGGTGTAGTGCCAGTAGTCTCTCGTGACGAGAACGGCAAGCAAGTACGCTCCCAGTTGGAGATTGACTTTGTGTGCAACCAGGGCAGCAAACGCTACTATATCCAGTCGGCCTTCCGCATGAATGACGAGGAGAAACGGCAAAATGAGCAAGCTTCTCTAATCAAGGTGAACGACTCTTTCAAGAAAATCATCATCACAGGAGAGGAAAGCCTCGTTCATCGCAACGAGCAAGGCATCACCACAATGAGCATCTACGACTTCCTGCTCAATCCCAATGCCTTGGAGCTATAAATACAGTTTAATTTACGCATATAGCACAAATCAGCATATTGATGGCTCTCGGCATCATCCTCATAGTACTGGTCATTGCCTTTATCGTTTGGCGGGCATTCAGGAACACCCCCGAACACAAAGGAAGGGAAGGAGAGCTTCACGTCCACAACATCCTTTCGCAGCTTTCCGAAGACTACACCATCCTTGATGATGTGATGTTGAAGACAGGCAACGTCACCACGCAGCACCATGTCGTCTACGGCGACCAGCTACTGGCCACCATACGTAGCTATAGTTATCCCTGCCTCTCTGATGCCGATGTTGCCCAAGTGGTCAACCGTCTAACCCAGCAGAACGTTAGAGATCAAGTGGATGACCGCACCCATGTGAGTAACGTCTATGCCGCTAAATACAAAACTGACAGCAAAATAGCTTCCGGCATTTGCCCCCAATGCGGCGGCACTCTCGTCCTCCGCCACGGCAGATACGGCAACTTCTACGGCTGCTCCAACTATCCCTGTTGCCGCTTTACTACGCAGTAACACTAAACAACACTGACTAGATCAGCGGTTAATTAAATCCAATGCTACTTTTATTGTCTGTTGATTTGTTTGGATAATCCCTTTCCAGGTATGGATAAAGTCTGTTGAATTCATCCAAGGCCTCGCCAACGACATGATAGGCGGCATCAAATTCAGGAAGAAAATCGTGGGCGTTACTGATGGCGGTTTCATAACGCAAACGGAACGATTCATCATGTGTGATAAAAGTTGAATGTATAAAAGCTGCAATAAAAGCCAAGGCTCCTAAAAATAAAAGCCTCGAGACGCGCTCCCGAGGCTCTTACAGTATGGAGGAATAGCTTTCACTTATTCCCTCACAAACTTCAAACTCCCCACCGCCTTTTCCGACTTCACCGTCACAAAGTACATGCCTTGGCTGAGGCTTTCGAGGTTTAGGGTGGTCATGCCGTGAGCTTGGCTTTGATGTACCACTTGTCCGAGGCTGTTGCAGATGGTGATGTCGCAGTCTTCTTCAGGCAGGCTCAGTGTGAACTGACCCTTGTTGGGGTTGGGGTAGATGTTCACGTCGACCATGGTGTTTTCGGCGGTGGCGGTGAGGTCGAGGCTGATGTTCTGCGGCCAAGCGTCGCAACCGGTGACGATAAGGTTCATGCCGTTGGCAAGTTCGACAGGCTCGCCGAACTCGATGATGGCCAATCCGCTCTCGTCGGTGTAGGCCACGCCGAGCAGCTCCTCACCGTCGAAGAGGCTGCAACGGAAGTTCTTCTGGCCTTCGCCGTTGTCGTTGGTCACGTTGACGTTGAGTGTGGTGACGGTTTCAGTGACCACGGGCAAGGAATAGTTTACTTTGGGCGTGAAAGGCTCGTCGTGCCAAGCACTGACGGCCACATCGCCCATCATGTTGAGGTCGTAGAAGTTCCAGCGCAAGGCGCCTTCTTCCCATTGGCCAGGGGCATTCACCCAAGGAGCGGTGGCGATTTTGCTTTCTCTCAAAGCCATGCCACCGTATGGGATGCGGTCGTTGTAGTAGGCATCTTCCGTCTCGCGATGCAAGTGGATGGCGGGACCCTCGGTTTGGCCTTCGTTGAACCAACCGTAGCGCGAGTTGCCGAAAGTGGCTACGGCGAAGTTGCTGATCTTGGTCATGCGTTCCAAGATGCAGTCGTCGCTGAAGTCGCCGCAGATGCAGCCCGAGGTATGGAAGAAGGTGTAGTTGTGATCCACACCGTTCACGCCGCTGAAGTTGCTGTCGGTAATATCGTAGGTGAGCCAGCCAGCCACATAGATGGTGTTGGCATGACCGTCGTGATGGACATATTGGGTGCCTTGGTTGATGGCGTTGCGCAATGCAGTGCCGCTCCAGTTGCCTTCTTCTTCATACAGACGGGTGAAGTTGTAGTTTTCGGGAATACCCGTTGTCGTATACCCGTTGTCATCGTGTGTGCCAATAAGCAGTTCGAGGAAGTCACTGCCGTTGCTCAATGGGTCGTCGTAGAGGTGCTCGCCACCCATGATGACCTTGCGGAACTCGCCAAGCACGGGTTCGGCTTGATAGCTGAAGGTCTTGTGCAGCATGTTTTGCAGTTCGTTTTCATCGCTGAAACACATACGGCCAATGCCAATTTCGGGCAGGAGGTCGTCTTCGCCGATTTCGCCCCATTTGTTGTCGTTGTTGTCGTTCCATGTGCCGTCAAGGCAAGCATAGTACATGTCGGCGGGGATGCTGCTGTCTTCTTGGTTGCCACCGCCACTGGTCACATAGCAGTAGAAGCCGCGATAAGGAATGGCAGGCACGTCGCCGGCCAAGTTCACCATGATGATGCCGTTTTCTTCGTATTCTTGGATGATGTAATTGCGAAGTTTCTCTTGGTCGTCGCGACCTTCCATGCTACTCACTATGTTGGCAAGGTCGACAACGCGAACGCGCAAGCCACGGGCTTGGTAGAACGTCACGTATTCGTCAAAAGCGCTGACGTATGGCGCAGTGGTGACCACCAGCAGGTCGTAACCGCCAACAGAGCGGCCACGGGTGTTGTAGGTTTCAAGCATTTCAGGGTTTTGGGCCAAACTCTTGACGCGTTGGGCATTGTCGCCCGTGAGCCACAGCTTGCGGCTTTGGTCGGCCTTGGCTGCAGTGGTGGTGACGCGCACGGTGGCTTTGGAGGCATAACGCACTTCGCCCGTGCCAGGCACATATTGCACAGGGGTGAACGCCGAGAAGGCGAAGCCGACACCATTGAGGTATTGCGTGCTCAGCTTGCCGTAGGCTTTGGCTGGGTAGACGCTCTTGGAGGCATAAAGGGCCTCGTCTTTCTCAAACTGACGGCGCAC
This sequence comes from uncultured Bacteroidia bacterium, assembly GCA_902799345.1. Classification (GTDB taxonomy): domain Bacteria; phylum Bacteroidota; class Bacteroidia; order Bacteroidales; family F082; genus Limimorpha. Next base: position 94,574 of record CADBZW010000005.1, on the reverse strand, counting down.
AGGGTCGGAGTAGGTGCGGGCCGATTGGTATGGGAACAGGTTGTGTGTACCTGCAATCGTTTGGAAATCGGAGAGCTCCACCTCGATGGCAACGGCCTCTTGGCCTTGAGGCAGCATCAGGCTGATGCTTTGCCAGGGCAGCGAGGGCTGACCCGCAGTGGCGCTTTGCATGCAATCCTTGAATTGCACTTGTTCATAGCCTTGGATTTGGTTGAGGTTGGGTTGACCGAAATAATAGGTCTTTTCGATGGTCTGAGCCTTGGCAAACAAGCTGGCCATCAAGCACATCATGATAAAACTAAGCTTTTTCATATCATTAAATGAATTTGTTCTAGCTGTTTAGGTGCAAAAATACGCATATTTATAACATGAAGTTGGTATTTTCAAAAATACATCTATCTTTGTGGCAACAAAATCTCAAAACCATGAAAAAACATTTGGCCTTGTTGCTGCTCCTGCTGGCTCCAGCGGTTTTGCTGGCTCAGGAAGAGGATGAATGGGAGGAAATGTTAAAGGCTACTAACTCAACTATTCGGCCTCTTTTACAGGTCTCAATACATCATGCACAGGCCAGGTCTGAGCCTTCTTGAAATTGAATGAGGCCGTGGCAAGGATGTCGGCTACGGAAGCCCCAAACATGACTTGATAAGTGCCTGCTGCTGTCTCCCAAGCCGAGTGTTCCTCGTTGAACGAAGCCATCTCATAGGCGCTGACTTTCATCGTGACGGTCTCTGACTGGCCAGGGGCCAACATCTTGGTTTTGGCGAAAGCCTTCAACTCACGAGCGGGTTTTTCAAGGCCTCCCGCAGGGGCGGCAACGTATAGCTCGACGACCTCGCGGCCTGCCACTTTACCCGTGTTGGTCACGGTGATGGTGGCGGTGAAGCCCTCCTTGCCGGCTTTTACCGAGGGCTTGGAGTAGCTGAATGTCGTGTAGCTCAAGCCGTAGCCGAAGGGAAATGAGACTTCCACATTGTTGGTTTGGAAGTAGCGATAGCCAACCCAGATGTCTTCCTCGTAGTCCGTGAAGTCCACATTCTTTCTCTCTCCTTTTCTTCCTTCGGTCATGTCCCAAGTGTAAGGGAAGTTCCTCGAAGAGGGTATGTCCATGTAGTTAATGGGAAAAGTCTCGGCCAGCTTGCCCGAGGGGTTCACTTTGCCCGTCAGGATGTCGGCCACGGCGTATGCTCCTTCTTGCCCAGGGGTCCACGGTAAGAGTATGGCATCGACCATGTTTTTCCACGATGCCGTCTCAACGACGCCGACGGCGTTGATGATTATGACGACTTTCTTTCCTGCTTTGTGATAGCACATGCTTATGTTTTGTAACAGTTCTCGCTCGATGGCGGTGAGTTCGAAGTCGTCTTTCACCACGCGGTCGGCACCTTCGCCGGCAGTGCGACCCAAAACGAAAACGGCCATGTCGTTGGCTTGTGCCTGGCGTTCGATGGCCTTTATCGAAACGGTAGGTTCAGCACGATGACGTTTGTCGATGGCGCTCCCGTTCATTTTTTCTGTCGCCGTTTGGGTGGCATAGCAACTACGGTAGTATTCGGCCAGGTCTTTGTCCAAAGTGAAGCCTGCCGTAGTCATCGCTTCCTGCATGTTGGCGACATGTGCTGTGTTCACTTCGCCCGAACCCGTTCCGATGCCGAAGAAGTCGACGGAGGTGATGCCGTAAAGAGCCACTTTCTCGTTGCCTTTCATGGGCAAAGTGTTGTTGCCGTTTTTGAGGAGAACGATTGACTCTTCCGCAGCCTTGCGCGCCACTGTGGCATGGGCTTTCAAATCGGGCTTGTCGGAGTGCTTGTAGTGCTTGAAATTCGGTGTCTTGACGATGTATTTCAGGATGTTGCGCACATTGCGGTCGATTTCTTCCATGCTGATTTCACCCTTGTTGATGGCGGCCAATAGACGCTCCATTTCTACCGGGCGACCAGGTTCCATCAGGTCATTGCCGGCTTTGGCGGCTTTCACGGTGCCTTCTTTCACGCCCCAGTCGGTCATCACGATGCCGTCGAAGCCCCATTCGTCGCGAAGCACGGTGGTGAGCATGCCATGGTGCTGCTGCGTGTAGTCGCCGTTGACTTTGTTGTACGACGACATTACCGTCCAAGGCTTGCCTTCCTTCACGGCGATTTCAAAGTTCTTGAGGTAGAGCTCGCGCAAGGCACGGTCGCTGATGCGGGCGTCGTTTTCCCTGCGGTTGATTTCTTGGCTGTTGGCGGCATAGTGTTTTATCGAGGTGCCCACGCCGTTGGATTGTATGCCACTCACAAAGGCGGCGGCCATCTTGCCCGACAGCAACGGGTCTTCGGAGAAATACTCGAAGTTGCGGCCACACAATGGGTTACGGTGCAGATTGATGCCAGGGGCGAGAATGACGTCGGCGCCATATTCCAACACTTCGTTACCCATGGCAGAGGTCATATATTCCATCAGCGCAATGTCCCACGAACAGGCCGTCAGGGTGCCGGTAGGGAATCCCGTGCAGTAGAAAGTCTGGTCGGTGCCTTCGCGTGTCGGCTCGATGTTGAGGCCGGCAGGGCCGTCGCAGAGTATCGTCATGGGGATGCCGAGACGCTCTATAGGTCGGGTGTTACCCGCCGCGCCGGGCATCATGGCTTCTTGGCTGCCCACCAATAAACCGACCTTTTCCTCCACGGTCATGGCCTTGATGATGTCGTCAATGTTGTCCTCGCGAAGGACAATAGTATTTTGGGCCATGCCTTTCGTGGCAAAAAGAGCGCACATTAGGCATAGCATCAGTATCAAGCCTTGCTTTTTCATGATGTCTTATTCTACGATAATCTTCTTGACTTCGGTCTGGTTGCCGTTTTGAATCTGGATGAAATACAAGCCCTTGGGTGCATTTCCCATGTCGAAATGTTGCAAGTCCGACACCTTGCCGAGTTGCATGATTTGCTGACCCAACATATTGTAAATGCTGATGTTGCTTTCCTCAACCAACTCAATGGTGAAGCTGCCCGTAGTGGGATTCGGATAGAGGACGTTGGTCTTCTGTTCCGTGACCTCTTCCACGTCGCTGATGGTACAGGTGCGTGGGAAGGTGATGTCGTCAACCCAAACGCAGTCGGCTCCCGCTGAGCCGCTGCCACTCTTGTCGTAAAGCCAGGTGAAGACATGACGGCCTGCCTCAAAATTGTAGCTGGCATAGGTCCAGTCGTTTTCGCCCCACCACCAGTCTTGCTTGCGATTATCGATATAGAAAGCAAAGATGTCTTTACGAACTTCCGTGGATGTCTTGAACCAGAAGCTGATTTCGCCGTCGTTGAGGATGTCGGCATAGACGACGAGTTTGGTGACTTCATTGTCGCCGATGGCACCACTACGAGCACAGTAGTCGCCGCTGTGGGCTTCTTCATTGGTGATAGTCCAAGGCAGGTCACCTTCTTGGAACCAGTCGAGGAAGCTGAAGTCGCCGCTTTCGAAGGTCTCTACGGCCAAGCCCACCGATAGAGCATAGTCCGTCGTGGTGGTGTATTCACCAGTGTGGAGTCCAAAATTAAGGTGGAACAGGGTGCCGCTGACGATGTCAGCATCGGAAGTGAGGATGAGGTCGGCAACGAAGCCACCATTGACATCCATGTCGCCGATTTGTATGGTGCTTGCTTCGAATTGTATGCTTTCGTTGTCACAAGAAGCCTGCAGATAGGTGTTGGGAGCCAAGGCGTGACCGATGTTTTTGCCGTGGATGTGGATGACGGCACGCTCGCCTGGGTCGAAGTATCCGTTGCCATCACCGTTGAGTTCCTCTACTTCATAGTCCGAGAATTGCAGGTTTGGAGCCAACAGCATGAATTGTCGGCTGGTGGTGCGTTCCTCGGCTCCTGTCGTAGCGGTGAGGTTCAAGGTGAACAAAGTCTGGTCAGGGACGTCATTGGCGATGATGAGGCGTCCGGCTTGATCGAAGTTCATGGTGCTGTTGGCATTCAGCTCGGCGACGAACAAATTGCTCGGGACGATTTCGACATACTCGCAGTCTGAACTCAAATCCACTTCCACGCCCATAGCGGCTTGGTCGCCTCTGTTGTGGAGGTCGATGCTGACATAACGCTCTGTTCCAAACGCGGTGGGGCCGTCGAAGCCGATGATGTCGCCATAGACGAAGGCTTCGTCGTTGAAGCCCGTTACCTCTAAGGTCTGAGGCCATGCGCTCTGTCCCGTAATGATGAGTTGCATCGTTCCCACTATGTCGAGGGCAGGGGAGAAGTTGAGTACAGCGTCGCCGTTTTCGTCGGTGATACCGAAGCCTAACAGGGTCTCACCATCGTATAGGCTGACACGGAAGTTGTCGAGCGGTGTCTCGAAATGGCTTACGTGGACGGTGGTCGTGGTGGTACCCACCTTCAGGCCGTTGTCGAAGACCACGTTGGGCGTGAAAGGCTCCTCGAACCAAGGACACAAGGCGGCGTCGCCCAACACGTTGAGGCAGTAAATGTTCCAACGCAGGCAGCCGTTTTCATCTCCGGTAGGCTCTCCGTTTTCGTCGATGTAAGGGATGGAGACCCAAGGTGCCGAGGCAATCTTGGCTTCGCGCAATGCCATGCCGACCGATGCAATGTGGTCGTGGCAGTAGGCATCTACGAACTCGCGGTGAATGTGGGCGGCCATGCCGTCGCCCCACGGCACATACCAGCCGTAGCGTGAGTTGCCCGTGGTGACCACAAATCCGGTTTGAACCGTGACCATCTTTTCGAGGATGCAGTTGACGGGGAAGTTGCCGCAGATGCAGCCGTGCGAATGGAAGAGCATATAGTTGTGGTTGATGCCGTCGTTGCCACCGAAATAGTTATCGGTTATGGTGCTACCGTCCCAACCCGCCACGATGTCGGTGTTGGCGTGGCCCACATGGTGCACATATTGTCCTCCAGTAACAATGACGTTCTTGAAGGCAGTGCCTCTCCAAGGATTGCTTGCCGATTCATAATAGCGTTTGAAGCTGTAGCCTTCGGGATATCCATAAGTGGTGTAGTCGTAGTCATGGACTTCGCCGATGAGGCGTTCCATGTCAATGTCACCATAGTAGCCGTCGCCGAGGTGCTCGGCACCGAGGATGGGAGAGGTGAACTCGCCTGATACCGGCGTCTGCAGGTAGCTGAGGGTCTTGTGCATGATGTTGTTGAACTGCGTCTCGTTGTTGAAAGGCAGACGTCCGATGCCGATTTCTGGCAGCAGGTCGTCTTCGCCCACTTCGCCCCAACGGTCGTCATCGTCGTCGTTGAAGGTGCCGTCGAGGCAGGCGTAGTACATGTCGGCAGGCAGTTCGTCCTCATAACCTTCCTGCGCCCAGCAGAATAGGCTGCGGTAAGGCACGATGCTGACGTCGCCGCCGAGGCTCACCATCTGTATGCCGTTGTTTTCATATTCCTGTATGATGTAGTTGCGGATCTGCTCCTGTTCGTCACGTCCTTCGGTAGTGGAATAGATGTCTTCCAAGGCGACGATGCGGGTGCGGATGCCCTTGCCGTTGTATAGGTTGAGATATTCGCTGAAGTGGTCGACCCATGCCTCCGAGGTGATGACGAGCATGTCGTAGCCGCCGAGTTCGCGACCGCGCTTGCTGTAGGTGTTGAGCAAGGTGGCGTTTTGTGCCAGCCGTTGTAGCGATGCCTCGTTTTCGGGCGTGAGCCAGAGCTTGCGGCTATGGTCGTCGCGGCTCGAGGTGATCTCGATGGTCACTGTCACCGTGCGGGCATAGCTGACCGCGCCTGAGGCGGGCACATAACGCAAAGGCGTGAAGCCTGCAAATGCCACCGAAATGCCGTTCAGGTATTGTGTGCTGACCTTGCCGTGGCTTCTTGTGGGGTAGGCGCTTTCTGAACGGTATAGGTTCTCGTTTTTGGCAAAAGGAAGGTTCTTGTCTTCGGAATACGTCCTCGGTTGTTGGTAGGGATAGAGGTTGTATTGGCCTTCAAGTGTCACAAAATCAGAAAATTCCACATTGATGGAAACGGCTTCTTGGCCTTGGGGTAGGATGAGGCTGACGCTCTGCCAGGGCAGAGTAGGCTCGCCCACGATGCCTTGAGGCAGGCAACCTTTGAAGCCGATTTGCTGGTAGCCGTCACGTTCGCTGACGGTGGGCTGACCGAAATGATAGGTCTGTTGGATAGTTTGGGCCTGCGCAAAAAGCGTTGCAGCCATTATGACAAGGATAATAGATAGTTTTTTCATAGAGGTTAAAAAATTTGGGTGCAAAAATATAAAAATCTCGCCATAATTGGGTTGGTTTTCCTATTTTTGCCCTTTAAAATTTGAAACTATGAACAAAATCAGAGCTGCCATAGTAGGTTATGGCAATGTGGGCCGCTTCGCACTAGAAGCCCTTGAAGCCGCCCCGGATTTCGAAGTGGCCGGCATCGTCCGCCGCAATGCTAACAAAACTATTGAACTCTCTCCCTATGAGGTGGTAAGCGACATAAGAGACTTGAAAGACGTCGACGTGGCCATCCTGGCTTGCCCCACACGTAGCTGTCCCGAGTACGCCAAACAAATCCTTCCTTTGGGTATCAATACCGTGGACTCCTTCGATATCCACACATCCATCGTTGACTACCGTCGTGAGCTGATGCCTATTAATAAGGAAACGAAAACCGTCAGCGTTATCGCCGCCGGTTGGGACCCAGGTTCCGACTCCATCGTCCGTACTTTGATGCAGAGCTTAGCGCCTAAAGGATTGTCCTACACTAACTTCGGTCCTGGTATGTCGATGGGTCACAGTGTCTGTGTGCGTTCCAAGAAAGGCGTGAAGAACGCCCTTTCGGTGACGATTCCGCTGGGCGAAGGCATTCACCGCCGTATGGTGTATGTGGAGCTGGAAGACGGTGCCACGCTTGAACAAGTGACCAAGGATATCAAGGCCGACCCGTATTTTGCCAATGACGAGACGCATGTGTTCGCCGTCGACAGTGTCGATGCCGTGCGCGACATGGGGCATGGCGTGAATCTCGTGCGCAAGGGCGTGTCGGGAAAGACCCAAAATCAGCGCATGGAATTCAATATGAGCATCAACAACCCTGCTTTGACGGGTCAGGTGCTGGTCAATGTGGCCCGCGCCACAATGCGCTTGCAACCAGGCTGCTATACGATGGTGGAGATTCCCGTCATCGACATGCTCTCTGGCGACCGAGAGGAACTGATTGGAAAACTGGTGTAATCCATAATGAAACACAAACATCATCCTTTTGCCGTCATTGCGGGCTTCATCGCTGGCACAGAACCGCGATTGACCCGACGTCATCGCGGACTCGATCCGCGATCTCCTGAATGCAAAGGCCTACCTTCTATTACAGGAGATGGCGGATCCTTGTCCGCCATGACGGTAAAGGGGACAATACTGTCTTTCTTTGTGATAGGGTGTTTGTTGTTGTCTTCCTGCACCAAAAAGCAAGACAAAGTAGAAACATTGCTCTCCCAGATGACCCTCGAGGAGAAATGCGGCCAGCTGACTTGCCCTATCGGCTTCAACTTCTACGGCAAAGACGGCGATTCGCTTTGGCTTGCTGACGATTTCATTGGGATGATGGACACCCTGCCGCTCGGTTCCTGCTGGGCGGTGCTTCGTGCCGACCCTTGGTCGAGGAAGACCGTGGAGACGGGTCTTCATCCCAGAGAATCGGCAAGGCTGCTGAACATGATGCAACGCCATGCCATCGAAAACACGAGGCTTGGCATTCCGCTGCTGTTTTGCGAGGAGACGCCCCACGGCCACATGGCGGTAGGCACAACCGTTTTCCCGACAGGTATTGGACAGGCCAGCACATGGAACCCAGTGTTGCTTGAACAGATGGGCCAAGTGATGGGGAAGGAGGTTCGCCTTCAAGGCGCACAAATCGGCTATGGCCCTGTCCTCGACATCGCCCGTGACCCGCGGTGGTCGAGGGTGGAGGAGACGATGGGTGAAGACCCTTATCTTGCTGGCATGCTGGGTGCTGCCATCGTGAGAGGAATGCAGAAAAACGTCTGCGCCACCTTGAAGCATCTGGCTGCCTATGGCATCCCTCAAGGCGGCCATAATGCCGCCACCGCCGATGTCGGTCCCAACCGACTGATGACAGATTACCTGCCTGCTTTTGAGAAAGCTATCATCGAAGGCGGCGCCACGACCGTGATGACATCCTACAACACCATTGATGGTGTGCCTTGCTCAGCAAATCAATGGCTGTTGCAAGACATTCTTCGCAATTCATGGGACTTCAAAGGTGTGGTTTTCTCCGATTTGAAAGCCGTCAACGCCATCTATGCCACACAACATGTGGCCGCCGACCCTGTCGAAGCCGCTGCCATGGCCTTGAAAGCAGGTGTCGACATTGACTTGGGCGGCTATAATTACGGTGGCTTCTTGAAAGAAGCCTTGCAGCGCGGCTTGGTTGCCGAGTCCGACATCGACTGGGCCGTGCGCCATGTGCTGCAACTGAAATACGACCTCGGACTGTTCGACAACCCATACGTTGACGTGGCTATGGCCGAGGCAGAAGTGGGCACGAAAGAGAACGCCCAGCTGGCCAAACAAGTGGCATTAGAATCCGCGGTTTTGCTCAAAAATGATGGCATTTTGCCTTTCGACGAAAGTATAAAAAAGGTGGCTGTCATTGGTCCGAACGCAGACAACATGTACAACCAACTCGGCGACTACACTGCGCCTCAAGACCCCGACCGCATCGTGACCCTACTCGAAGGCGTCCGCGAAAAGAGCAGGGCAGAGGTGACCTACGCCAAAGGCTGTGCCGTGCGCGATGAAAACGATGCCGACATCGACGAGGCGGTCAGAATCGCCAAGTCCACCGATGTTGTGGTGTTGGTTGTGGGTGGATCCTCTGCCCGCGACTTCAAGACGAGCTATGAAGACACCGGTGCCGCCATCGTCAACGAGTGCATTTCCGATATGGACTGCGGCGAGGGTTACGACCGCTCCACATTGAGACTATTAGGCAAGCAAGAGGAACTGATGCAGCGCATCTATGCCACGGGCAAACCCGTCGTGACGATTTACATCCAAGGCCGCCCACTGGACATGAACCTTGCCGCCGAAAAGTCAAACGCCCTGCTGACGATGTGGTATCCTGGCATGGAGGGCGGTTCCGCTTTGGCCGACATCCTTTGGGGTGACTACAATCCCGCTGGCCGTCTGCCCATCTCCATCCCTCGTTCGGTAGGACAACTCCCCGTGTATTATTCCCAACCCGCTACGGGTGATTATGTTGAAGAATCCGCCAAGCCGCTTTATCCCTTTGGATATGGCTTAAGCTATACCCAATTCGAATACAGTGACATTCATGTAGAGACGCCGATTCATCGCGTCTCGAATGAATTGAAACCCTACGATACAATCTTCCGTGTTTCATGCAACGTGAAAAACATCGGTCCTTGCGACGGCGATGAAGTCGTCCAACTATATGTCCGCGATGAGGTCGCCTCCGTTGCTCCAGTCTCCAAGCTGCTGAAAGGCTTCCGACGCGTGCATATTAATAAAGGTGAGACTTGCCAGGCGACCTTCTACCTTACCCAACGCGACCTCTCGGTGTATTCCACAGAAAAAGGTTGGCATTTAGAGGCGGGCGATTTCACCGTTTCTGTGGGCGGTGGTGATGCAAAAACAGCACAAAATAAAACTTTTTCCATTTCGTTATAGAAGAAAAATCCTTAAATATATGAAGAGAACTATTCTTATTTTGGCATTTGCAACCCTGTTGTTGCCTGCTGCAAAACTCAACGCCCAAGTCGGCTTCCATGCTGGTTATGCGCCCCAAAAACTCGTCGTCAAAGGTCCCGCCGTGGCGGATAGGGAGTCCGCTTCCACCCTTTACCATGGCTTCTTCGGCGGCATCCACTACAGTTTCGATATCGTCGGCGACCTCGACTTCGTTCCTGCCCTACAAATCCGTGTGAACTCCGCCAATGGCAACGACGACCAATTCGAGACCCAAGACTGGCAGTTCGTTATGGATCTGCCCCTGTTGCTGAACTACGACTTCGACCTAGGCCACGACGTCGGTCTCGGCCTCTTCGCTGGGCCCACGCTGTCGTACGGCATCAACTTCACGCGCAAGTATAAGGACATCGTAACCCATGCCGCCGACCATACCGTCAACCGCTATGGTGAAAACCTATCCTACCCTGAACTCGCCCTGCGTCGCTTCGAAATCGGTGCGGCTGGCGGCCTTTTCGTGGAATACAGAGGCTTCATGCTCTTCGGTGGTTACCGGATGGGCTTCAACGACCTCGACAAGATGCCTGAACAAACCACTAAGACCCGCGGCTTTTTCGTCGGCATCGGCATCAACTGATGCATCTTTTTTTATTCCCAAAACAAAAAAACTCTCAACTCTAAACTCTCAACTCTAAACTATTTCTTACCTTTGCCGCGTTATAACACATTTTTGAGATGAAAAAAGTAGTTCGAACTGTATGCATAGGTGTGCTTTCGGGATTGGCCTTTTTGGCGGCTTGCACCACGACCAACGGCCTGTCGCGAAAGGAACGCAAGCAACTCATCAAGGAGCGCGACGCTATCCAAGACATACTGACACGTCGCGAGGGAGCGGCTGTGTATGGCTCGCCCGAAATCATTGCCAGGTATGGTGCTGAGACTTATCGTCTCAGAAGCCAACTCGATTCCATCAATGCCAAATTGGGTGAGAATGTGGATTTGGAAAAGAGTGCCCGACGTGTGGCCTTGCAGGAACGCATCGTTGAACTTCAAGAGGCGCTGCAACGTCGCGAGGGGGCCTGTGTCTACGGCTCGCCCGAGATCATTGAGGAATATGGCCGCGAGACCCAACGCATGAGAGAAGAGATGCAAGGCCTGAAAAAGCAACTTAAGGAGTTGAACCAGCAATAAGGTTAAAACCGTCCTTGATGAGCGAACACCTAGGCTTTTACAAAAAGGTGATGCTCGAACTCAATCGCGCTGTGCTGCAACAGCGCATCGATGAGCACGAGCTACACCAGTTGTTTTGGGAATGTACCCTTCGTTGTAACTTGAATTGCCGCCATTGCGGCTCCGACTGTCGTATGCTTTCTGAAAAGGACGACATGCCCTTCGCCGATTTCGCCAAGGTGCTCGACGACGTGCGTGCCCACCAAGATCCATCTAAGGTGATGGTTATCACTACAGGGGGAGAGCCTACCATGCGCAATGATTTGGCACAGTGTGGTGCCGAGATTACCAAACGTGGCTTCAATTGGGGTATGGTGTGCAATGGCATGTTGCTTTCCGCCGAGAAACTCAATGAGTTTGTCGAGGCTGGACTGAAAAGCATCGCCGTGAGCTTCGATGGCTTCGAGGAAGACCACAACTGGATGCGTGGCAACCCCATGAGTTACAAGAACGTGCTGCGTGCCGTGGAGGCTATGAAACAACATCCCGACCTCACTTGGGACGTCATTACCTGCGTCAACCAGCGTACTATCAAATACTTGCCTGAGTTTCGTGACTTTTTGATTTCGTTAGGCATCCGCCGCTGGCGCCTGTTTACTGTGTTTCCTTTCGGCCGTGCCACCAACGAACCTGTGTTCAAGCTCAGCAAAGAGCAATTTGTGCAGATGATGGAGTTCATCAAGCAAACCCGCCTGGAGGGCAAGATTCGTGCCGACTATGGATGCGACGGATTCCTTGGAAAATATGAAGGCGAGGTGCGCAATCATTATTATTCGTGCAGCGCAGGCATCAACATCGCCTCGGTGCTTGCCGACGGCGCCATCTCTGGCTGTCTCAGCATCCGCAGCGACTATCATCAGGGCAACATTTATCAGGACAGCTTCTGGGACGTTTGGCAAAACAAGTTCCAAGTCTACCGCGACCGTAAATGGATGAAGACCGACCAGTGCGCCAGTTGCAAGATGTGGAGCTATTGCCAAGGCAACGGTTTCCACCTCCGCGATGGCGACGGGAAGCTGCAAATTTGCCAATACCACATGATTAATGCTGAATGATGAATGTGGAATGCTGAATGCGAAATTTTGAATTTTAAATATTGAATTTTGAATTTTAGGTTTTGAATCGTATTTACCTCGTCGGCTATATGGGTGCGGGCAAGTCAACCGCAGCAAAGCGGCTCGCCAACCGCCTTGGTTGGGACGTGGCCGATACCGACGAGCTGTTTGAGGCGAAATACCGTATTTCGGTGTGCGACTTCTTCCACAAATACGACGAAGCCCTCTACCGCAAGTTGGAATCGGAGGTACTGAAGTCAACGGAAAGCCTTGATAACGTGGTGGTTGCTACTGGTGGTGGAACGGCTTGCTATTTCGACAATATGGAATGGATGAATCAGCATGGGCTGACGGTTTTTTTGAAAATCAGCGAGAAAGCCGTTGTCGACCGTTTGCTTCACGCCAAGCGCAAACGCCCTTTGGCCATCGGCAAAAGCGAAAAGGAACTGACCGAGTTCGTGCAACGGCATTATGCCGAACGGCTGCCGTTCTATGAACAAGCCCGTATCACCGTGAAAGCCGAAGACCTGGATTTGGATGATCTTGTGAGTCAATTAGAAGGTCTAAGACTCTCTTAACTTCAACAGACACACATTCTCCACGTGCTGTGTGTGGGGGAACATGTCGACGGGCTGCACCGCCATGACCTTGTATGCCGAATCCAACAGCTGCAGGTCGCGGGCCTGCGTAGCAGGGTTACAACTCACATAAACGATCTTCTGGGCACGTATCTTTAACAGCTGCTCCACCACCTTCTCGGCCATGCCTGCACGGGGCGGGTCGGTGACGATGAGGTCGGGGCGGCCGTTCGTTTCAATGAAGTCGTCGGTGAACACTTTGGCCATGTCGCCTGCATAAAACACGCAGTTGGTGATGCCGTTGATGTCGGCGTTCACCTTGGCGTCGGCGATGGCAGCCTCCACATACTCAATGCCGACGACCTTCTTCACGAAACGTGAGAAATACTGGGCGATGGTGCCCGTGCCCGTGTAGAGGTCGTACATCAGCTCGTCGCCTTGCACCTCGGCGAGGTCGAAGGCGGTCTTGTAGAGCCGCTCGGCTTGGTAGACGTTGGTCTGGAAGAACGACACCGGACCGATGCGGAACTTGAGGTCGTCAAAGCCCGGTCGAGGCGATTTCATGGTCTCGATGAGGTATGGCTCGCCCTTGAGGCATTCAAAAGGCAGGTCGTTGATGATGTCGTTCAGCTTCGGATTGATGACCAAGAGCAACGACACGATTTGCGGGAAGGCCATCTCCAAGGCAGGCATCAGCTCGTGGCGCACCACTTCGTTCTCTTCACTGACGACGAGGATGACCATGAATTCGCCCTTCGAGTTGCAGCGGATGACGAGGTTGCGGAGCAGGCCTTCGTGTGCACGGAAGTTATAGTAGGGCAGGTGGCGTTCCATTGTGAAGCGCCTGACGAAGAGTCGGATGTCGTTCGACGGGTCGGCTTGCAGATGGCACTGCTCGATGTCGACCACGCGGTCGAAGAGCTGAGGCAGGTGGAAGCCCAGGCCTTTGCAGGCGTCTTCGTCGTGGGTGCCTGTGGGTGCGCCGTCGGTGAGCCACTTGCGGTTGGAGAAGGTGTATTCCAACTTGTTACGATAGTGGAACTGCTTCTCGCAGCCTATTATTGGACGTATCTCGGGGTATTCAATCTTGCCGATGCGGTCGAAGTTGTCCTTCACCTGCTTCTGTTTGTAGAAGATTTGCCACTCGTAGGCTTCATGCTGCCACTTGCAGCCACCGCAGAGACCGAAATGTTGGCATACCGGCTCCACGCGCTTGTCCGACCTCTTCTTGAAATTCAAGATTTTGCCTTCGAAGAAGTTCTTCTTGCGTTTGTACACTTCGATGTCGACCACGTCGCCAGGCACGCCAAAGGGGATGAAGACCACGCGCCCTTCGGGTTTGGCTACCGACATGCCTTCCGCACCAGCGTCGATGATCTCGACGTCTTCCAAATATTCAGGTTCTCGTTTTACTTTTTGTCTCGCCATATTTTTTTTGCTATCAGCTATCAGCAGTCAGCTATCAGCTTGTTGTTACTATAGCTGACGGCTGATTGCTGACAGCTGACGGCCATGTTGTTACTTGTTATCATCACAAAAAATCTCCCAGGTCTTTTTCGCCTGTTCCTCAAACATCTGCATGCCGTTGTAGACCTTCGCGCCCCAACTTCTGCCCAGCTCCATAAACGATGTCTCTTTTGGGTTGTAGATCAAGTCGATGAGGATATGCTTGTTGCCCAGGGCTTGGTAGTGGATGTCGGGGAAGTTGTCGACTTGCGGGGCCATGCCCAAGGGCGTTGTATTAATGATAAGGTGGTTCTGTCGCAGGATGTCGTCGGTCAATGTGTCGTAGGTGAGGTCGCCACGATCGGCGCTGCGGCTGACGGTGGAATAGGGGATGCCTTTTTGCCGCAGCACATATTGCACGGCCTTGGAAGCGCCCCCCGTGCCCAAAACCAAGGCGTGCTCGATGTCTTTGCCGTTGATGGCGCGGTTGAGTAGCTGCTCGAAGCCATACACGTCGCTGTTGTAGCCTTTCATCTTGCCCTCAGTGACCTTCACCACGTTGACGGCACCCACTTCCTTGGCCACGGGGTCAATGTCGTCCAAAAGCGGAATGATGGCCTCCTTGTAGGGAATGGTCACGTTGAAGCCGCAGAGGTCGGGGTACTTTTCCATGACATCGTGCAATTCTTCGATGTTCTTGAGGTCGAAGTTCTGGTATCGGCAATCCAGGCCTTCGTAAGCGAATTTCGCTTCAAACAGCGTCTTCGACTGCGAATGTTTTAGTGGGTGACCGATGAGTCCGTAGCGTTTCATTTGCGTTTATTTTGAATGCTTCTCTTTCTTCGAAGCAAGTTGTTCAGTGACGATGATAATGGCTGCGCCTAACAGTGTGATAACCAATGTGATGAAAAACTCAGTGTTGATGGCGGGCCATTGCCATTGGTATCCGATGACTTTCTCTGTACCGTCTTTCATTACATTGGTGAGCGCGTTCTTCCAAGGCCAAATGATGGGTAGCGAGCCGAGGATGAATCCGGTCAGCAGGGCGACGGTCTGGTCGTGAAATTTCTTGAAAATCCACGAGAGCAGATGGGCGAAGGCCAACAATCCGATAACCGCACCAATCACGACGGGAATCAGTATCTTGATGCCTTCCCACGGCGAGGTGGTCAGCATGTTGACGGCATCGATCATCACATATTCGTAGTTGCCCATCAAAAGCAGGACGTAAGAGCCTGAAAGTCCGGGGAGTATCATGCTGCAAGTGCCTGCCACGCCACAGAGAATCAGGTAGAGGAAATTGTGGTTTTCCTGAGCGGGTGTCCCGAAAGCGATGAGCAAGGCGATGCCTGTGCCGATGGCGAAAAACAGGATGCTGCCGAGGTTCCATTTGTTCACTGTGCGTCCCACATAATAGATGGAGGCGATGATGAGTCCGAAGAAAAACGCCCAAATGTAGACGGGGTAGTTCTCAAAGAGGAACTTAAACAGCTTGGCGACCGAAAGGATGGCGGCGGCGATGCCGAGAAACACGGAGACGAGGAATTTCAGGTCGACATGTTGGGCGAAGGCTTTCCACTTGCCGGTGAAAAACAGCTTCAACGCCGTGAGGTTGAACGACTTGATGCTGTTGATGAGGCGTTCGAAGATGCCGGTAATCAAGGCGATTGTGCCGCCCGAAACGCCAGGGATGACATTGGCGGCACCCATCCCCATGCCTTTTATGAAGTTGTAGATGAAGTCTTTCATGGGTCGTTATTCGTTGGCAGTGTTGGTGGTTTGTTGGTCATGCTTGTGTCGTTCGATGAGTTGGAGAATCTCGGTGTCGTTGGCCAACAGCTCGCGGTCGTATTCGATGAAGTCAGGCCAAAGCTCGAAGTCGGCACTGAGGGCTTGGTCCAGGGCTTCAAGACCTTGGCTGTGGCTGCCTTTCACGAAGTAGGCGTAGGCTAGGAGGTAGAGCAGCGACGGGTCGTTGTCGGTTTGCAGCAACCCGAATTTGATGGTGTTGATGGCTTCGTCGATTTTGTCCTGCTGCCCGTAGAGGTCGGCTATGTAGTAATAGGCGTCGGCGTCGTTGGGTGTCTCCTCTTGTATCTTACGCAGGTAGTCCATGGCCTTGTCGTATTCCTTGAGCTTCATGTAGTCGGTGGCGATGGAGTAGAGATGGTCGGTCTCCCAAGGCTCTAGCTCCAGGGCTTTCTCGAAATACTTGATGGCTTTTTTGCTTTGGCCGCGGTCGCTGAAGACATAGCCGAGGCCTGCATAGCCAGACCCTATCATTGGGTTGATTTCCAATGCCTTGCTGAAATGCTCCTCGGCGCTGTGTAGGTCGTTGAGACGATAGTAGCAGTCGCCGATGGTGGTGTGTATCATCGAGGTCTCAATGCCGTTGCGCAGGGCTTCTTCAAGGGTGTCGATGGCTTCCTTGTAACGGCCTAAATCATAATAGATGTCGGCCAGGTGCATGTTGGTCCACAGGTCTTCTGGGTCGATGCTGAGGGCGTATTCGTAAGGGTCGATGCTCTCCTCGTATTGTCCCATCATACGGTAGATGTCGCCGATGTTGGTCCAAGCCTTGCTGTTGTAAGGGTCCTTGTCGATCATCTGCTGGAAGTAGGCGAGGGCTTCTTCCTTGCGCCCTGCGCTGAGGAAGCAGCAGCGTATCTCATGGTAGATGGTGTCGCGGTCGTCGGCATAGGGCAGGGCCTTGTTGTAGAACTCAAGGGCGAGGTCGTATTCCCTCATGTGCTGGTACTCGTATGCGATGGCGTTGTAGAGGTCGAATTTCTCGTCTTCGTCGAAATAGGGCAGGGCGCTGAAGTAGTTCTCCAAGGCCTCTTCCGACTTGCCCAGGACGGCCAGACAGGAGCCGAGGGTGAGGAAATAATCGGGGTCTTCTTCGTCGTCGACGCGTTCCACGTGTTGCATGATTTCAAAGGCGCGTTGGGCGTCGTTTTCCAAAAGGTATTGTCGCGCCAACTTGATTTTCAACATGCTGCTCTCGGGATGCTGGGCCATGGCCAGCTCCACCGCCTGGCGTGAGCGCTTCAGTTGGTTGTTTTTGGTGTAGTGGTCGATGATGTACTCAAACTCCTCGCTGTCGAAATACACCGAGTCGTGCGTTTTCAGCATGTCCTCGTACCTTTCGATGGCTTTTTCCATCTCTTCCTCGTGTTCAAAATATTCTTCTTCGTCCTCAAACATGGTCTGCCTTGACTGAAATTTTGTGCAAAAATAATAAAAACTCGGATAATTGGGTGGTCTTTTATATCTTTGTGCTGTCAAAACGACATTCATTATGAAGAGAATCTGCTTGTTTCTGCTTTTGATGTCTTTGGCTGTCAGCATGATGGCACAAAGGACCTGGACGGTGCAGACCGTGCCCAACACACGTCTGGAGAGCAACGACATCCATGTCAGCGACCCCGACGGCTACCTCTCCGACAGCATCGAGATGACCATCAACACGGCCTTGTGCGCCATCCGCGATAAAGCCGACGTCTTCGTTGTGACGCTGACCAGCATCGGCGAGGCCGAGCCGAAGCATTTCGCCACCGAGTTGTTCAACTACTGGGGCATCGGCGATGCTGAGACCAACAACGGCGTGTTGTTACTCTTCGTAGAGGACCAGCATGCACTTGAGACGGAGACAGGCTATGGAGCGGAAGAGACGCTCACCGACGCCAAGTGTGAACGCATCTTCACTAATGCGATGGCCCCACATTTCCGGGCCGGTGACTACGAAGGCGGTCTTTGCGCCGGTGTCGCCGAAATCGTCACCGTCTTCGGCGGCGAGGTGCCCATGGGGTTGAAGACGACACTACCTTCTGTTGTCGAAAGCCAAAACGATGACGATTTTGAGAACGCAGGCAATTACCTATGGCTGGGTGTGTTTGGCCTGTTCATGTGCTCCTTGCCCGTCGCCGGACTCTTCTTCTGGCTGTACAAACGCAAAGAGAGCAAGGAAAAGGGCACTGTGTCGGACAAGTTCAACTTGACTCAGGAAGACGGCATCACCTACGTTGACGGCTTCAAGTCCAGCTGGACGGGCTCGCCATGGGTGGGCCAGGGCTGCCTTGGCGGCTTGATGCTCGGCTTTTCCATTTTCGTCATCATGTTTTTTGTGGTTGCCTTCATGATCGCACGTTTTCCCGAGATGGAGGAGGCCAAGCTTTATAGTTGGATAGCATTGATTACCTTGCTGTTGTATCTCACCTGGATGTGCTTCCGTCACAACCAACGCGTCTTGAATATGGCAAAGAAGCTGGCCAGGACCTCAGTCAACCCGCATTCGGTCTACCAAGCCGCCTTAGACCACAAGAGCAACAAGATCGCGATGTGGATGGCGCCGTGGCTGGGTTGGATATACTACCTTATTCTAAAGAAGAAGACGGAAGGCAGCGATGACTGCCGTTGTCCGAAATGCGGCGACATGATGAGCAAGGACAATTATTTCCGCCTGCCTGAGATCCACGAGGTGGAGAATAGGGTGGGGGCCTTGAAGTTTACGCCTTACCGCTGCGACAACGGCCACGTTATCGTGGTGAAGGAACACGGTCGCAGTTACAACAAGTTTTCGACTTGCTCGCAATGTGGCGCTTACACGGCTGCGTTGACGAATACCGAGACGACACGCCAAGCCACATATTCCCAAACGGGTGAGAAGCAAGAGACCTACGTCTGTGAGCACTGTGGCGCGACCTTCGTCAAGACGGTGGCGATACCCATGCTGGTGCATTACACAAGTAGTAGTGGTAGTAGTTCCTCCGGTAGCCGCAGCTATCATTCCTCCAGCCATCATTCGTCGAGAGGCTCCTTCGGCGGTGGCAGAAGTGGTGGCGGCGGACATTCGGGGAGATGGTGAGTAAACTTTATAGTGCTTTGGAATAGTTTTTTCCGTATATTTGCAGTCGCTTTATTAAAATAAAAATCACTTCCAATATGACCATCAATGAATTAGAGAGAATCGCCTCTCAGGTGCGCCGCGACATCATCCGTATGGTGCATGGCTGCCAGTCGGGGCATCCGGGCGGCTCTTTGGGCGCAACAGACATCGTCACCGCCCTGTATTTCGACCAAATGCAAATCGACCCCGCCAACTTCCGCATGGACGGTAACGGCGAGGACATGTTCTTCCTCTCCAACGGCCACATCAGCCCGATGTTCTATAGCATCCTCGCTCGTCGTGGCTATTTCCCCGTCAAGGAGTTGGCCACCTTCCGCCGCCTCGGCTCACGCCTGCAAGGGCATCCCACGACAGCCGAAGGCCTGCCAGGTGTACGTATCGCTTCGGGCTCTTTGGGTCAAGGCCTTTCCGTCGCTGTAGGCGCGGCACAGGCCAAACGTCTCAATGGCGACAAACACCTCGTCTTCGTCCTCATGGGCGACGGCGAGCAGGATGAAGGCCAGATATGGGAAGCCGCCATGTATGCCCCAGCTAAGGGTGTGGATAACCTCGTGGCCATCATCGACTACAACAAGAAACAAATCGACGGATCCACCGACGACGTGCTCAACCTCGGCGACCTGCGCGCCAAGTACGAGGCCTTCGGCTGGAATGTGCTCGAGATGAGCGGCAACAACATGCAAGCCGTTGTGAACACTTTGAAGTTCGCCCGCGAGAACGCTTTCCAAGGTGCTCCGCAGCTCATCCTGGCGCACACCGAGATGGGCATGGGAGTCGATTTCATGATGGGCACCCATAAATGGCACGGCTCGGCCCCCAACGACGAGCAAGCCGCCAAAGCGCTTTCACAATTAACCGAGACATTAGGAGATTATTAATCACAAAACATGCAAAACCTACAAAACATCAAAAGGAGTTAGGGAAAGCTGCCAACAGGCGGCTTTCCGGCGGCAACACGGTTGTGTAGCCGCCCTGCCTAAAAACAGGTTTTGACAGTTTTGTGGGTTTTGTGATAAAAAATGAAGAATATGGACTTAACGATTCAAAACCAAAAAGATACAAGATCAGGGTTCGGTGAGGGCCTGCTCGAAGCAGGTCGCCGTAACCCCAAGGTGGTGGCTTTCTGTGCCGACCTTACCGGCTCACTCAAGATGGGCGACTTCGCCAAGGAGTTCCCCGAGCGTTTCTTCCAGACAGGCATCGCCGAAGCCAACATGATCAACATGGCGGCAGGCATGGCCTTGAGTGGCTTCGTGCCGTTCACGGGCACCTTCGCAGCCTTCTCGACGGGGCGCGTCTACGACCAGATCCGTCAGAGCGTGGCCTATTCCAACAAGAACGTGAAGATTGCGGCCTCCCATGCAGGCGTCACCCTCGGCGAAGACGGCGCCACGCACCAGATCCTCGAAGACATCGGCCTGATGAAGATGTTGCCTAATATGACCGTCATCGTACCCTGCGACTTCAACCAGACCAAAAACGCCACCATCGCCGCTGCTGAATACGACGGCCCTGTGTACTTGCGTTTCGGTCGTCCGAAAGTGCCGAACTTCACTCCTGTGGATGAGAAATTCGTCATCGGAAAGGCGCAGATGCTGCAAGAAGGCACCGACGTGACCATCTTCGCCTGCGGTCACCTCGTTTGGAAAGCCGTGCAAGCCCTGCCGATTCTGAAGGAGATGGGCATCAACGCAGAACTCATCAACATCCACACCATCAAGCCTTTGGATGTGGAGGCGGTGCTGAAGTCGGTGAAGAAGACCCGTTGTGTGGTCACGGCGGAAGAACATCAACGTAATGGTGGTTTGGGCGACAGCATCGCACAGGTGTTGGCCTTGAATATGCCTTGCCCGATGGAGATGGTGGCCGTCAACGACGTGTTCGGCCAAAGCGGCACGCCCGACGAGCTGCTGAAAGCCTATCATCTCGACACACCCGACATCGTGGAGGCCGTGAAAAAAGTTGTTGGGAGGAAGCAATAAAACTATAAAATGAAAGATTATAAAGCAGTCAGCTATCAGCTTTCAGCCGTCAGCACGATTTGACAGCGGCTGAAAGCTGACGGCTGATTGCTGATAGCTAAACAAATCAATCTAATATGAAAAAACTAACCACTCTATCCCTAATTGCCCTCATCATAATGGGCATGTTGCCCTCATGTAGCACTAAGAAAGAAGAAACTCCTGAACCACCTAAAGCCATGAATGTCATCTACATGATTGGCGACGGTATGGCGCTGCCTCAGGTGTATGCCGCCATGCTCGCTTCGCATGAGAAGATGACTTTCTCGCAGTTTCCTTATATTGGTGTGGTCGACACCCACTCCGCAAGCAACGAAATCACCGACTCCGCTGCCGGTGGCACTGCCCTCGCCAGCGACCACAAGACCAAGAACGGCATGGTCGGCATGACTCCCGATTCCATCCCTGTGAAGACCGTCTTAGAGGTACTGAAAGAACAAGGCAAGGAGACGGGTATCGTGGTTTCGAGCTATGTCACCCATGCCACGCCGGCTACCTTCTATGCCAAGGTACCGTATCGCAAACAGTATGAAGACATCGCCATGCAGCTGGCCGAGACCGAGAACGTCAACCTCATCATCGGCGGCGGCCGCAAACACTTCAACCAACGTGCGGACAGCCTCAACCTGCTGGAGATGATGGTCGACAAGTACGGCTGGAAGGTGTACGACACCCTCGCCGACATTGACGAGACCTGCAAGAAATACGCCGTCATTGCCAACGACGACCACATGCCGCCTGCGGCGGATCGCGGTGACTTCCTGCCCCGTGCCGTGAAGACCGCCTTGCGTACCCTCGACAACGCCGAAAACGGTTTCTTCCTCATGGTGGAAGGCTCCCAAATCGACTTTGCCTGCCATGCCCAAGATTCCACTTGGATGATGGACGAGATGCTCGACTTCGACTATGCCGTCAAAGTGGCCCTCGACTATGCCAAGGAGAAAGGTAACACCCTCGTCGTCGTCACCGCCGACCATGAGACGGGCGGCCTCACGATGCCCGACCCCAATGGCAAATACACCAACCCAGTGTTCAATTACTCCACGCGTAGCCATACCTGCCTACCTGTTATGGTGTATGCCTACGGTCCTGGTGCCGAGCAGTTCACTGGCTGGATGCAGAACCGTGACCTCAAAGCCAAGATCTTGAATGCCTGTGGTTTCAAAAACTTTGGCGACGGCCTCCCCGAGTATGATGGCCCGCAAATCAAAGCCGTCAAAGTCAACCACGACTCGTATTCTGTCCCGAAATGACATAACGCATGAAACTCTCTGTCGTCATCGTCAACTATAACGTCGAGTATTTCCTCGAGCAGTGTCTATACTCGGTGCGCCGCGCCATGCAAGGCATTGAGGGGGAGGTGTTTGTCGTCGACAACAACTCCGTCGACGGCTCGCTGAAGATGCTGGCACAGAAGTTTCCCGAGGTGAAGGTCATCGCCAACAAGGACAATGTTGGTTTTGCGAAGGCGAACAACCAAGCGATAAGGATTTCGACGGGCGAGTATGTCTTGCTTCTCAATCCCGACACGGTGGTGGAAGACGACACCTTCTCAAAGTGCATCGCCTTCATGGACAGCCATCCCGACGCGGGTGGCCTTGGCGTGAAGATGGTCGACGGCAAGGGACAGTTCCTGCCTGAGTCGAAACGCGGCTTGCCCACGCCTGTAACGGCGTTCTATAAGATGTTCGGCCTCTGCAAGCTCTTCCCGCATAGCAAACGCTTTGCCCGTTATTACATGGGTCATCTCTCCGACGACGAGACCAACGAGGTGGAGATTCTTGCCGGCGCCTTTATGCTGATGCGCAAGGAGACCTTGGATAAAGTCGGCCTATTGGACGAGACCTTCTTCATGTACGGCGAGGACATCGACCTGTCGTATCGAATCACGCAGGGCGGCTACAAGAACTATTATTTCCCTGAGACGCGCATCATTCACTACAAGGGCGAGAGCACCAAGAAGACCAGCGTCAACTACGTTTTTGTCTTCTACCGCGCCATGGAGATTTTCGCCAAGAAACACTTTGGCAACTCGTGGGCCAAGTCGTTCTCTTTCCTTATTAATTTGGCCATCTACATCAAGGCGTTCTTTGCTTTAGTGTCGCAGTTCTTCCACAAGGCGGCCATACCGTTTCTCGATGCCGTGTTGGGCTACGGCGGCTTGGCGGCCATTAGCTACTTCTGGGGCCACGGCAACATCTACGGCGGTGTGGGCACTTATCCCACGGTGCTCTTTGCGGTGGTCTTGCCGGTTTATATCTTGATTTGGCTGTTGTCGACCTATTTCTCTGGAGGTTACGACAAACCTTATAGCATCGCGAAAGCCATCCTCGGCGTGGCCTTTGGCAGCGCCGTGATTTTGGTGCTCTACGCCTTGCTGCCTGAGAGTTTGCGTTTCTCCCGCGCCTTGATACTCTTCGGCATGTTGTGGCTCGCCATCGAGATGAGCCTCACGCGTTTCATCGGTGTCCTGACGGGCAACGAGAACTTCCAGTCGAAGCGGACGGAGAAGAAACGTTTCCTCGTCATCGGTAGCCCTCAAGAAACGCAACGTGTCAACTCCATCTTGGAAAGCACCTCCATCAAGCCTGATTTCATCGGTTTGGTGAGCTCCGAGACACAAGGCGAGGCCCCCGAGGGTTTCATCGGCAACCTCTCGCAGGTGCCCGACATCATTGAGATTTACAAGATCACCGAGGTCATCTTTTGCTCCAAGGATGTGCCGCATCAGGTCATCATCGACAAGATGGTGGATTGGCATGCCACTGATGTAGACTATAAGATTGCCCCCGAAGACAGCCTCTCCATCATCGGCAGCAACAGCATCAACACCCGCGGCGACCTCTACACCGTTGATATCAAGGCGATTGACACGGTGGCCAACCGCCGTAACAAGCGTCTCTTCGACGTGGTGATGAGCGTGTTCAGCATCATCTTCTGGCTGCCTTTGGCCTTGGTGGTGAAGCAGCCTGTACAGTTCCTCAAAAATGCTGTCCTTGTGTTGTTTGGCCGCAGAACTTGGGTGGGATATTGCTCGCCCGCCGATGAATCGCAGAAGCTGCCCAAGATTCGCAAGGGCATCTACAATCCCGCTTCTTATATGGAAAAGAATATCGAAGCCGATGCCCTCAATCAGATGAACTTGCTGTATGCCCGTGATTACACCGTCTGGAAAGACGCCGAAGTGTTTTTCAGGTCGGTGGCGGCGAAATAATGCTCACTATGCGTAGAACTATACCCATAGTCCTTTCGCTGCTGATGTGGCAATCCTTATGGGCAATGGCGTTGGGATGCTTCAAGCCGTACGCTCCTTTTGGAGTTTGAGAACGACCCCAATGGCGTGTCGGTACGTCTGGGATGGTAAAAACGAAAAAGCCTCTGTTTTTGCAGAGGCTTTTTTCGTCGTTTAGTGTTGGATAGTCATCAGTCGGATGTATTTGAGCAGCTGGTCGCTCCAGGTGGCATCGCCAGGCAGCTGATAGCGGGCGTTGCCGTTGGGGTCGGGCTTGAAGATAGTCTCGCCCGTTGGCGTGAGGGTAATCCAACCGCGTTGCGAGATTTGATAGATGGCATCGTCGCCTTCTACGGCATTGATGACGGCCAACGGGTCCCACATCTTTTGGAATTTGTCCTCAACCAGGAACTGATAAATCCACTTGATGGGATGGGTGTCGGTCCAGCTCAGGTCTTCGATGATTTGTGCGGCAGAGTAATAGAGCGGGTCGCCCACCTCGCCGGGAGAGAATACGATATCGATGTCTTTTGGCATCAGCTCGAAGAACTTAAGCGAGTAGTCAATGGCAGCGGTGAAGTTGTAATCGTGCTCAAACGAGTCGCCAAACACGCCGCCCATGGCATAGACGTCTTTTACTTTGCGTTGCACCAGCTCCACACCATTCAGGGGCGAGAACTCGTCGGGACCCGACTCAAGCAGTTGGGCCAGGCAGGTGACGAAGCCCACTGAGACGATGGTCACCGACTTGTCGGGCTGTTGGGCGAGCAACTTGCGGTAGAGCTTGTAGCCATCCATATACTCGCCATCGTCACCCACACTACGGCGAAACAGGGGACGACCTTCGATGTCGCGGGCATAGGCCATGTTGTGGTAGGGAATAAACACACGCGGTGCCACAACGCCTGCATGCTCCAAACCGATGGGGATGTCGGGATATCCGTAGTAGTTGTTCATTACATCCACCGCGTCGGCATTGGCACGGTTCATGCGGTCGACGACCACGCCGAGCAGGGTGCAGCGTTGCATCTCCATGTAACGGTAGAGCATCATGAGGGCAAACAGGTCGTCGGTCGAACTGCCCATGTCACAGTCGAAGATAATGCGGATGTCTTGTTGCTCGTAGTTTGACTTTACGTTGATGCCCAAAGCGCTAGAATACACGGCGTGTTGGCCGTTTTCGCGCGCGAAGGCGAGAGCGGCGGCAAGGCTGTCTTCAGGGAATGCCCTGTCGCTGTCGAAGTAATAGTCGCCTTTCTCAGGGTCATACCAACCGCCAACGAGATTTTGGTGCGCTTTGGCGTGCTTGATGACACCCTGTATGCTCTTGCGACTGAAGCTGTTCTGCGTCTCTTTGTACGAAACTATCAACCCTTGGGTGGGCTGGCGCATGGTGTTGAGGTCGAGGGTAAAGCCTTCTGGGTTCATCTGTCCCATGACATAGATGACATTGGCTAAGTCCTTGTCGGAGAGGCGGTAGGCTTTGTCCTTGCTTTGTGCCAACCCCATGGGGACCACCATAACAGCGACTAAAACAAATAATAAAAATCGTTTCATCATAACTCTAAACTCTAAACACTAAACTCTAAACTAATCAATGTTGAATCGCCATCAACCTAATATACTTGAGCACCATGTCGCACCACACAGCGTCGCCGGGACGTTGGTAGCGGGCGTTACCCTTCGGGTCGGGGGTAAAGAGCGTTTCGCCGTTCGGGGTGAGTTTGACCCAGCCGCGTTCGGACAGCTCATAGAAATCGTCGCCTTCCACGGCTTGGATGACGGCCTGCGGGTCCCACATCTTCTGTCCCGTGTCGCAGTTGAGGAACTGGTAGATCCACTTGATGGGATGCGTGTCGGTCCAGTTCATGTCGGCGATGACGGTCTCGGGACGATAGTCGAGCGGGTCGCCAACCTCACCGGGCGAGAAGACGATGTCGACTTCCTTGGGCAGCAACTCGAAAAACTTCAACGAGAAATCAATGGCAGCCTTGAAGTTGTAGTCGGGCTCAACGGCTTCGCCGAAGACACCACCCATGGCATAGATCTCCTTGACCTTGGCTCTGACCAACTCCACGCCGTTGAGGGGCGAGAACTCGTCGGGACCCGATTCCAGCAAGCGTGCCAGTGAAGTCACAAAACCGATGGAGGCGATGGTGACAGAGCGGTCGGGTTGCTCGGCAAGCAGCTTGCGGTAGAGCTTATAGCCCTCCATGTAGGTGCCGTCGTCGCCAACGCTGCGTTTGAACATAGGCTCGGCCTCGGTGGTGCGAGCATAGGGTGCGTTGTGGTAGGTGATGAAGACATGAGGCGTCTCAACGCCTTTCGTCTCCAATCCGATGGGGATGTCGGGGTAGCCATAGAAGTTGTTCATCATGTCCACGATGTCGGCGTTGGCTTTGCCCATGCGGTCGACGACGACGCCAATCAGGTTGCAGCGTTTCATGTCCATGTAACGGTAGAGCATCATCAGTGCAAACAGGTCGTCGGTGGAACTACCCATGTCACAGTCCAGAATCACCCGAAGGTCCCTTTGCTCATAGTTTGTCTTGATGTTGATGCCTTTTGAGGCCACATAGAGGGCGTGTTGCCCATTTTCGCGGGCAAAAACCATGGCGGCAGCGAGACTATCCTCGGGGAATAACCTGTCGCTGTCGAAGTAATACCTGTCTTCTTCGGGATTGTACCAGCCGCCCACTAGGTTGTTGTGTGTGCGTGCGTGCTTGATGACGGCGGGGAGGCTCTTGCGGTCGAAGCTGTTTTGCGTCGCCTTGTAGGAAACAATCAGGCCTTCGGTGGGCTGGCGCATGGTGTTGAGGTCAAGGGTGAATCCGTCGGGATACATCTGCCCCATGGCATAGATGACGTTAACTAACTCCTTGTCCGTCAGCTTTTCTTGTGAGAAGCAGAAGGGCGTCAAGAAGAGTAACAACAATAAGAGGATGTTTGTTTTTTTCATGATGATTATTATTAGGTTAAACAATTCTAAGTGTTATTCAGCATGTTTGTAGCCTTGTATCTTATTCCAGTCGCCACGCGTGAAGTCGGGCATCGCTACTGGCATGCCGCCATTGGCGATAGAGGCTGCTGTCAGCTCGCCCAAGCATGACCATTCAGCGGCGTCGTAGACGTCCTCGTCGAGGGGCAGGCCATGATGCAGACAGTAAATCAAACGGTAGTCCATGATGAAGTCCATGCCGCCGTGACCGCCCACTTCCTTGGCTTTCTCTTCGATCTCCACGGCGATGGGGTGGAGGTAGTCTTCCAAAATCTTGTCGCGCACCTCGACAGGCACGAAGCCGTGCGGGTTGAGATGCTCGCCTTCGGCAAGGAAGCCCTCGGGCAGTTTGTCTTCAAGGACGGTGAAGCCTGCTGACGGGTATTTGTTGGCAAAGCCTTCCGTGCCAGTGAGCTGGTAGAGGCGGTTGTAAGGACGGTAGGTGTAGACGTCATGCTCGATGAGCAAGGTCTTGCCTTTCTCGGTCTGTATCATCGTGGTGGTCATGTCGCCGTTGGCGAAGTCGTCGGTGCCCATCATCTCCTTTGCGACTTTCTTGCCGTTGTAGGAAGGCGTGCTCATCGAGACCAAGGTCTTCATGCGGTCGCCGCGATGGATATTGAAGGCCTGGCAGAGGGGGCCGAGGCCGTGGGTGGGGTAGACGTCGCCCGAGTGGCTTTGGTTGAATTCAAGACGCCAGTTTTCGTAGTATTCGTGCCAGTAAGGTTCCAGGTTATGGATATAGGCGCCTTCACCGTGGATGAGTTCGCCGAACAGGCCTTGCTGCGCCATGTTGAGGGCGGTCAGCTCAAAGAAGTCGTAGCAGCAGTTTTCGAGCATCATGCAGTGGCGTTGGGTCTGTTCGGCCACGTCGACGAGTTGCCAACACTCTTCGATGGATGTGGCGGCGGGCACTTCGACGGCCACATGCTTGCCGCATTGCATGGCGTAGGTGGCCATCATGACATGGGTTTGCCAGTTGGTGCAGATATAGACAAGGTCGATGTCGTCGCGCTCGCAAAGCTCGCGCCAGGCCTCACGACCAGTGTAGGCAGCGGCACGTGGCAGACCTTTGGCTTCGAGGATATCAGTTTGCACCTTCTCGACTCGGTCGGGTTCGATGTCGCACAGGGCCACGACGGTCACGCCGTCGATGTAGGTCATGCGGTTGACGGCATCGGGGCCACGCATGCCCAGGCCGATGAAGCCGATACGGACATTCTCGATGGGGTCGACAGCGAATTGCAAGACGCTCTTTTGTCCTTCGATGCGCTGTGGCTCGTCGAAGACGATGGTGTTGTCGACGATGCGGTAGTTGCCCTTTCGCATTTCGGGGGCTGCCGCTTGCTTTTCGTTACAAGCGGTTGCCATTATAATGAGGGCCAGGCCGAGGAGGAGGTAGTGGATTTTGTTTTTCATTAGGTTATGCTTTTATGTATTGTTCTGCTTTTATCCGTCATGGCGGAGAAACCGTCATTCCGCGAAAGCGGAACACCATCTCCTATGCGTGAGGCTGTATCCCTGTCGCATTGGAGATTGACTCCGTCGAATCTTCGATTTGCGGGTCAAGCCCGCAATGACGGTTCTGGGTTTTGTGTCAAAAACATGGCAAAATTAGCAATTTGTGCTTCAAAATCCTTATTTTCGCAAAAAATTATCATTATGAACGCTCTTTTCTCCATCGCTAGTCGTTTTGTTGACCTGAAAGCCATTGAAAGCATTGAGCCTTTAGGCAACGGACTTATCAACGACACATATAAAATAATGGTGCAAGGTCAGCCGAGATATGTGCTGCAACGCATCAACAACGCCGTGTTCACTGATGTCGACATGCTGCAAAACAACATCGAAGCGGTGACGAACCATATCCGGCAGAAATATGAAAGTCAAGGCGTTAAGGATATTAATCATCGTGTGTTGCATTTCCTGAAAGCCGACACGGGAAAGACCTACGTCGTTGAGGATGGCCAGTATTGGCGTGTGATGGATTTCATCGCCGACAGCTACACCTACGAGGCCGTCACCCCAGGCTATGCCTATTATGCGGGGCTTTCTTTCGGCGATTTCGAGTCGCTGCTGACGGATTTGGAGGCACCGATAGGGGAGATCATCCCCGATTTTCACAACATCGAGTTCCGCCTGAAACAATTGGACGAGGCCGTTGCGAAGGACCGTGTGGGACTGATGCGTGAGGTGGAGGTGCAGAAGCTGGTGTATCGGATTCGTGCCGTGGCCGACGACATGTGCCTTGGCGAAAGGCTCTACCGTGAAGGCAAGCTCCCGAAACGTATCTGCCATTGCGACACCAAGGTCAATAACATGCTCTTCGACAAGGATGGCAATGTGCTCTGTGTCATCGACTTGGATACCGTCATGCCCAGTTTCGTCTTCTCCGACTTCGGTGACTTCTTGCGTTCGGCAGCCAATACGGGGACCGAAGATGATCCTGATTTGGACAACATCCATTTCAACATGGAGATCTTCGCGGCCTTTGCGAAGGGCTATCTCGAAGGCACGAAATCATTCTTGCTACCCATCGAAAAGGAAAACTTGCCGTATGCCGCCACCTTGTTCCCCTACATGCAGGCGGTGCGTTTCCTGACCGACTACATCAACGGCAACACCTATTATAAAATACAATATCCCACCCACAACCTGGTGCGCACAAGGGCGCAATGGAAATTGTATGAGGAGGCGGTGAAATGCCTGCCTGAAATGAAACAAATGTTGGGTGTGTAGAGACTGTGTTTTTCCCAGTCTTCAGGTAAAAATGGGAATTTTTCCCATTCCCATCCCTTTTTTTCGTTATATTTTTGCTGCGTGAAAATGTGTATTATTAATTATTAAATATGTAACATTATGAAACGCAGACATTTACTATTAACGTTGCTTCTAGCCTTTGTCATGCCTTGGGCAGCAATGGCACAAACACAGACTTTGACTGTGTTCGATGAGGTAGGGACAATCAATAATGACTACGTCCCTTTTCATGGCTTGTATGCCGACTACGGCACACGGACCCAATTCATCATCCCCGCCACAGAGTTAGGAGAAATGGCTGGAGGAACCATTTCAAAGCTGACCTTTTATAATTATTTCGAATCGCTAGATTATGATGAAGGCGTCTCGGTGTATATGAAAGAGGTGGACTTTACCGCTTTCGGCCAAAGTCCCACTATGGAAGACTGGTCCTTGATGACAACGGTCTATACAGGCACAATCGGTGTCACTGACAACCAAATGGTGATTGAACTCGAAACGCCTTACGTCTACAACGGTGACAACCTTATGATTGGTTTTCAAGTGACTACTTGGGGTAATAATAGTTCATACTCATACTGGTATGGAGAAGACCAAGATGAGAATGTCATTACAGCTTTGTGCAATGATGCAAATTCCAATCACACATGGAATGAAGCGATTAACTCTTTTCATTTCCTACCCAAGACCACCTTCACTTACATTGAACCTTGTCATGTCCCCACCAACCTGACATGCACGGCATATACATCCACCACCGCAACGCTTAGCTGGACACCCAGCGGCAACGAAACCGAATGGGTAGTGCAATGTTGCGTTGATGATGAATTCATGTGCGGCCATGCAGGCATGTTTGACGTGAGCGGTACACCATCCATCACCCTAGAAGAATTCGTCACAGGGCATACCTATTATGCACGTGTGAAAGCCAACTGTGGTGAAGGTAACGAAAGTGAATGGAGTAACACCTGTGCATTCACTCCCTCCAACTGCCCAAGCCCCACCGGTCTCAGTATTGTCGAAGTGACGACAGAATGGATCCACTTCCAGTTTGATTCCGAGATAGGTGCTGTGTACCAATACGCTTTGAGTGGTGGCGTTCCAGAAGACTATCTATTCGAGGGTAATACGGGTACGGGCAATTCTGATGTTTATTATGTATATTATCCCCTAAATGGTTTCGACCTCAATACTGACTATGTCGTTTATGTTCGCAGAAAATGCGGTGAAGGAGAGTATAGTTCATTTGCCACCGCGCCTTTCACCACTTTGGACCAATGCGCCGAAATGCCCACAAATGGCCTTTACTACACTGAAGACTTCGAAGGCTATGATATTGGCGAAGCTTTTTGGGGTGTACCTCTTTCTGGGTGTTGGGATGCCTATAACAGTTCCACCGATGAGTTATGCGGCATGTTTCCCTTGGTTAATGTAGACTCAAATAACGGAAACAAGAGATTGTATTTCGCATCGGTTATAGGAGGCCAAATAGTAGACCCGCAAGACCAATACGCCATTCTGCCGCCTATGGAAGACGTGAGCCATTTGAAAATGACGTTTAATGCCAAAACAGATTCCGATTACATTTTGCCAATTCATGTGGGTGTGATGGAAGGAAAGGATCCCACTACGTTCACCTCCATAACAGACTTCAATGCCATAAATAACAACGGTCAATACACGGAGTATACCGTTTCGTTTGAAAACTACACGGGTAATGGCAATCGCATCGCCATCAAGTTGGATAAAGCAACTGAGGACAACAGTTTTCGTGTGCTCTATGTCGACGACATCACCGTGGAGGAGATCACATGTTTCGCCCCAACTAGCCTTGAAGTGCCTGCTGTATCTGAGAGTGGCTTTTGTGCCTACTGGGATGCCCAAGAGGGCGAGACGTTCCAACACCTCGTTCTTCCTGCAGGAACTCCTTTGCAAGAGGGCCAGTTCAGCGATCCTGTCACTTTTGTCAATTATAATCCATACATGCCTAATGTAATGGAACAGTGTGGAGGCTATTACCTCCAACCTAACAACGATTATGTCTATTATTTGCGCAAGATGTGTGGCGACAACGACTTCAGCGAGATTGTATCCGTACCCTTCCACACCCTGCACGCCCCCGTTGTCGTGGATGAAGACCATCCCTTCAACGACGATTTCGAAGGCGACCTTAACTGGGATCTGGTGAACGGCGAAGGAACCAACCACTGGGCGCAAGGCTCCGACGACAACCTGGGTCACGATGGACAGGCCTTGTTTATCGCAAATGCCAATGGCAATTATGGATATGACGAAGTGACCTCAACGGCTTATGCCAGTAGGGTTTTAACCTTGGAAGCTGGCACTTACGTTTATAGTTACGATTGGAGAGCCAATGGCGATGAAAACGTTGATTATCTCCGTGTGATGATAGTGCCTGGGCATTACCAGCTTGCCTCACTCGATCTGCCTTATAACTTCTATGAATTCACGCCTTGGATTCCAAGTTATTCCCTTGACGAAGGCTCGCAACTGATTAATAATAATGAGTGGAATACAATGACTGGATCGGTGACAATTGCCGAATCTGGTAACTATAAGCTAGCTTTCGTCTGGCTCAATGATGGTTATTATAGCGAGGAATATCCCGCCGCCATCGACAACTTCAGTTTCAGTGTCGCGCCCTGCGAAACGCCCACCAACTTGGCCGTGAGCAATGTCACCCTCTCCACCGCCGTCGTCAGTTGGTCAGAAGTCCCCTATGTGAATAGCTACACAATGAGACGCAGAGAGGCCAACGTTGGCGAACCTGTTTTCACGGAGGGCTTTGAGAACGGCCTCGGCGATTGGATTTTCTATAGTACCAACCATGCAAATGACATTGGGAGCACTGGCTCTCAATTTCCGGCAGGAATCTACCCTTCGGCTGCCCATAGTGGTGACAATGGCTTCAGGTTCTCGTCGTTCCAAAACTATGTGGATCCAGGCGAACAAAACGCTTCCTATTGGCAATATCTGACCTCTCCCGAGTTTGCCCTGACCAATCCGAGCACCCTAAGGTTCTACTTTAAGAAAGGCTACGAATACACCGAAGAATCATTATATGTGGGTTATCTCACCGAACTCGATGATCCGGAAGTGATAGCCTATGTAAGCCAGGATATTCATCCCACTGATGAATGGCAACTCTATGAGTTGGCTCTTCCTGTGGAGGCGAAAAAGGTGTTCTTCTCCTATTATGGAGAAAATACTTGGTATGTCAATCTCGATGACATCTCCATTACGCCAGCAGGCCCTTGGACTGAGGTCACGGGAATCACCAGTACCAACGCCACGCTCAGCGGCCTCTCGCTGAATACCGAGTACCAAGTCCAGGTGAAGAACGACTGCTCCGACGACGATTGGAGCGACATGGTCTCGTTCACCACGCAGAGTTGCACCTACCCCGTGCCTTACACTTGGGACTTTGAAGGGCCTGAAGAGAACTATCTGCCTTTGTGCTGGACACGTTTGGGTGCAAGTGCTTATCCAGGTACTATGCATCCCCATCCGGGTTATTCTTACTCACCCGACCACGCCTTGGAGTTCTATAGTAATTCAAATGCAAACGATGTCAACGAAATAGCGGTCTTACCAGCTTTCGAATCCGCTCTGAACACCCTGAGCGTGTCGTTCTACGCAAAACTGAATTATGGTTCCTCTGGTAGCCTCAAGGTGGGTTACGTAATCGACCCGGATGATGCGAACACGTTTGTTACATTGAAAAGCATTGAACCGACTACAGAATATGAGAAATACATTGTCTATCTTAACGAAGTTCCCGCTAATGTTCGCCTCGCTTTCAAAACCCTTTACGAAGGCACAAACTTCGCCATTGTCGTCGATGACGTGACCGTTGAGGAGTTTACCTGTGAGGCTGTTACCGACCTCGCAGTCATTGAGATAGGACCCAACTACGTCGATCTGGCTTGGAACGCACAAAGCGATACCTATTATAGAGTCTATTACACCGACGAAAACAATCAGACGTTTTACCAAATCACTAGTCAGTCACCCTATAGGTTACACTCCCTTGACAGTGATATGCATTACAACATCAAGTTGACGCCAGAATGTAATGTGGTCAATAGCAACCCCTTCGATATGAATCTTGTCGCCACAGTGGAAGCTGTTACGACCCCTTGCATTGCTCCTGCCGATGTTGAAGTGAGCGACATTTTGCACACCAGCGCCACCGTCAGTTGGACGGGCGAGAACGAGAGCTACATAATGAGTTATAGAACAGCTAAAGCTCCAAATGGTGTTGTATTGTTCAAGGAAGACTTTGAAGACGAGACTTCGTTTGGAAATTGGGTTTTCACAAGCATGAACGAGACCAACGCCTCTACGGCAGGTCGTCGTGCCGAAGCAGCGCATAGCGACTCGTATGGCTTCAGATTCTCGTCATACAACTCTATAGAAAATGAAAGTTCCGAGACTTACGACCAATATCTGGTTTCACCTGAACTGACCGTTACAGGTTTGCTCCAGTTCTATATTAAGAAAACTAATTTCGCACCCGAGAACTTATATGTGGGTTATTCCACTACCACTAATGAATTAAGTGCCTTCACTTGGACTGAAGATATTGTTCCTACCGAAGAATGGCAAGACTACCTGTTGGAACTTCCCGACAATGTGAAATATATTGCTTTCCATTACTTTGGAGACGGTAAATATTATGTCTATATTGACGATATTGCCATTCAAGAAATGTCTCCTGAGGGCAGCTGGCAGACTGTCGATGTTACCGACAACACTACCACCGCCAACCTCAGCGGCCTCACTTTTGGCACAAAGTATGACGTGAAAGTGCAGGCGTCTTGTGGCGCAGAAAGCGAAGTGGTGAGCTTCACCACCTTGTCGGAAAACTATAAGTTCTTTGTCACCGAAGGTAACTGGAACGAGCCTGACAACTGGTTCCCGGTTGGCGTTCCGACCATTGATCAAGATGTGGAACTGCGCACCAATGTGACCATTCCGAGTGGCTGCGAAGCCTTTGCCAGGAGCATCAAAGGCACTGGCTCTGGTGTTGTCAACCACACCATTACCATCGAGGACGGCGGTAAACTGAAACACTTGAACAGCGACGTCTTTGTCACCGTGAAGAAGGCCATCCGTGGCTACATTACGAACTACGACCCTGACACGCACAACAACGGCGACTACTACCTCATTGCCAACCCTATGAGGTACAACTTCACTCCTTCGCAAGATGGTAGCGATGGATTCCTTGTCGGCAATTACGACTTATACAGTTTCGATTACACAAAAGACCTCGAATGGAGGAACTTTAAGGGCAGTGAATTCAGCTACATTGAAAGCAGTACTTATTATCCCTATGGTTACCTCTATGCCAACGAGACTGGCACTACGCTGACATTCATTGGTAGGGTCAATGCTTACACTGGTTCCAAGAGTAAAGCCATCTATTATCCATCTGATCCTTCAGCGTTTGATTTCCCAGGATGGTATTTGGTGGGCAATCCCTATCTGTATGATGCATATTTGTCCAGTGAGAGTTCAAACGGCATAGCCCAACCTTACATCAAGATGAATGCTGCTGGCGACGGATTTGAAAATGTTGCTGCCGGTACGCCCATCGCTCCTTTGGAAGGCTTCTTCTATCAAGGGAAGCCATCCGATCTATATGTATATGTGGTCACTACCGAACCTGCCATCCCAAGCAACAGAAAACTCGACATCAACCTGCAACGCGACGGCAAGCAACTCGACAACGCCATCCTCGTGTTCGGCGGTGAGCAGAGTTTAGGCAAGTTCACTTTCCGCGAAGGTAGCAGCAAGGTCTACATGCCTGTGGAAGGTAAGGACCTCGCCATCACCTCCGTCGAAGGACAAGTGGGCGAAATGCCCGTCAACTTCAAGGCCGAAAAGAACGGCACCTACACACTGAGCTTTGGCAACAAAGACGTCACGTTCAGCTACCTGCACCTTATCGACAACCTCACTGGCGCCGATGTTGACCTGCTCAACCCCGAAACCGTCATTGCGGGCGCAGACCCGCAATCTCCTACGGTTTCGTACACCTTCACCGCCAAGACGACGGACTACGAGAGCCGCTTCAAGCTCTTGTTTGCCACCGGCTCTTCGGCAAGCCCGGAGACCGATACGTTCGGCTTCATCAACGGCAGCGGCAACTTCTGCGTCTTCGGCATCGAGGGTGAGGCGACGCTTCAAGTCATCGACATGATGGGCCACGTCATCAGCAGCGAGACCTTCAGCGGCAGCTACGAGAAGCGAATCAATGGCGCACCAGGTGTGTATATGGTTCGTTTGATCAACGGCAACGACGTGAGGGTACAGAAGGTGGTGGTGAGATAAACAAGCCTCACAAACAACACAAGCAAACAAACAAAACAAACCCAATAATAAAATGAAGAAACTAACACTGACAATAGCAATCTTCCTCGGACTGAGTCTCGCCACCTTCGCCGATGGCGGCGGCTTGTTCAACCGTGGCTACAACGCCAAGAACGGCTCCTCGGGCTACATCTATTTCGGTGCCGATGATATGGTTAACCGCGAAGGAGAAGCCTTCGCCCCCATGCTGCCCAACCATGGCGAGAGCGGCAACCAGCCGGCGCCGGTGGGTAGCGGCATGGCTGTGCTAGTGGTCCTTGGCGGAGCCTACCTCTTTGGCAAGCGTCGCAAACAATGACAAACCAAGAGTAAAATTTCTTTTCATACTATTTTGTGAAGCCGGCGGCGCCCGTCGTCGTCGGCTTTTTTTGAAAAACAACTATCTTTGCAGTTTCAATAACACCCCATGCAGTTGATGAAAAAACGCATTGCCATATTCCTTTGCTGCATCTTGTCGTTTGGCTGTTTCGCCCAGGAGGCCGATTCACTCGACATGCTCAAAAAACGCATCTATGCCCACTATTACCAGTCGGAGTTTACGGAAGTGGTGAAGTGTGGCCAAGAAGCCCTTGAGGTGTTTCGGGCCAATGACGACCTCTTCGACGTGGCTGGATGCTATAACGTGATGGGCAACGCCTATCAGCGTTTGGGCCAGTTCAAGGAAGCCATCGAGTGCTATCAGCTTTGCGCCGAGACCATGGAGACCTTGAAAGCCAGCGAAAGCGAGGAAAACCGCGACGAAGCGGCGGCGTTTTACGACAAGAACATCCGATACACGCGCAACAACATCGCCGAAATCCACACCACCTTGGGCGAATATGACGAGGCCGAGTTGCTCTACCGCAATTGCATCGAGATGCTCGGCACGCCCACCGACACCATAGACTTCCTCGACCTCTCGGTTTACCTGCAAAACCTCGCCGGCTTGAACCTCAAACGGGCTGCCACATTGGAAGGCGACGCAAGAACGGCGCAGGTCGCTTCGGCGGTCGAGAAGGCCGAACGTGCCAATGCCTTGTCGGAGCAATACTGCGACAAGCCCTTCAAGCGTATCAACAAGTTGATGATCCTTGCACAGGCCTACTATGCCGACGACCGTACTAATGAAGGTCTCTTTCTGATCAACGAGGCACTCGACATGGCTAAAGCCCAAGACGACCTTTTCCTGCAAGCCGAAATCCATACCATTTATGGCAGTTTTGAGGCTCAACGGGGCCATCAAATGGCAGCCGAAAAGCATTATCGCTTCGCTACCGCCATCGCAAAGGAGAATGGCTTCGACGAGCTACTGATGACGGCACTCAATGGAGGCTATGAATCGGCACGGCACTTCGACCGCAGCCTCGCCCTCGACTATTTCGAGCAAAGCGCAGCCATCAAAGACTCCATCTTCAATATGGAACAACAACAACTGTTGCGCGACTACCAGGCGCGCTATGACCTCAGCGAGAAGGAACACCAAATCGAGCTGCAAGAGGAACGAAACAAGACCAGCAGGATGCAAGTCGTCGTGCTGTCGATATTGGCGACGCTGCTGCTGGTGCTGATGGCCATAGGCTTCTATGTAGGTTTCAAGCGCAAGCGCCAGAATGTGGCCTTGGCCCGTCTCAACAATTCGAAAGACCATTTGCTTTCGGTGGTGTCGCACGACTTCAAGGCCTCCGTAGGCTCGCAGAACCTCATGCTCGACGTGATTTACAACAGTCTCGAAAAGATGCCGATGGAGCAGCTGAGGAGCAAGGTGCTCATGCTGAAGACCTCGTCGGACGCCTTGTACGAGAAGATGTTCAACCTGTTTGAGTGGATGAAGTTGGAATTGGGCAGCGGCGAGACCAACCGCGAGGCCTTTGACGTGTTGGCGTTGGTGAAAGAATGTGTCAAGTCGCAGGAAGTCGAAATCCGCCAGAAAGGAATTGAGGTGGCTATGGACGTCGGCGAAGGCCTGATTGCCATGGACAACAAGAACATGGTCAGGCTCGTACTTCAGAACGTGGTTGACAATGCCGTCAAGTTTTCGTGGCCACGAAGCTGCGTGAGCATTAAGGCGACCCAAGATACGGCTCGTTTTTGGGTTGAAGTGGAAGACCACGGCATGGGCATGAGCTTGGAGAAGAACGCAATGGTGATGAAAGAGGTGGTGAAACCTGCGAAGGGCACCAACGACGAGTCGGGAACGGGTGTCGGATTGTTGCTTTGCGCCTATTTTTTGGAGCGTAATGGCGAAAAGATGGAGATCGAAAGCACGGAAAGCATCGGCACGACCGTCCGTTTCAGCATCAAGGCCATGACATGATAAAGTCTCGCGTCTCGCGTCAAAAGAACAACCTATGGAAAGAAAGACAAGAATACTACTCGTTGAAGACCACCCCATTTTCCGTGAGGGGCTGCACATGGCGTTGAGTTTCGCGGATACCGGTTTCGAGGTGGTGGCGCAGGCGCGCGACGTGCGCCAGGCCGTCGATTTCATCCACTCCCATCCCGACGGCGTCGACGTGGCCATCCTCGACTATTTCTTGCCCGACGGCAACGCCGGCAACGTGCTTGATAGCCTGAAATCGTTTTCACCCCGCGCCAAGGCTCTCGTCGTGACAGGCGATGTCGACCATCCCAACGTCAGGAAATTGGCGGGAACACAGGGCGTGGCTGGTGTCATCAGCAAGAACGTGCAGTCAGTCGAGTTGGTGCAGCTCATCACGGCCATCATGAAAGGGGAGCGTGTCGGCGCTTCAGGTGTGCCTTCGCAAACGGATTGGGTGTCGGAGACAGGCCTCACTCAGCGCGAAGTGGAGATCATCCATCTGTTTGCTCAAGGCAAGGACGTCAAAGAGATTGCCGATGCGCTGTTCATCAGCCCGAAAACCGTCTACCGCCACAGGGAAAACATCTTCCTCAAGACGGGGACCACCTCGACGGTGGAGCTGCTGCGCTATGCCATCAAGAACGGAGTGCTGTGATTGGTTTGGAGTTTAGAGTTTAGAGTGTAGAGAGGCTCTGCTCATGTCATTGCAATCCTCTATTGTCAACTATCAACTTAATTTGTTTCGCCTGTATCTTCTTGGCGATGATGCGTTTGTCGCGGTCGAGGACGTAAATCAAAGGCGTGGTTTCAATGTCGTAGAGGTCGAACAAAACATCGAAACGAATGTCGTCGGTATTCATGTCGATGGCCAGCACGGTAATTTCAGGGTGGGTAGCGCGTACCGAGTCCAAATCCTGCATTTCCTGGTGGCAGAGTTCGCAGTCGTGGTCGTAGAAAAACAGCACGGTGTATTTGTTTTCAATGGCTTGTAAATCAATCGAATCGCAGATGTGGATTTCGGGAGCAGGCTGGAACAAGGCCAATCGGCGCAAACGCTCGGCTTTTTCTTCGATCAACGGTCGGTTGATGTCATTCAAATCCTTGATTTCCAATTGGGAAAAGTAGTGGTCATATAACCAGACGAACACTTGGTCTTGGCTCATGTATTCGGGATGCTCATATTTCTCCAAGAGGTGCCAAAGGATGAAGTCGCGGAGGTCAGCATTGTCGCTTGTGCGGTCAATCAATCGGGTGATTTCCAGTGTGATGGAGTCGGGTAGGGGAGTCACAATCTTGTCGAAATAGAAATCCAACTGCGAGGCCAGCACCGGGTTCTCGTCCGTCGGGCCGTCGAAGGCTTCGATGCCGTCCCAGAAGTGGGTGTTTTGGGCCAAGCCCCATTGGGTGACGAGCAAGAATAAAAAGATGAACAATTTCGATTTCATGGCGCAAAAATAAAAACAATTCCTAAATTTGCAGCGGAAACAAAAAAGGAGTTATGGATATTTGTCACAAAACCTTCAAAACTTTCAAAACAATTTTGTTGGGCAGGGCGGCGCGCAACCGCGTTGCCGCCGGAAAGTGTGCCGGTTGGCCGCTTTCCCATGTTTTCACTTTAAAACTTGTTTTGCTCTGTTTTGTGTGTTTTGTGTTTAATAATGTTGTTTCCGCTCAAGATCCCGTCCGCATTGCCTTCTGGAACATGGAGAACTTCTTCGACCCCTTTGTCGACAGCACACGGGTCTATAACGCCTTTACCGTGGACGGCATGCAGCATTGGACGAAGAGCCGCTTCTACAAGAAACGCAATAATATGTACAAGGCCATCCTGGCCATGTCGGAGAACCGTCCCATAGGCATCCTGGGCATGTGCGAGGTGGAGAACGAGTATGTGCTGCGCTCCCTCTTCGAGCAGACGCCGCTGAAGAAGCATAACTATCGCTGGATCCTCATCGAAGGCCCCGACAAGCGCGGCATCGACCCCGCCATTGTGTATTCCATAGACCATTTCCAATTGGTTGAAAGCAAGGTGTTCCCTTATTATAACCCGGAGGATACATCGTACCATTCGAGGGATATTTTATATGCTAAGTTTGTTTCAGTGCATCCTCTTGGCTCAGGAGATCGCGGGTCTTCGCCCGCGATGACGCCTGTGGAGGAAACCTCACCAAAAGGCGTCATTGCGGGCTTGACCCGCAATCTCCCGCAAATGGGTGACACCCTCCATGTCTTCGTCAACCACTGGCCGTCGAGGTATAGCGGCGAGCTGGAGACCGTAGGCTCACGCTCCTGCTCGGCAACCATACTGCGCAGCAAAGTCGATTCCATCGTGGCGTGCGCCCCCGAAGGCTACCATCCCAAGGTCATCATGATGGGCGACTTGAACGACTGTCCCACCGACCCGAGCGTCTATGACGTGTTGCGCGCCCGCCATCCTTCCGAGATGGAAGAAGGCTGCCTTTACAACCTGTTCGGGAAAAACGACGACCTCGGCTTTGAAGGCACCTTGAAGCATCAGGCCGACTGGCAAGTCTTCGACCAAATCATCGTCACGCCAGCGGTGATGGACGATAGGGAAGGGCTTCATTACCAAGAGGGTAGCGCCCGCATCTTCCATGCCGACTTCATGCTCGAGGACGACGAGACATACCACGGCAAGAAACTCTTCCGAACCTACATCGGCCCGCGCTATTTCGGTGGCTTCAGCGACCATCTCCCGGTTTACATTGACTTGGTTCGTTAGGGTTTGTCACAAAACCATCAAAACATTTCAAAACCCTAAGAATAGAGTGTGGCGGCTACACAACCGTGTTGCCGCCGGAAGCCCGCCGGTTGGCAGGCTTCCCCAGCCAAGAAAAAGTTTTGTGGGTTTTGTAGGTTTTGTGATGCTCTTTTGTGCAATCAAACCGAAAAAGCAATATTTTTGCGCCCGATTTAAACCAGAAACACCATGTGGGTAGTCCTTTCTTTGGTTTCAGCCTTCCTGTTGGGCTTTTATGACATCTTCAAGAAACAGACTGTCGTGGGCAACGCCATCATTCCCGTGTTGTTCTACAGCACCATGATCAGCGCGGTCTTGTTCCTGCCGTTCATCTTGCTGTCGCAGTGGAAGCCTTTCATCTTCACAGGCGGCTTCATGGAGAAGCTCTTCATCGAGCCGCTGACGTTGCAACAGCATCTTTTTATCATTGGCAAGACCGCCCTCATCCTCGCCTCATGGATGTTCAGCTATTCCGCCATGAAGCACCTGCCTATCACCGTGGTGGGACCCGTCAACCAGCTGAGGCCCGCCATCACCGTCATCCTGATGTTTTGTGTGTTCCATGAGAGCCTGACCTGGCTGCAAGGGATTGGCGTGGTGTTGGCCATCATTTCGTTCTATTTCATGAACCGATCGGGCAAGTTGGAGGGCATTGAGTTCAAGTCGAACAAGTGGGTGTATATGTTGCTGGCCTCGGCGGTCTTGGTGGCCATGAGCGGCGTCTACGACAAGTTCCTGCTCAGCTATATCGACAAACCCATGTCGCCCGCCACCATCCAGGCATGGTACACGGTCTACGACTTCCTGATGATGTCGGTGCTGTTCTTCTTCATCTGGCTGCCCAAACGCAAGGCGCAGCCCTTCGAATGGCGTTGGGGCATCGTGGCGATGGCGGTGTTTGTCACCGTGGCCGATGTTATCTATCTCACTGGCTTGAAGCAAGATGCGGCTGTCGTGGTACTCATCCCGCTCATCCTCTATGGCGTGCGCCTCATCGTGTCGTTCATCTATGGCATCTTCGGCTTCAAGGAGCAGAACATCCGCAGCAAAATCATCCCCCTGCTGATGGTCTTGGCGGCGTTGGTGTGCTTGTGCGTCTGACCAAATCCTGAGCGCTGGACTTGCCCGTCAACGTAACCCTTTCTCTCTTTACTTAATTTTTAATAATTAAGAAACTTTGCATCAATGTTTTGCAAGTTTTTTAATTAATTGATTGTCAACCTTTTACCCCCCCCTATAGAAACTAGAAAAAATCTTCGGAAACCCTTGTATTTATTGGGAAAAATTGCTTAATTTTGCACAATTTTTGATAGATACACCTCAAAAGGGTGCTGTTTTAGTATAAAATATTGATAATGAATAAAATAAAGATTATGACTATGAAAGTGGTTTCATATAGATTTGGAAAACAAGTCAGACTCTTGGCTTTGGCCGCGCTTTTCCTCGCCCCGTTTTGGGCTTGGGGACAGACTGATTATTCGGGTGTGTATTATATCGGTAGCGCTGGTTATAATGCAAGTACACCTGCCAACAACTTCTACCTTTGCCCCACGGAAGGATGGCTATACTATATGTCCACCAATAACTGGTCCACTGATGGCACCACCTATCCCAATCCTTTCCTTACTACTTTTAAGTGCAAAACTAATGCTTATCACGGTGGTAATTCTATTGATGCTGTCTGGATCATCGAAAAAGCGCCTAATTCTGATTATTATTACATCAAGCAAGCCTCAACTGGCAGATACATGGTGTCTAACGGT
This sequence comes from uncultured Bacteroidia bacterium, assembly GCA_902799345.1. Taxonomy (GTDB): domain Bacteria; phylum Bacteroidota; class Bacteroidia; order Bacteroidales; family F082; genus Limimorpha. The sequence continues at coordinate 51,453 of CADBZW010000005.1, read as the reverse complement.
CAGATTTCTGGAACCACTAATGCCAATCGTATGCGTGTTCATATTGAATCAGTGACGCCAGAAAACCTTGACGACAAGGCTCTGTTTTCCATAACGCCCTATTTAACATGGTTGGTCATTTCGCCTAAATCCCCGGCCGGTTGGAATGGTGAATACAAATGGTATACAGTCAATAACGGCAATAAGAATCACCTCGTCGGATATGAAAGCAATGGAGGCCCTACAGGCTATACTGCTACGGGAGGTATCCTTGGCACGTATACCCAGGATGATAACAATGCCAAGTTCTACCTCGAGCCTGCCACCATCGCCGCTCCTACCATCACCAACAATTTCGATGGGACTATTACCATTACGGCGGCTTCAGGAGCCACCATCTATTACACCACGGATGGAACAACGCCTACGATGTCCTCGCCGGAATACTCTACACCCATCACGTTGACAGAGACCATCACCGTCATCAAAGCCATCGCCAAGAGCGACTCTGATTATTTCCCCACAGCAGTGAGCACCTACGAAATTCCCGTTTGTGCAAGACCTATCATCACGGTAAACAACAATGTCGCCACCATCACCTGTGCCACAGCGGGAGCTTCGATATTTTACACTACCAATGGCTCGCAGGCGACGACTTCTTCAACTCCGTATGTTAACCCCTTTAGTGCTGAGGGTGTGGATGTCATTAGGGCAATTGCTACAAGACTTGGCTACCTTATGTCCAATGAGTCGTACTACTATCCAGCGTTGGAAGTCAGCTCGTCAAGTGATATCACTAATATGAATGGCCACTATGTTCTTCTCGAAGGGTTCACCTCTTCGGCGCCCATCGGCACGGCCGAAGCCCCTTTCAGAGGCCAAATCGACGGCGGTTACCATGCCTTCGCCCTCAATGGTCATGCTTTGGTGGGCGTGGCCGAAGATGCCGTGATCAAGAATGTGGTCGTCAGTAGCGTTACATACAGCGGCAGCGGCAATGTGGGCGCCATCGTCAACACGGCCAAAGGAGGCACCAAGATTTACAACTGCGGCATCCAGGCGGGCAGCGTCAGCGGAGGCACCAACACGGGTGGCCTCGTCGGACTGATTGAGTCAGGTTCATCGGTGCGCGTGGTCAACTGCTACAACTTTGCCAACGTGAGCGGCAGCAGCTATGCCGCAGGCATCGTGGGCAAGAACGAAGGCACGGTGGCTTCCGACGGAACCGTTGGCAATGTGCGTATCGCCCTTTGCATGATGTATGGCAACGTGACTGGCGCGACCAACATCTCGCCCGTGTATGGCGGCAACCATGTCGACAATGTGCTGCACTTCACCGAATACAACTATTGGCGCTACCGCTCGGGACTGCAATACACAGCATTAAATGACCAGTTGCCTATAGAAGAAGATGAATATCTGAAACGCTTTCCTTTCTTCCGTCATATCCTTAATTCCCATCGTGAGTTGGCGGCCTTCTTCCTCTTTGGTGGCGTGTCGTGCAATGACATGGCTGAGATCGCTGGTGACGATATTGCTGAGATAGGACACTGGGCCTTAAAGAAGGACGTGGCTGCTTATCCCATTATAGAGCCTTGGCCAACCAACACGCAAACTACACAGACATCGACCAATAACAACCTGCCTTCCACCACCGAAGACTATGCAGGAAAGTTGCTCACCGAGTTGGGTACAAATGGCCATCTGTCAGTATCTGTCATTATCGGCAGTAATACCTATTCGGTCAGTCTGCCCATCACGGATATGGATACCTTGAACTACGACTTCACCTGGGGCAAAGTGGTGCTGCCTTTTGCCAACGAGTTTGAGGTGAACACCGACTACAGCAAGATTTGCACAGGCTGGAAGATTACAGGCATTACAGGCGGAACGGCTGGCACATTTGAGCATTACAACGTGTCAGACCGCCGTTGCACCACCAAAGACCTCTACAACACAACAGGCTTCATTTTCGCTCAAGGAGGCAACTACATAGTGCCTTACGGCGTCACGGGTATCACAATTACTGCCAACTTCGCTACGGCCTACTACCTCTGCGACGAGAACTATGAGATTGCATACAGTGGAAATCGTACGGGAAATGATAATGCTGGATACATAGGACGGACGGGCCTCGCAGGCAGTGCACCTGGCACGTATCATAACAAATCGGTATACCATACTTTGGGCGCTGCTCTGAATGCCATGAGCAACTCTGGCTCCACCCATGAACAGGCTGTGGTATTGATAGGCAACTATCATCATGATGATGTAACGCTGAGTGATGCACAAAAGAAAAAAGGTTGTACTATTATGAGCATAGATGCTGACAATAACCAGGAACCCGATTATGCATGGTATTCGAACCACACCCAAAATCGTCCAGAAATTCAGCCAACACGTTTCGACTTTGTTGCACTGATTCCTTTGGGTATGTCTTCTCATCTTCATGGTAGCGTCCACTATCCCAACATCCCCATTTGGAAACCCCATGGATGGTTTGAGATAACGGAAACCAGCTTCACTCGTGCTGCCCAGTTTGAAATAGAATCTAATAATTTCAACACTAGTGATAATGATACACGCAACTACCGTTGCATCATCAATGGTGGGTATTTCACCCAAATGGTGCGCAGCCGCCTAAAAGCATGCACAAAACTTCAATATTACCAGATTGGTGGGAAGGCCTATGTGAAGGAATTCTATCCGGGTAATCACAGCCAAAATAACTATGCTAATACCCTTATACCTATCAATGTGACGGGCGGCGAGATTGAGCAGTGTTTTATGACTGGTTATGGGCAGGGGAAAGCCTACGGTACGGATATCTATTTCTGGTGCGCAGGCGGCCGCATCCATAAATTCCTCGGCGCTTATATGGAACCGCCGGTTCAAACTAGTAGCAACACAGAAAGCGATCCAGGCACAGTGAATTTGACGGCCAAGATCGATCACGCCCGTATCTACCGTTTCTTTGGCGGAGGAACTACTTCGAAGGCCCGCATCACGGGAAATATCAAAGTGACCATCGACAACAGTTTTGTAGATTTCTACTGTGGCGGCCCAGAGTTTGGCGACATGGTAACCGGTGACAATGGCAAGACTGTAAAAACCACTGCCGATCATACCACCTTCCGCGAGTATTATGGGGCAGGATTCGGAGGCACGGCCGTTTCCTACACTAATGATAAAGATGAGACTCGGAATTTCAATAATACTTCTATTCTTCCTGCCGGACAAACTGATCTCGCTTATCCTTCTGGCTATTTTGGCAGTTGCTATTTGAATACATCTACTAGTATTGGCCGATTGGATTACAAGGCCGGCTATGGTATCGGCAACTGCTACAAGTATGAATACATTATGCACTCGAGAGGCCATGCCACAGTGGCGCGTTTCTATACCGGCTATGCCTCGTTCTCATTGGCCAAGACGGGTAGCGTGACCAACACCCTCACCAACTGCACCGTTGAGCGCAGCTTCTACGGCGGAGGCTGTCAGGGTACAGTGGATGGCACGGTAACCTCAACGCTTACGGACTGCACCATAGGTCGCAGCGCTTTTGGAGGAGGCTATAAGGCAGTGTCAAACCAAGTGGAGGTGTATTCAGCAACCCAGACTAGTCCTTTGTCCACGTATTACGGCGAAGGAAGTGTGTTCTCCGACTTCGGCCCGATTCCACCATCCTCAGAAACCTACACTTGGGAGCAGGGTACGCAGGGACATAGCAATACTGCCGACGCAGCAAACCATAAACTCTATACGGGAACCAATGTCACCTTGGCTGACCTCGGCAACGTGACGGGCAACATCAAGATTACGCTCAACGGCAATACTACCGTAAATGGCAATGTGTTTGGCGGTGGCAATGAAAGTAAGTCGCTTAGCAACACTTTGGTCGAAATCTTGGGCCGCACCAAGGTGCTCGGCAACATCTATGGCGGCGGCAACATGGCCGAGGTGAGAGGCAACACCAAAGTGGTGGTGAACGGACAAAGTAATGGATCAAACACGAGTACAGATCCCGAAACAACAACACCGGGTGATTGAAGAAGGAGATGAAGCAATGATGAAATCTGAAATGAAAATGAAATACAATGTCAATATGAATAAGGCAATGCGTTTGGCCGCTTGCTGCCTCGTGCTCTTCGCCATGGCGGGGAACGCTTGGGCGCAATCGGACGGGCAGTTTGTTATCAAAAGGACGAATTACGGCGGCCAAGGTGGCGAACACTATCTGGCGCACGTGAAAGTGGACGGCCACTATGTGCTTCAGGATGCCACCACGTTCAGCCCCGACTGTCTCTGGTATTCAGGCCGCGAAATCAGCCTTTCGGGCACCAACCACAACTATTATTTCATCGACGATGCCAACAAATACCGCTTCCTTTCCGCGTCATTGGCGGCTGGAGGCTCGTTAGGGCTTTCCGACGCGCAGCCACCTGTTTACCTGCTCAACAATACTGACCATAACTATTATTTCTATGACTGGGACTACGACAACAATCCCGAGGGTGCAGGTGTGGCCCGCGGCCATCAATATAACGGGATTGCCGATGAAAATCAATGCCATGAATGTGAAGGTGGTCAATGGGATGATGGCCAATGTTGGGCAGTCTATTGGGTGGAATATGATAACTCCACATGGAGCCTGTCAACGGAATCCCAATACAACATTACGGCAGACGCCGGTCGTTTCCGGAAAGTGACGGTCCAATCGTTCCCCCTGCAAGTCAGCGAAGAGGGGGGCAGTCTAAGCAGTTTGGAGAATTTCGAGATGGAATTTGAGGCACCTTATAGCCACGACCTTTCTGCTACCATCACCCCTTTCAGTTACATTCCGGCCTACAACCAATACGATTTCGATGAAGTGACCACACCAGGCAATCCTCCGACGATTACGCACCATACCTACTACTATCCTTACGGTAGCACAAATACAGAAGCTCCTACCTCTGATCAGGCCGTTCAGAGTGGCTCTGAATCCCAATGGACCTACAGTTGGTCCGTCTCGGGCGAAGGCGCTGACTTCCTTACGCTCACTAATGGGACTACCGCGAATCCAACGCTCACTTATAGTACCCCGAACAATACAGGCCACAAGATAGCCACTTTGACGCTTACTGTCACTTATCCTGACGGCTCCACCCAAACCACATCTTGCCAGGTAACGGTGAAAACGCCTTGCCAAAACCCACAGTTTTCGGCCAGTGTCAACTATGAGAGTGTCACCATTTCGTGGACACAGACCGCAGAGAGTTACGTCGTTTCGTGGAAAAAGTCGGATGCGGAGACGTGGACTTCACAAACGGTGGGCGATGTCACTTCCTACACCCTTACAGGATTGGAATACGCAACAACATACTACTACAAGGTCAAGGCTTCTTCTTGTGCTTCCGATGAGCCAGAACCGCTTCAGTTCACGACCCTTCACCAACCCACGGCCGTGATTGGTGGCGCGGTGTTTGGCGGCGGCCGTATGGCCGACGTGCGTGGCAAGACCGAAGTGGTCATCATCAACACCGACAGCATCGGCGCGGTGTATGGCGGCAACGACATCGCAGGCGCGGTGTTGGGCTATGAGGGTGAAACCCCAAGCGTTTACGGCTCAACCATTAAGTTGGGCGTGACCGGCACTGACTCTGATGCAGCGACCTATAATAGCAGCCAGCCCTCCACCAAAGTCAGGATTGGCGATGTGTATGGCGGCGGCAACGGCTATTATGCCTACGACGGCTCCTCTTTCGTGGCCGCTGATAACGATCATACTTCCTTCACTGTTTCACCAAATGGAACAGTCAGGGCCATGACACGTTCGCACACGGTGGGTGAGGTGGTATGGGAAAACACGACAGGTGCTGATTTCACCCTAGCCGTGCCCACCATCACCAAGACTGACATCACAATGGTTACCAACGTCGTCAAGGTCGACTCCATCTTCGGCGGCGCCAAGAACGCCTTCATCACCAATACCGATGCTAATGTCAACGGCACTTCCATCATCGTCAATGGCGGCACGGCCTTCGCTGTGTTTGGCGGCAACAACTTTGGCGGCAACCAAACCGCGGGCAAGCATCATATCGAGGTCAATGACACGAAGACCCAAACGAGCGGCTATCCTGATGGCATGGGCCGCGACTTCGGTATCGGCTACGTCTTTGGCGGCGGCAACAAGGTTGTGGGTTTGACGACCGACATCACCATCACGGGCGGCATGTGCGACACCGTCTTCGCTGGCGGCAACGCGGCTGACGTGGGGGATGCCCATGTGCTCGTCAACTGCCCGCGTACCAAGACTTTCACTGACGCAGTCAGCAGCTGGGCCGAGGATAATGTCGGCGAGATCAATGGAAGCTATAAGTGGAACGGCACGGGCATCTACAACGTTCGCGCCCTCTTCGGTGGTAACAACCGAGCCGACATGACTGGCCTGCCGACCATTACTTTGACGCGAGGCAGCGTCGGCACCGTGTATGGCGGTGGCAATTCGGGCCAGATGCTGGCACAAATCCCCGATGCACCAGCGAATGCCATAGCTGCAGACTTCGAACGTGATTACATTGGCGACGATCCACTTCCTATCTACTATGGCACCCATGTGGTGATGAATAGTGCCAATATGTTGGTCGACTACCTCTATGGCGGTTGCCAGATGAGTAATGTGGCCTACAGCACTTGGGTGGAAGTCAAGAACGGCCATGTGGGCACCGTGTATGGCGGCTGCAACATCGGCGGCGACGTGGGAAGCACGCGACTATCATTTGAATTACCTGATGATGAATTGACCAACGAACATAAACAAGCCGTGCAGGGCGCCACCTACGTGAAGGCTTCTGGCGGCACCATCTATGGCAACCTTTTCGCCGGTGGCAATGGCTTCTATCATTGCAATGACGGTGTGAGATACATCGAAGGCCTCAATTTCACCCCTGGCCAATACCATGTAGGGAGAAACATCCCTTCGCACAACGAAACCCATGTGAAGGTGAGTAAGGACGAAGTGGCTTCAACTTTCGTTACCGTCAAAGGCAATGTTTATGCAGGTGGCAATTTGGCATACGTTGGTTTTATCAATGCCACTACCAATGGCCGCAATTTCCCGACATTCAGGGGCTTCTGCACGGTTCAGATGGATGGCGGCGTGGTGGAAGGCAGTGTGTATGGCGGTGGCAACCGCGCCTCTGTCTTCGGCAGCAATGCGGTGCAGGTGTCGGGCGGTAGCATCGGCTATATCGGAGAGGAGCATACTGACGGCGCCCTCTATGGCGGCAACGACCGAGCGGGACAGGTGGCGCAAATCACCAACCGTGTGTTGCCTGCCCGTTATGATGTGGCTTCCGACGGCCGAACCAATTTGAAGACCATCGGCGTAAAGACCTACGTGGGCATCACAGGAAAACCTAAAGTCTACACAGTGTATGGCGGCGGCAACGGTGCCTATACTTATACCGAGAACGAATACTGCGACGTTACCGACCAGCCCGTCCAATCCAACACCTTCGTCGATGTCAACATCGATGCATCGGGCGGAGATGGGGTAGGCGGTTACATTAATACGGTGTATGGCGGCGGCAACGGCGTTACCGTGTTGGACCGTATCACCGTGTTCGTCAATGTTGCTAATATGCCTACGGGTGAAAGCGCCTACAATCAGGTCGGCACTATCTTTGGTGGCAACAACAAGGGTGATTTGGACATTTTGTCCGACATCATCATGCTTAAGGGCCAGGCTCACACCATCTATGGCGGCTGCAACGAGGGCGCCATGACGGGCAGCCTTTCCTATAATGGTTATGACAACCTCGGCAGTATGGTACATTTGCGCGACAAATACAAACCCAATGGGGTAGGAGATGGAGTGTATACTAATGCTAAAGTGACTGGCTTTGTGTATGGCGGTTGCCGCAGCAATGGCGTGAGCAACAATACCTTGGTGCTTGTCGAAGGCGGCGAGCATCCTGCCACCTTCTTCGGCGGCAGCGACATCAGCGGCAATGTGGGCGGCACCACGCAAGTGATTGTTACGGGCGGCTCCACTGGCAAAGTGTTTGGCGGCGGCAACGGCACGGGTAGTGTCACTCCTCCCTATTGCTACCAAACGGATGTCAAAGCTTTGGGCGGCACCTGCACGGGCGATGTCTTCGGTGGCGGCTTGGCCGGTCCCTGCGGCACGACCCATGTGACGATTAATGGTGGCACGGTCGTTGGAAGTACTTTCGGCGGCGGCGATGCCGGCGTGAGCGGCGAAACCCATGTGACCATTGCTAATGGCACAGTGAGTGGAAGCGTATTCGGCGGTGGCAACGAGGCTGGCGTGCTGTTTGTGGAAAACGAATCCACAGGCAACAGCACCATCGTGATGAACGGTGGCTCGGTTGGCACTGGCGTCTATGGTGGCTGCAATGCCGAAGGTGGCATAGGACATAATGTGCAAATCACTTTTAATGGCGGCGTTGTCGGCAGCGAGCTAACCCCAGCCGACATCCATGGTGGCGGCTACGGCGCTTCTACCACCGTGGGAGGCGATGTCAACATTACTTTTGGAGGCTTTGAATCTGGAAACGGGGCCAACGAATATCCGAAACTCTTTGGTGACCTTTATGGTGGCTCGGCCTTTGGCTCGGTCAACTCCAGCGATCTCAATACAACTACGGTTACCATCCTCAACGGTACCGTCAACGGCAACGTGTATGGCGGCGGCTTGGGCGATATCAGCGATTACAGTAAAGGATGGGTCAATGGCGTAGTGCATGTCATCGTGGGTGGCGAAAACGCAGGCACCTATTTCGGCAAGGCCACCTTCAATGGCAGGCTTATCAATGGCGTCAATAATGGCACTTCCATCTTTGGCGGCAACAACACCAATGGTTCGCCCCAAACGAATGTGTATGTCGACGTCTATCAGACGAATCACGATGGCCCGAACACGTATGACTACACAGGCGAGGATCGTACGTATGCCATCTACCAGGTGTTTGGTGGCGGCAACAAAGCCAATTATGCTCCTGAAAACAATAGCCAATACTCGGAGAAAGTGACCCATGTCTATATCCACGGCTGCGAAAACACCATCGAGGAGGTCTTTGGAGGCAGCAATGCCGCTCATGCCATAAGCACGCACACCGTTGTGGATGGTGGTCGTTTCAATTACATCTTTGGTGGCGGCAATGGTATCGTTGCGGAATCCAATGTGGGCGTTTATCCTGAGATACATCAGACCTATAGCCAAATCAAAGGCGGTCACGTCGGCTTTTGCTTTGGTGGTTCCAACCGTTTGGGCAACTGCATCAACATCGTCCAAGACTTGGAAACTGGCGGCAATTGTGGCGAATTGGTCATCGACAACCTCTTCAACGGCGGCAACAACGCCGACCAGGTGGGCGAGATGGAGCTTAATCTGACCTGCGCCGACCAAAAGAACTACCTTACAGCATACGGCGGATGCCGTCTGGGCACGGTCTATGGCAATATCACTGTCAACGTCACGGGAGGCATCATCGGCACGCTCTATGGCGGCTGCCAAGGCGACGCTGGCTATGCGGCCCATGTGAAAAGGTATGACGAGACCCACTATCCCACCGGTCATCCCGAACTCATCGGCACGGGTGGCAACATCACGGTCAATGTCTATGGCGGTGCCATTGGCAACCTGTATGGCGGCTGCGACCGCAACGGCAATGTGGAAGGCAAGATCACCGTCAAGGTGGAGGAGAGGAATACAGGATGCGCGTTCTTTGTCGGCAATGTGTATGGCGGTAGCAATGCCACCGACTACACGCCTTTGGTTGCCACTGGCGTCTCGCCACAAGTGAGCATCATTAAGGGAACCATTGGCGGCACGTTCGACTTCGATGGCAACAACTCCATCCAGGAGAATGAGAAATATGAAGGCAATGTGTTTGGCGGCGGCAACTATGGTAAGGTGACGAGCAATCCCAAAGTGATTGTCGGAGTAAGCACAAATGACAAACTGGTGCATATTAAAGGCGATGTGTACGGCGGCGGTAACCATGGTAACGTGGAAGGCGCCTCTGAGGTGATTATCGTCCCCGATAGCCATCAACTGACCATCAGCCAAATTGATGAAATTGATGAGGACGCGCCGCTATACGGCTCCAATGTCATTCGGGTGACCGATGGTCAAGGCCAATTGGTAAGCAGCGATGCAAGCATTGACGAATATGCCAACCTGAAATTAGAGGCCATACCCTCCGTTTACGGAGGCAAGTTCAATGGTTGGACGCTCAGTGGCACTGGCGCTGGCGTAGCCAATAACTCTTTGCCCACAACCATCTTCACCATGGGCACAACGAATGCCTCCATAACTGGCACGTTTGGAGCCGCCACTACGCGTAGCCTGACGGTCAACACACCAGAACACTGTTCGATCACGGTCAAAGACGGACAAGGATACCCCGTCGACTACTTGAATCGTCAAATCAGCGAAGGGGCGGTGCTCCAATTGGAGGTTACCGTGGAGACAGGCTATCTTTTGGATAGATGGACAGTGAGTGGCGGAGCGGTGGTCACCAATAACATCTCAACCACCACCTCCTTTATCATGGGAACGGCCGATGCCGAACTATCGGTAGTGCTTGTGCCGGCCCATATCCTGACCATTAACACGCCTCAGCCCTCAAACGGTGGCTCCATCACAGTCACCGACGTGCAGGGTCAACATGTGAGTAGTGGCACGTACATCCGGGAAGGCGCTGTGCTCAACTTGGTGGCCTCTCCTGCAACGGGATTCGCCTTTGGCGAGTGGACGGTGACAGGCACCGAGTCGAGCGTGCATGAGTCACACTCGGCCAGCACCACCTTTACCATGGGAACAACTGATGCAACCTTGAAAGCAACTTTTATTGAGAATGTACAACCTTAAACGATATGATGAAAGTAACTTTTGAACTTAAGTCAATCATGAATATATATAAGACAAGAAAGTATGTTTTGGCCTTGGCGCTGCTGCTCACGGGGGGCATCGTCAAGGCGCAGGTCACCATCGATGGCGACGTCTATGGCGGTGGCAATCTTGGAGAAGTGAGAGACAATGCCACTGTAAACATGCGTGGTGGCACCCTCAAAAGCTGCCTCTATGGCGGCGGCAAAGGCTCAATAGATAATGTTGAGTCCGGTTTGGTGAAAGGCAATACCAAGGTCGACGTGAAAGGAGGCCTCGTTGAACACAGCCTCTATGGCGGTGGCGAGCTTGGCTCGGTGGGTACCTTCACGGAGTTTTATAATGTGGCGACGGGAGCTCATGTCGCAGGAGAGCCAAAGACTTGTGCCGCAGGTACGGGCAAGACCGAGGTGCTGATCAGTGGGGGACAAGTGGGCATCGACGAGGCCGTCATGCCTGATGTTGGATCAACCATCGACGAAGACGACTTGGGTTATGTTTTCTGCGGTAGCCGTGGCGAAGCCGATACGCTTAAACACCCCTCGGCCAACCAGTTTGCTGTGGTCAAGGAAACACATTTGAAGATTAGTGGCTCGGCCCTTATCACTGCCTCCGCTTATGGTGGCAGTGAGAACGGCCTTGTCATGGGTAATACGCATGTTGAGATTGCCGGTGGTCAGATAGGCACGGGATACGATAGAACCACTCAGCTGCATGATGGTTTATATGAAGAGGACCAATGGACTACGGTGATTCAAAAAATCAAGAATGGTACCTTCACCGAAGCTGATGCCAGCGGTTTCCACGAATGTGACCACTGGCCCTACGGCGATGCAGACGGTAACTATTATACTTATGATATTTACGCTGACAAGGTAGGTTACGACTCTCACGGCGGCGCACTTAATGCCACCGATGGACATACCTTCTATGGCAACGTTTTTGGAGGAGGCTCAGGCTATTATCCTTTCTGGGACGAAGAGAATACTCGGGCTGTTTGGCGTCGTTCGGCAGGACGTGTGTGGGGCAATACCGTGGTCGACATCACCGGTGGCCATATCCTCACCAACGTCTATGGCGGCAACGAGCAAACCGACGTGATGGGCACAAGCACCGTCAATATGACGGGTGGCACCATCGGCGTGCCGCGTACGCTTCAGGACATTCAAAAGCACCCGGTCACCTGTTACCTCTTTGGCGCAGGCAAGGGTGACCAACGTATCATGTTCAACACCTGGACCAATGTCGAAAATGCCGTAGTCAATATCAGCGACGATGCGTTCATCTTCGGTTCGGCGTTTGGCGGTGGCGAGGACGGCCACGTGCTCAGCAATGTCGCGATGAACATTGAGTCTGGTGCCCACATCGGCACTTACGGCTATTCCTACGTCGACGGCAACGTGTTTGGCGGCGGTCGTGGTTTCTCGGGCGATGCCCTCACGGCCGGCTCGGTGGGTGGCAATGTCACGCTCAACATCAGCGGAGGTACCATGCTCGGCTCCGTGTATGGTGGCGGACGTTTGGCCTCGGTGGGCACGCCTTTCGTATTTGTTGACAATCCGCTTTACGGCCAAATGCAGGCTGACGACTACAGCAACCCCGCTCATCCTGTCACTCATGGCCATGTCACCGTCAACATTTCAGGCGGTGTCATCGGTAACGACTATGAGTCGAAACTGCATGTTGGCAACCCGGCCCTTGCGGAGGGACGCTCCTACGGCGGTAACGTCTATGGTGGCTCGATGGGCCGTTTGACCAAGATTGACGGCACCACGGTGAACCCAATGTGGCCCAACTTGGGTAAAGTGAAGAATACCTCTGTCACGATTAGTGGCGACAACACCATCATCAAGGGCAGTGTGTTTGGCGGTAGCGAGTTAGGCACCTTGTCGAGCAATGAATCCGATGTCACTGCCGGCAAGCCTTCGGGCAATGCCAAGGTCGTCATCAACGGAGGCACGATTTGGCGCAATGTGTTTGGCGGCAGCTACGGCAGCGTCGACACCATAATGGTCGCACCTTTGCACGTCCATAACACGAACCTCGATGAGACCGTGCAGGTCACTCCCATGATGCGTGCAGGCCGCATTGATGGCAACACCAAGGTCGAAATCAATGGCGGCTGGGTGAAGAAGTGTGTCTATGGCGGTGGTGAGATGGCCTCAGTGGGCACCCTCACCGAATGGCCTACCAAGCACGAAAACGAAACAAAATGCTTCGCCCTCAGCTGGCCTTACGAGTTCAAATACCAAGCGAAAACGGGTATCGATACCGTCCTCGTTACGGGAGGTCGCATCGGTCTCACTGGCAAGGACTATATGGGTCCGTGGAACTCTGCTGGAGAACCCATCTATTATGCAGAGAGTGATGTGAATCAACTGACCCCGATTAAGTATGACCTTACCACTACAGACGGAGCCAATGCGCTTAAGGAAAAACGTGAGGACAACGGCGACGTGTATGGCGGCGGCAAGGGTAAGGCAGGCAACCGTTACACGATGGCACACTGCGCCAATTCAAGCAACACCGTGGTGATTGTCGAATATCCTTCGACTAACACAGCCACTCCTGCAAACTATAAACCTACCTATCCCAGCGGAAGCGCCATCGATTATGAAACGGCTTTCTATTCCAAATGGAGTGATTGGGCTACATACGGTGCGTTGGGTTGCCTCCCGGGTTCACTCTACGGTGGCGGCGAAAACGGTCACGTCAACAACAGGGCTTACGTGACCTTTAACAACGGCCTCGTTGGCCACAGCATCTATGGCGGCGGCAAGGGCACCGATACCTATGTCACCCAATTGGAGCATGATCAGGATGGTCCTACAAATCCCGATACGGACCAACCGGAGTGGCACGCAGGCGATACTTACGATGCTGAAATCACCAGCATCACCGCGGGCAAGGTGTATGGCAATACCTACGTCACGATGAACGGCGGTTATGTGGTGCGCAGCGTGTTTGGCGGCGGCAACCGCGCCTCGGTGGGCAAGGGCAACTATGCCGGTGGCCCTGGCGACTTCACGCCCGCAGGCTATGGTGAGCAATGGACAGAAAATAACATGTATCTCCGCGACACGCTTGTTACCTATTCAGGCCACACCTACGTCAATATCTTTGGCGGCACTATCGGCACCATCAATGGCATGAAGGACGACCTGCCCACAGGCAATGTGTACGGCAGCAGCCGTGGCGAACCGGCCCCCAACGTGCGCCAAACCCTCCATCCCCGTATCCATTACTATCCTGAGTTCTTCCTCGGCTATGTCAACCATACCCATGTCGTCATCGGAGATGCGGAGGATGAAACGAATGGCCCGCGCCTCTATGGCTCTGTGTTTGGCGGCGGCGAGGACGGACATGTGCGTTGGAGTACCCAAGTCACTGTCAACAAGGGTGAAATCGGCAATAAATACGATACAGAAACCATAGCAGCAGTGGGGACTGCTGATTTGACCGACTACCAATGGAGAGGCCGTGGCAGCGTGCATGGTGCAGGCGCAGGCTTGGGTAAGTACCAAGATGCCACTGGCTCTCATTTCAGCACCAGCGCGGGTTCGGTGACCCAGTTCACGGAAGTCACCATCAACGGCGGCATCATCCACCAGAATGTGTATGGCGGCGGCCCCTTGTCGTCAGTCGGTCCTCCGGCCATGGGTCAGGAAACCGTTCCTTCCACTGCGTATTCTCTTGCCAAGGTCAACATCCATAGCGCCATCGGCGATGCGGATGTGGTGAAAGCCACCGAACACAACGAAATCGACAACCCGATAGCCGGTAGGTACGGCGGCAGTGTGTTCGGTGCCAGCCGTGGCGTCTTCAATTTCGATGCTGACCCAACGCTGTCCATCGACAAATTCGCTACGACCATGTTTACCGAGGTCAACCTCTTCGACGGTGCCCAAGTTCCTGGCTGCGTGTATGGTGGCGGTCAGTTGGGCCAGGTGAAGAACGACACCAAGGTCAACATGCGTGGCGGCACGGTGGGTACCATCGAAGCCCGCAAGGCATCAGGCTCTGATGTTTATACTTACTACGTCCACACTTCGGGCGGCGAGGTGTTTGGCGGCGGTGCGGGCTATCCTCTTGACCGCGAAGCAGCCTTGGTGAAAGGCAACACCGACGTCAACATCAGCGGCGGCCATGTGCTCCTCAACGTGTATGGCGGTGGCGAGGTGGCCAGCGTGGGCGTGAGAGACACCATCTTTGACGGTGATGTCCATGATGCCGCACATATCAAGGACTATGCTCCGAAGGCTAACACCGGTTACGCCACAGTGACCATCACGGGCGGACAAGTGGGTCCCGCACCTAAGGTGGAAGAGGGGTACAACATCCCCATCGGATTGAACGGTGTGGATGGTTACGTGTTTGGCGGCGGTAAGGGCGTTGGCGATGATGTGCCAGGCGTCTTCAAGGAATTTGCCGATGTCAACTATACTGCTGTCACGGTAGACATCCCTTCTGATGCCGACCAGACTGCCAACCGCATCTGGGGCAGCATCTTCGGCGGCGCCGAAGACGGCCACGTGTTGGGCAACGCTACCGTTCACTTGGTCAATGGCCTGGTGGGAACCTATGGCACCACAGGCTACGACGGCAACATCTTCGGTGGCGGGCGTAACTACTCCAAGAAGAACTACACCGCGGGCCGCACCCGTGGCAACATCACCGTCGAGATGGAGGGTGGCCACTTGCTCGGTTGCCTCTTCGGCGGCGGGCGTTTGGCCTTGACGGGCATCGGCTATAAAGGCGTGACCCCAACTGGCACATCCGCAGACGCCTACAAAGCCTTGTTAGACGGCCCCGAACATGGACAAGTTTCGGTCAAGGTGTCGGGCGGCACGGTGGGCAATCTCGATTACATGAGGGATCGCCAGCTTGTCATCGGCGACGTGTACGGTGGTGGCAAGGGCAGCAAGACTGGCATTGCGGGCAAGCCCGCATCATCGGCCTTGCTTATCTCTTTGGTCAAGGACACCGAGGTTGAAATCTCAGGCACGGCACGCATCTACGGCAGCGTGTATGGCGGCGGCGAGGTGGCCAATGTAGGCAACTACACTTGGAACCAAACTGGCACTCGCGTTAGCCATATCGATATTGAACCCGAAACCGGCCATACTAAGGTCGCCGTCAGCGGTGGCACCATCGGCATGGACAATATGCAGATGATTACCGCTTCGGGTTATCCCGACGACTTCGGCCACGTGTTTGGCGGTGGCGCAGGCTGGACGGAATCGCTTGAGACCTCACCTGTCGTTGATGAAGAAGGCGACCATCTCGTTGATCTGATGGCTTCTGTGGGCGCCACCGAGGTGGAAATCTCAGACGATGCCTTCGTGCTCGGCTCTGTGTATGGCGGTGGCGACAACGGCAGTGTGTTTGACAGCACTTGGGTGAAAATCAAAGGCGGACAAATCGGCGCAGGCGAAGGCTACACTATTCCATATACCGATGACGACTGGGCCAGTAGCGCCTTGGCCCCGACAGCCCATTGGAATTATACTATGAACGGCGACCCCTACGACATCTTCGTCCTTGAGGGCGGTAAACCGAAACCAGGCCTTGATGGCGGCACCTTCTATGGCAATGTGTTTGGCGGCGGCTCGGGCTACTATCCCTACGGCTCAGTCGACGGCCAAAGCCAATGGCTGCGCTCGGCGGGACATGTGAAGGGCAACACCCGCGTGGAAGTCACGGGCGGCCACATCCTTTCTTGCCTCTATGGCGGCTGCGAGGTCACCAATGTGGGTATGTACACCTATAATTATACGATTCATGGCGAAGACCATGTTTCAGGGGATAATGGTAAGGCTACAATCAAGATGACCGACGGCACCATCGGCGTGCCGCGCACCACAACAGATATTCAAAATCATCCTGTCCCTGGCTATCTCTATGGCTCGGGCAAGGGCGACCCGCGTATCTACTTCAACACTTGGACCAACGTTTGGGAAACCGATGTCACCGTCAGCGGTGGCCGTATTTACGGCTGTGTCTTTGGCGGTGGCGAGGACGCTCACGTCATGGGTGACGTCAACCTCAAGGTCAGTCAGGCATCCGAAGCTGTTCCCACCATCATTGGGACCCAAGGCCTCACCAAGGCCGACGGCAACGTGTTTGGCGCTGGTCGCGGCACCACGGAGGAAGCCCTTACCGCAGGTTCGGTGAGTGGCAATGTCAACGTGAATATCACCGGTGGCACCATCCTCAACTCTGTCTATGGCGGTGGCAACCGTGCTTCGGTGGGTACCTACCTTGTGGATGCCCAATATGACAACAATGGTGTCATGACCGACAATCCATATTATGGCCAAATGAGGGAAGATGTGACAGGCGAGAACGCCCAGACTTACGGCCACGTGGTCGTTAATGTCGGTGGCGGCACCGTCGGCAACGACTCAACGCACCCCAGCCACGACAATCCTTACACCATGAGCGGCAACGTTTATGGTGCTGGTAGAGGTGTGTTTAGCACAAATCCTATCTGGCCTTTGGCGGCACGCGTCAAGCAGACCAATGTGACCATCAAAGGCACGGCGGCCATTAAGAACTCGGTGTATGGCGGCGGCGAAGTCGGCAGTGTTCGCGACAGCACCACGGTCAACATCGCTGGCAACTGCACCATCGGCGGCGTCTACACCAACAATAACGTCGCTGAAAACTGCGGCCATGTGTTTGGCGGCGGTAGAGGCTATGATGGGACCGATGCCTTGAATACTAACAATGATCTTCACGAGCCGGCCATCTTAATAGCAGGTCGCGTGTATGGCGACACCTATATTAATATAAAGGGCGGCCATGTCTATGAGAATGTCTTCGGCGGCGGCGAAGTGGCCAGCGTGGGAAAGTTCGATATTACTTATGTGAATCCTTCTAATTTGTCTGATGGGGCAAGCAGCGTCACTCCTGTTGCCAACACCGGAAAGGCTACGGTGAAAGTGACCGGCGGCATCATCGGTCCTTTGGACAATACAGGTCTCAACGGCTACGTCTTCGGTGGTCCCAAGGGCGGTCGCAATTCTGCCATGAAACCGTATTGTAATGTGAACCATACCGAGGTAGAGGTGGGATACAACGACAGCGACGCCAACCGTGTTTGGGGGTCGCTCTTCGGCGGCGGCAGCGACGGCCATGTGCTTGGCAACGCCACCGTGACGATGAAGAAAGGCACTTTGGGCACCAATGGCATCACCGGCTTCGACGGCAACATCTTTGGCGGAGGCCGTAACTACCACGAAGAAAGTGAAACCGCAGGCCGTGTAGGTGGCAACACCACCGTCAATGTTTTGGGCGGCCACATGCTCGGCTCCGTCTTCGGCGGCGGTCGTCTCGGCTCGGTCGGTATCGACGTCAAAGGCGACACGCTGGTTGGCGTCAACCACGGCTATGCCACTGTCAATGTGGGTGGACAATACCAAATCGGCAACATCGACATCGGTCACTCGATTACTGACCCGTCTCACCCCGACGAGCGCGTGGGCGGCAACGTCTATGGCGGCGCCAAAGGTAAGGCAGATGCACCTGGCACCATGGCAACACGCTTGTCGAAGGTGAAGCAAACCACGGTGAACATCATGGAAAAATCAGGTACGGAAACCTGGATTGAAGGCTCGGTGTTCGGCTCGGGCGAAGACGGACATGTGTTGAAAGACACATACGTCAACATCCACGGCGGACAAATCGGTGGCCATGATTATGGTGATCTCGAACCCTGCAACGACCCCTATCACGGCAATGTGTATGGCGGCGGTCGTGGTGTCGACACATACGAACATGAAGGTGAACAAATCCACAGCCACACGGCGGGCTGGGTGCAAGGCAACACCCATGTCAATATGGATGGCGGCCATGTCATCCGTAACGTGTATGGCGGCGGCAACCTGGCCTCGGTGGGCAATGCCACTGAGGAACCCGATGCACAAGGCAACTACAAAACAGGCTTGGCTTCGGTGACCATCACCGGCGGCACTGTTGGTACGATTCACGAAGACGAGAACTTCGGCAACGTGTTCGGCTCAGGCCACGGTGGCGTGGGCGGCGAGTATGTCGAATTGGCCTTCGTCAAAAACACCCATGTGACTATTGGCCAGACGGCCCAGATTTACGGCTCCGTGTTTGGTGGCGGCGAGGACGGCCATGTGAGAAAGAATGCCATTGTCGACATTGAAGGCGGCACCATCGGCGATGAAGGCGATGTAGCCAGCCAGCCTCTTGACGGCAATGTTTATGGTGGCGGACGCGGTCTGCTCGCCACTGCCGAAAGCGAGACGGCTGGCGAAGTGCGTGGCCACACCACCGTCAATATCAGGAAGTCGACTGACGGTGTGACCGAATACTCACCCATTGTTTGGAACAATGTATATGGCGGTGGCAGCCAGAGTGTGGTACACGAATACAAAGTGGTCAACATGTCGGGTGGCTTGATACATGGTAGTTTGTTCGGCGGCAGCCGACAGATTCCTGATTCGCGCCCCAACAAGGCTCCGCGTTGGGTCAACATGTGGGGCGGCACCGTCGAAGGCAATGTGTACGGATGCAGTTACTATGCCGAAGACGGCGACCCGGCAAATGACGAAGATTGGGCCTCGTTTGTCAACATTAGCGGCGGCACCATCGGCACCAACGCCAAAGGAGGCATTGAAAAAGGCAATGTGTATGGCGCCGGCTACGGCGGCAAAGTGAAAGGCTCCGTGGCGGTCTTGATAGGCCAGAAGGCCATCGTCGAAACATCAAAAGAAGGAGGTGAGTTCCATGACATTAACATCCACAGACAAGAAACTCCTGCGGTTGCCAACCTCGACATCAAGGGTAGCGTGTTTGGCGGCTCCTATGGAAGCATAGGTTCAACGGATTGGAACCACTCGTTTAACGTGTCGGGCTACAGTAGAGTCTACATCGACGGCACTGGCTACAACACCACAATCTCAGCTCCAGCCCAGAGCACTACCAACTATATGAACATCGGAGGCGGTGTGTATGGTTGTGGCACCAACTGCGAGTCGGGTGTGGAAGGACGTAACATCTTGGTCAGGAATTACGGTACGCGCAATCCTGAGGGCGACCCAGATGCCGAGTTGACCCAGGCCTCCCGCACACTGACCACCCTACAGCGTGGCGACATTATTCTGCTTGACAATACCAATGTCAACCTGAGCGGTGCTGACGACATCAGCCAATCCGACTCCGAGAGGAAGTTTGCCGTGCTCCAGGTCGATAAGGGCGTGTATGTGACTAATGCCTCTGGCATCGTGCTTGGTGCCGTCGGCGCTCCTGCCTACATGGACTCCATCCATGAGGTGAGAAGCCTGCATCTGATCAATGCCAATAGCACCTCATACGGCCACTTGGACGGTAGCAACGCTAATGATTGGGAGTGGATAGGTGTCAATCCATTGGTAGGGGAAGGCAACACCCAAGAAAACGCAAGGTTGTATTATACGCAAACGAATCCTAACCCGCCTTTGGTTTATAACCAAGAAAACGTCATTATCTTCAACGGCGACTCGAGGCTTTATGTGCGCTATCTGGATAAAACTGGCGGTAACAGGAAAAGAATGTACGGCCAACTGCAAGGTTTCTTCAGGATGAGAGGCGACAACTTCCAACCTGTCGGCACGGAGAGCTTTGCCTACGCCCGCCCGAAGGTTACACCGCAAAACAATCCTATCGCCATAGATGGTTATAATTTTACGAGTGACATCATGAACGGAGGCGATGGCGGCTTCTTGAGCTATGTTACGATCCATAATTTCTTCACCAAAGAGGATCAGCAGGTTTTGAATTATACTTACCATTATGAGGGCGACGATGGTGGAAGCAACTTCACCAAAACGAAACAGTATCCTTATTTCAACATCGGCGAGTATGTGCAGAATAGAGAGAGCGGCGAGATGGACCTTGAGGAGTTCCGTGAATGGGTGTTGCCAGTCATTTCAGGCAGAATCTGGTATGTCGACGGAAGAGGCATCGGCAACGACAACGGCGGTTGGGGTAAGGACAGAAACCACCAAGAGGGATGGGGCCATTTCCCTGATAAGCCTAAACTGACCGTATCTGGCAATAAAACCATAACAGAAGGAGAGAACACCGTTTTAGAACAAGGTATCTGCTATGACGAATCTACAACTCCTGAAGCCAGGTATCCTTTATTTGACAAAGCCAATGACATCATCTATGTTGTGGGTCCCGTCGAAGCAGTTCTCGAAAATGACAACTTGAACAGATGGCCAGATTATCAATTGAAGTTGTACCGCTACCCAGGTGGACACTTGATGAGCAATGGCTATTATGACGAGACAGTTGTTGATGCGGAGCATCCTGCAACAGCACCTGATAATGTAGAAACATGGAATGGACAAACAGGAAACTCTACTGTAGGTCCAGGCGCCAACTTGGGCATGATGATCCATGCCAACAAGAGCAACTTCGTGATGGAGAATGTATTGGTGGACGGTTTGTATGGAGCCACCACAACGGATGTTACAACTCATAGCATCCCAACCTCCTTTATGAGTACGCAGGTGTATAAAGTGAACAAGCCTATGGTTGTCACTACTGCCAATGCTGCACTCACCTTGAAGGGCTATAAGAACACCTTGAATGAAGAAATCGTGGCCAATGGCACCATCTTGCAGCGTGGCTACAACAACACGGATGCGGCCACTACATGGTATCATAACGCCGACTACACAGCCGCGTCGGGCGTTCACGATGGCGGCGGATTGTATGTCGACAAGGATGCCTCCTGCACGGTGAATGTGGAAGGCTTGGTGACCATTGAAGGCAACAAGCAGAAGAATGGCACGGGTGTCGCGAACAGCAACGTGTATCTGCCCACCTTCACAAAGAGCCTCACCATTACGGATGTACTGACAACCACGAATGATGCCAAGACGAAAATCGGCATCACCAGCCCGATTCGCAATAGTGCGGCAACTTATGAATACAACACCTTCTCGCCAGTGGCGGTGGCCACAGATAAGAGCGATGCAGTAAGCGCTTGGAACAACAACAATTTCGTTGACGACCAAGGCTGGTTCTTCGGGAGGAATGACAAAACCACCTATTTCATAGGAGAGGAAGGTACAATACTAGAACAAAAGACCTTGTATTTCGGTTGGACCTGGGCCAATGTGGTGAGAACACAGCCCTCTGCCGCCGACTATGCAGAATCAACGGGCAGCATCACGGTCAAGAGTGAGAAAGGCTTGGCTTGGCTGATCAGCAAGTCCGTCGGCATGAATGGTGAGACCGCCACTGATTTCTTGGGTGTCAACATTAGCCAGACCGCTGACGTCGACATGAAGCAGTATGTATGGGTCCCGCTGGGATACGAGAGCAGGCCGTTCAAGGGGCAGTATGACGGTAGGGGACACCTTATCGACAGCCTCTTCGTCCAGTATCTCAGCAAGAGCGACACACGCTATCAACGCAATGACTACGGCATGTTTGGCAGGGTCAACGGCAGCACCGATAACAGCGGCGTTGTCAACCGCACCTTTGTGGTGGGCGGCAAGATAGCCCCTGCCAGCGTTCCCACTCGCGATGTTGTGACATATTATATTGGAGGTCTGGTTGGCCAGCTCGAGGGCGACCATGCCATGGTGTCCAACAGCGAGGCAGCCAATGTCATCGATTGCCCGAACTTCGACGGACATGAGGTTGTTGCAGGTGGCTTGGTAGGACAGATGAACAATGGTCACATCCATTCGTCCATGACCATGTCAACCATTAATATGGGATCCTTGGTACAAGGACCTGTGGGCGGCTTGGTAGGTAAGGCCGAGGCAGGCGACATTTACAACTCGTTTGCCAATGTCGGGTTCGAAATTACAGGAAGCCAGAATACCAAGACCGTTGGCGGTCTGTTGGGCAACAACACTGGAGCAAAGATGAGCAACTGCTATCTGAACTTGCGCAATGCTGAGGGACTGACCACAACCAACTTCCGTAGCATCGTTTACAACAACACGACTAGTGCTACTAACATCGACAGCTGTTATGTCATGCAAACGACTACGGAATACAGCATGGCTGTCACGGGCGGTTGTGACGCAAGTTGCCACCAATACACGCCCGTTATCGGCTCCGATAACTTAGGCTATATGTATGCCGACAACAGGGTGGAGGGTATCACCAGCAAGACCGATTCCACTTTGTTCCAACTGTTGAACAAATGGGTTAGCAAGAAAGACCCGGAGTATGGACGCTGGGCGAGACCGGCTTTGGCCGAGATCAACGGCGACCTGCCTGTGTTGCTGCTCAACGTGCTTGACGGCGACGATGTTTATCAAGGTGATTTGCGTAGCGTGGGTACCTACGCTGGAGGCCCTGCCTTGCAGTATGGAGGTCCCGTGCGCGACGGCGAGGCGGATTCCGAAAACGGAGTGCTTGCCAATGAACTTGACGCAGCCTTGACCAGACCCTTGGAGAAGAACAAATCCAATGTGGACATTCCTGATTACCTCTTCGTCTATGGCGACGTGAACCAAGTGGGCAGCAGCCTCACCATCACCCAAAGCAAGGTGAGCATCCACGAGGATGTGTCCATCATGGACGCGGGCGACTTGACGACGTTTGACAACACCTACGTGGGCATCACCTTCGACAATTCGTTCGGACACGCAACCTCAACGCCAGGCGTCAACATCGGCCTCAATGGGCTTGGCATAGGACCTTATCCGCTGCCTCGCGACTGGCACATGTTCTCCACGCCGTTGAATAATGCGCCTCAAGGGTTCGATTACCAAGGACATAACACGAATACGTATACTAGCGGAGATTACAACGCTGAAGGACATTTCCATAATCCTTGGTTGTCGGATGGTAACGAATTCAGCTGGCTGACGAATCCGGGCAGTGACGAGTGCGCCAGCGGTGCCGACAACCGTTACTGGATGAAGGATTTCGTTGCCACCGACCAGAAGACCGACGGTTATTTCCCGACGCGTCGTGGTAGTTTGTTTGATGGTCATGTGAACGATTTGTTCATTGTGGGTAGCGACGAATGCCCTTCAACGAACGAACACCGTTATCCGTACGGCATGGACTTCTACACTTGGACCGAGCCTGACTACCACTGGATCAACTTCAAGCGTAACGGCCCCAACCACTGGCATAGCGATGAGCCGCATGATCATTTGGATTATGTCCCTGTCAAGGATGCTACTCCGAACCAGAACGAAGACAAGCTCATCGTGGGTAGAGGCTATATGGCAGCTATCACTACGGGAACCTTCATGCAGAGCCACGGCATTCTGAATGATGGAGATCAAAGTATTTGGCTGACGCTAACTTCCTCATCCAAACTCAAAGGCTGGAACCTGGTGGGCAATCCCTTCCATAGCTACCTTGACTTCGATAAGGTTGCTACTGGCACTAACCTGGATGTGCTCAGCGATGAAAACTACTTCAGTGGAAACCCCGATGAAGGTGCCTTCTATGTGGTCTATAACGCCGACAAATACAAGAACAACGATGCCAGCACCGCGTTCAGATACTATCCTGTGCGTGGTTCGAGGGGCGGCGATTATGCCGAGCGTTACTTGCACCCGCACCAAGGCTTCTATGTGAGGGCCAAGGCGGCTGGCAATCTGTCGTTCAGCGAAGGCATGTTGGTGCCACGTTCAGCGATAGAAGGTGAGAGCACCTTCCGCGACGACCGACCGGCCTATCCTTTGGTCAACCTGTACCTGAGCAGTGACCAAGGCTGCGCCGACGTGACGGTCATCGAATTTGAACGTCCCGAGTGGGGTGGCGCCACCAAGCTGAAGGAGCTGCGTGTGGGCGACGGCTTGTTCTATGCCCAGCACGACAACACACATTATGCCGCGCTCTTTGCCCAGCGAGGTATCGACCGCGTGCCGGTGTGGTTCGAGGCTAAGGAGGACGACATCTTCACCCTGAAGTGGAACACCGCCAATGCCGACTTCCACAGCATGTACCTCATCGACCACATCACGGGTATCGAGTACGACATGCTCAGAAACGACACCTACACCTTCGAAGGCCACAAGGGTGACTATCCGTCGCGATTCCTCATCGTCTTCAGCTTGACCGATGTGGAGGAACATAACGAAATCCAAACCTTCGTGTTCTTCGACGGTTCGCAGTGGATCGTCACGGGTGACGGACAGCTGGATTTCGTCGACCCGTTAGGCCAAGTGCTGATGAGCAAGGAAGTCCATGGAGGACAAAGCAGGGTAGGAGTGCCTGATGTCGCACCAGGTGTGTATCTATTCCGCTTGACCAACAGCGAAGGAACAAGAATTCAAAAAGTCGTAGTAAAGAGATAAGGAGGGAAGGAAAATGAAAAAGATGAACAAAAGAATCGTGGTTATGCTGACAGCTCTCATGCTGATGGCTGGTACTATGAATGCTCAGATCTTTATTGCCGACAATGAATTTGAAGGCACGATGCGTCTGGAGGAAGACGAGTTCGTGTTGTTTGTGCCCACACAAGGCCATGACGGCGACCAGTTTTATGCGCCTTTGGGCAGCGGGTTGCTGCTGCTGACAGGGATGGCGGGTGCCTATCTGTTGACAAAACGGAAGAAACAAAAATGATGCTGTCGTAGAGACGTGCCATGGCGCGTCTCTACACACATCATACCCAGAATTGTATTGTAGAGACGTGGCGCGCCGCGTCTCTACATGCATTATATGAATCCGTATAAATTGAAAAAAAAGGCATATTTCTTTGAAAAAAGAGAATATATATGGATTTTTCCTATCTTTGCCATTTCATTGAAACGAGTATAATTAAAAATGGAAATTAAAAGAGTCTTCGACCTTCTCGACAACTATGTGGAGAAGTACCCCAACCAGCAGGTGGCCCTCGCTGGCAAAAAGAATGGGCAATGGGTGAATTATAGTTCTGTTTCCTATAAGGAACATTCCGATATCTTGAGTTACGCCCTCATCGAACTGGGCATCGAGAAAGGCGACAAGGTGGCCATGATTCTGACCAACCGTCCCGAATGGAACATGCTCGACATGGCCATCAGCCAGGTCGGAGGCGTCACCGTGCCGGTGTATCCCACCATCAGCGAAGAGGACTACCGCTATATCTTGGCTGACTGCGACGCCAAAATGGTCATCATCGACGGACTCTCCGTAATGAACAAGGTGACCAACATCCTGCCTGATGCGCCCAACGTGAAGCTGGTCTACACCATGGTCGACCGTGAGCAATATCCTTATTTCGACCAACTGCTGCAACTCGGCAAGGAACATCCCCATGCCGAAGAGCTGGCCGCCCGCAAGGCCGCTGTCGACGAGATGGAGTGCGCTACCATCATCTATACCTCAGGCACGACGGGCACGCCCAAAGGCGTCATGCTGTCGCACCACAACCTGATGAACCAGTTCCCGAACTTCCATTATACCATCAGCGACGGTTCCAACAAGGCCTTCAGCTTCCTGCCTGTGTGCCATGCCTACGAGCGCGCGCTGAACTACTGCTACCAATATCGTGGCATGTCAATTTACTATGCCGAGAGCCTGGGTACCATTGCCAGCGACATGCGTGCCATCCATCCCACGATGATGTGTGCTGTGCCTCGAGTGTTGGAACGCTTCTACGACGCCATCATCCAATCAGGTAATAAACAGAAAGGCATCAAGAAGCGCATCTTCTTCTGGGCCGTGCGTTTGGGCGAGCGCTATAAGATCGACGCCGTTAGCCGCAACTGGTTCTATGACAAGAAACTGGCCATCGCCGACAAGCTGGTCTATTCCAAGATCAGGGAGAACATCGGTGCCGAGAACTTCGACATCATCGTGTCGGGTGCCGCCGCCATCTCGCAGAAGATCGCAGGTTTCTTCTCCGCCATCAAGATGCCGGTGTTTGAAGGCTATGGCCTCACCGAGACCTCGCCCGTTATCGCCGTCAGCAACCGTAACCCGCATGGCCGCGAAGTGGGCTACGTGGGACAGCCGCTGCCTGGCACCGAGGTGAAGATTGCGGAAAACGGTGAGATCTGCTGCCGTGGCCACAACGTGATGATGGGTTACTACAAGCACCCCGAGCTGACCAAGGAAGTCATCGACGAAGAGGGTTGGTTCCACACGGGCGACATGGGCGAGATTGACCAATACAACCGCCTGCGCATCACGGGCCGCATCAAGAGCCTCTTCAAGACCTCGGGCGGCAAATACATCAACCCTGACGTCATCGAAGCCAAGTTCAGCTCCTCCAAACTGATCGAGCAGATTTTGGTGGTGGGCGAGAACCAGAAGTTTGCCGGTGCCCTCATCATCCCGAACTTCACCGAGCTGAAGGCTTGGTGCAACGAGAACAAGATCCCTTACACCACCATCGAGGAGATGATCAAGAACCCCGAGGTGCTGAAGCTCTACGCCAAGGAAGTCAACGAGCTGAACAAGGGCTTGGGCGAGACCGAGAAGATCAAGAAACAGGTGTTGCTCGCCGACGAGTGGAGCATCGCCAACGGCTTGCTCACGCCTACGCTCAAGGCCAAGCGCAAAATCATCACGGCCAAGTACAAGGACGTGATTGAGAAGATGTTTGAATAAAAGCACTGTCTCTACAAAAAAATGGCCGCCTCAACACTGGGTTGGGGCGGCCATTGTCGTTGTGGTAGAGTAGAGACGGTGAACACGCCGTCTCTACGAACAATCAATCACCGACGGCGTCGGTGGCGTTGTGCTGCGGGTTGGACTTGGGCGAGAGGAACGCAGAACCCTTGCTCGAGCCGCCGTAGCTGTTGATGCTGGCGTTGAGGGCGTCTTGGCCTTGGTAGCTGGCGTAGACGGCGGGGTCGACAAAGAGGTACTGGGTGCTGACGGTGACGTCGCCGTCCTTGTCGCGGCTGTGAACCCAGGCCGCGGCGCTTTCGGTGATGGGCTGGCTCATGCCCAGGAAGCCGCCCACGGTGCTGAAACCGATGGCGTTCACCACCACCATCAAGGGCGTGTCGTCGGTGAGGCTGAGCACCACCTTGCTGCCGTTCATCTTGGCGCGAGGCACGCCCGTGACGGGATCATGCGTTTGCACGCCGTGGATGAACGAAAGCTGGTCGCCCTCCTCCCAATTGTCGTTGCAGCTGATGACGGCAGCGCTCAACTCAGCCACAGTGGTGTTGTCGTTGATGACGAGGCCGCCGAGGTTGATGTCGGTCACCAGCATGTCGCCTCTGTTCTTGGTGTAGAGAATCGAAGACATCTTGCCGCGTGAGATGAGATAGGGAGCCAACACACATCCCCCGTTCAAGCGGATGTCTTTGGTGATGTACACCTTGCAGAGCTTGCTGTTGGCCTGGACGAAGGCGTTGTAGGCATTCATCTTGCCATTGCCTTCGAAAGCGTTGGCCAAATAGGGCTTGAGTTGGCTGTAGATGGCCCCCATGTTGCTGAAGAGCATGCGCATGGCGGCTTGGTTTTCGGTGCGCTGGGCAACTTTTGGCACATCGGGTGCCTCGTAAACGATCGGATGGTCACAATTCTTGCGGTGAACCACAATCAGTCGTCCGACTTGACCGTGAATGTCGGACAACATTCCTTTAGCTTTTCCCATGATTTTTGGTTTTTTAAGGTTAATAATTAAGTAGATAAGTAGAATTAGTTTACATAAAATGCAGGAGAATTTGGCCGTCAGCAGTCAGCCATCAGCAGTCAGCCATGGTTCTACCAAGCTGATAGCTGACGGCTGATGGCTTACAGCTAAGAAGCTAATAATACTGCAGTTTGATTTTGAATTACTTTTTAATGATAAGCAGCGCGATGACTGCCAATAGGATGAAGAAAACCCATTTGAGGATGACGCCGCGGGGGCGGATGATGCCATCGGGGGTGATCTCGGTAGAGGATCCTGCGACTGCCACGGTGTTTTGGGCTTGTTTCTCGACATAGACCGTGTCGGTGCGGACGATGACTTTCTCCTTGACGTCGTGGTATCGGTCGCGGGTGGAGGCCCGGATGCGGTCGGTCACCGTGGTGACACGGAGGGTGTCGCCGGTTTCCGACTCGCGCAGGGTGATGGTGGTGGTTTCCTTGAGGGTGTCGAGGACGGCTTTGGCTTCTGACCGCATGCTTCAGGCTTCTCTGTGCCGAGCATGCTGACGCGAGAGTGGCAGCCAGTAGAATAGCAAGCCAGTTTTTTGACACATTCCAGTTCATTTTTCAGGTCTTTTACTTCTTTGGTGAGTTCGTAGACGCGGCCTTCCAAAGGCTTGACGATGTTTTTGGTGTACTCGTCCACATACATCTTGGCGAGGTCCATGTACTTCTGGCGGGTCTCAGCTTCGATGGTTTTGGCTTGGGCCTCCAGGTTCTTCACTTCTTGTCGGTGCTTGCGGCGGTCGAGGTACCAGTTGAGCCAGCCGCTGGCCATTCCAATCAGCGACAGGATGATGGCGGTAAGGTCGATGGTGTTCATAATTGGAGTTTTTGGTTCTTGATGGTTAGAGACTTGTAACGGTTGAGTAGCCTGAGGTGCCGATCACATGCTTCAGGATGCGGTGGCGGTTGTCGCCGTTGCGCTTCCATGAGACGTGGATGAACTGAGGCTCCATCGAGCCGGTTGTGACATAGAGAATCATCTGGTCGTATTGGCCTCGTTTGGCGATGAGGCGGGCCAGCTTGAGGTTTTCGGCAGGCGAGCCTGTGGTGATGTCGGCGGCCTCGCCGAGGGTGTGTTGGCTTTTGGCGACGCCACCCACGGCGGCGTTGTGCACAGGGCAGCGGAAGCCGCTGTTGACGTGGATGGGTTTGCCCAAAAGCTCGCGGGCAGGGTCGAGGACGTTGTCGACCAAGGCTTCGGCGTTTGCTTTGGCTTCGGGAGGGAGCCGGCCGCAACACTTGCAGCGCAGCTCCGTGTCGGTAAAGTGTTTCATATATGTTGGGTTTTTGGTTATAAAAAGGGCCCACCAGAGTATTCGGCGAGCCCTCATTTCGGATGGTACTATGTCGTGTTTTGTCAGCCGCTTTGCTTGCGGTCGGTGTTTTTCTTATTGCCGTTGTTGGCTTTAGTCAATCTAATTTCTCCCATGTTTTGTCTGTTTTTAGTGGTTAAACGTGTTTTTGTTGGTTCTCTTTTAGGCCTTTTCGGATGCCTTTCTCTCCTTTCTCAATCCGTGGCGGCCCTGCCTTAGTTGTTCTTACTGACGATGGCTTCCTTGGCTGCGGCGAGCAACGCGTCCCACCGATCCATCGATTGTTTCACCTTACTATCCAGGCTTCTACCCCAGGTCTGCTCATACTGTTTGTCAGAGACCGAGTTAGCCCTGATAGTATCAATCCTTTCAATGAGGTTTACTTTCTTTGTCATAATACTGTTTACTCTTTTGGTTTTACCATGATTCTATGAAATAAAGGGCCCGCTGGTTGTCGCCCTTGCGGGCCCTGATGCATGTTTACACCTTCGCGAGCAGGTTGAGCAGCTTCTTTTCGAGTTTCAAAACCGTTTTCACGTCAGTGTTGAGAAGACTGGCGATGCCGTAATAGTTATCGAGCTTGTACATGGCGTCGAGGTAGGCTTCCAAGTCGGGATGGCCTTTCACCGCCTTACGGGCGATTTCGTAGCCCATGTCGCGCATGTTGGCTTCAAACTTCCATTGATCGGCGAGTGCAAGGTTGGTCTCCATCTCCTCACGGAAACTTTGGTCGCTGGTTAGTGTGTGTTCAGGCTGACCGCGTTCGTAGTAGTCTTCGATGATGTGACCCATCTTCGACTTGGCAATGTTGATCAGCTGTGTGCTTAATTTGCACGATGGTTTCCAGTGCCATTCGCCGCAGAAGAGGGCCTCTTCGCACTCGTTGCTAATGATGTCGTCGGCGTCGCCGCCCAGGGCAGCACGAGAGAAAGGCCCGTAATCGAGGCTGAAACCGCGATAGATGATCTGCCAACTCACCCACCGCCTGAGTAGTTTCAAGGCGCTTTCCCTTTCTTCTGGAGTGACCTTTGCGAGGCGTTGCCACTCCTCTAATGATAATTGGACTTTTTTCATTTATTGGATTTTTAAAAGTGAATAATAGTGTTGGTTTCGTTTCCGGTCCCGACTTAGTGTCAGCCATACCACTTCATCAGGGCCTTCACTTGTATTTAATCCTACTTTTTTCATTTTTTTGGGTGCCGACGCATTTTTTTCTCCTTTATTTCATATTTTCGTAAAAACAACAGCGGAAACCAAGAACTCACATTCTTCATTCCCGCTGTCGCAAAACAGAACCTCAATTTCAGGGCACTCCGTGCCTTTCAACAGTATCTTATCCCACTTTTTCCAAATTTCGGTGCCGTTGTCTCAAATTTTTTCTTGCTATATATCGGAAATCGCTGTGTGTCATATTATTAGAATTAGTATTGACTTGTGTTGCCTTAGGTTGGGCGACAAGTGCAAAGATAGAAATATTTTTGATATTTGCAAGAGGAAAATGAAGGGCGATTTGAGTTTTTTCTTGGTGGAAAGAAGGGCCTGGTATGCATTTGCATCATTGTCGGGACTCATTTACACCTATTTATAAAAATACCCCTCTAAATTCACCATTTTTTACATAAATTTGCACCCACTATACACTAACGCAATTCAAGATACCCGTGAACGACAATATCCTACTGAATATCATCAAGCTACGAATCGCTGTTTATTTCCAAGGCTGCAATGCCAACCAGTGGAAATCCATTGAGTCAAACGACGCTTCGACTTTGCTTGAATACATCTTCCCGAAAACTGGCCGTTTGGCATATTACAACCTTATTCTGGAACAGATGAGGACGCTACACCGTGAGTATATCCCCGCTGGCCAGTATTTTCTCTTCAATATGCCAGTGCAATTTGAAGAGAAAATGTTGAACTATCTCAAAAACCATCCCGAACACACAATGAAATCACTTGTGGCCGACCCCGAAGCTTTCATTTCGTCATGGGCCACTGTCGCTTGCGACAACAGCCTTTCCCCGGTCAATGTGGGTGCCATCAAAGATAATGACATGGAGCTGCTTCTGCGTGTCGTCGCGGTTTATTACAAGGCTGCTTTCGAGAACCACTCATATTGTTATCCCTATTTCAGTTGACCTATGGAAAGAGTTAAAAGGTATTCCACTCAGCTGTCCAAGGGCACAGGCATGATCAACGAAACGCTTTCGTTGCTCGAAATCTTCGACGAGCACACCACCAAAGAATCCTTGTTGCGCTATGTGCTTGAAACCAATTATCTCTCCACCAGCACCGAGAAACGTGCCACCGACATCGTTAATGTAGTCTTCTACCAGCGTTTCATGAAAGACAACCCCAGCGTTCCGTTGTGGCTGAAGGCTGCTCGCGGCAAAGGCCTTATGCTTTCCTCTTTCAGCCAGTTGCTGATGCTCTATTGCGCTCGTCAACACGCTGTGTTCTACGATTTCATCACCACCATGCTCAATCCCGTAAAAAACGAAGATTTGATTGTGCTCCCTCACAACGCCATTCATCGCTTCATTCAATCAATCTGTGAGAGTGGGCAGGCAAGCTGGTCTGATGGACTCCAACGCAAAAACGCTTCCTATGTGTTTGCCACATTGGTCGATTTTGGCTTCATGAACCGTCGCTACGAGATTTTGCCCTACCAAATAGCCGACTTCACTGTGCTATATCTGATGCACGAGCTTCATTTTGCTGGCCTGTCTGATGTCGATGTCTGCAATCACGAGGACTGGCAGCTCTTCAATCTCACCCCGCAGCAGGTGCGTCAGGCCATTATGCAGCTTAGCCTTGCCAATGGCTTTATTGCCCAGTCGTCTGGCAATCTTATTGATATATCTTGGAAATTTAATTCTATGGAGGAAATGATCAATGGCATCTTATGATGATAAATTCAACCAGGCGCTCAGCTATCTGAACCGCCCCGATATAACCAACCCTACAGGCGACAAACCCATCTGTTATGTCACCTACGATGTGCGCGATGCCATTGACATGAAGCGTATCATCAAGGAAACGCTCATCCCCAAAGCCAAGTATTACGGCTTCGAGGTCGAGCTGTTTTCTATTGGCCAGCGCATCCTCGAATACCTCAACAACTATCCTGATAAAGATGAGTTGCTCGACGACTCCTATTCCGAAGATGAAATCTTCGAAAGCCTTGCCGTCGAAACACAGGAAACCAAGTGGATGGAAAAGGCCATCCTCGATTTCCAAGAACAAGTCAAATCTGCTGAGCATCCTCTCATCGTAGTCACCGATTTGGAGATGCTCCATCCACTTTATAAGATGGGCTTGATTGAGAACACGATTTACAATAAAATCACAGTCCCCATGCTTGTCCTATACCCGGGCGAGGCACAAGGCTTCGCCAAAAGATTTCTCAATTTCTATAAACTCGATGGTAATTACCGTTCCAAAAACTTCTGACC
This sequence comes from uncultured Bacteroidia bacterium, assembly GCA_902799345.1. Taxonomy (GTDB): domain Bacteria; phylum Bacteroidota; class Bacteroidia; order Bacteroidales; family F082; genus Limimorpha. The sequence continues at coordinate 18,220 of CADBZW010000005.1, read as the reverse complement.
ATGAAAATTCAAGAATTGTTTGATGAGAGTAAGAAACTCGACCGCGAAATAGAAAGTGTTGTTACCTTTGCCGCCAGCTCTGCCGAAGACCTTGGCAAGGAGATTAACGAGTATGTGGTAACGCAAAAACTCCACGATAATTACCAGAATGTTCTCGAAAAACTCGAACGCGCTTTTTCCGAATCATCCAAGGAAGTCGGCATCTGGGTGTCTGGCTTCTATGGCTCGGGCAAAAGCTCCTTCGCCAAATACCTCGGCTATTCTTTCGATAAGGCTAAAATTGTAGATGGCGTGTCATTCGGCACCCGCCTCATGGATCGCATTCAAGACCCGACACTTAAAGCCTTCCATAACACTATCATCAGCAAGTTCAATCCTTTTGTTGTGATGATTGATATGGACGCTGATGCCCGCACAGGTAAATATCCCACCATTAGTGATAGCATCTATTACGAAACCCTTAAACTCCTTGGCGTATCAACCGCGACAGATTCAGCAGTATTTGAATTTGAGGCAATGCTGAAAGCTGATGGTCGATACGAAGAGTTCTGTAAACAATTCAAAAAAGAAGAGAATCAGGAGTGGGAAGATATTCACAACATTAACATCCGTGCTAAAAACAAGGCGGCAAAGTATGCGCCCATTTATTTCCCAGATGATTTCAAATCTGCTGAAGAGTTTAAGGCGTTGAAAATTGATGTCATCGAAAACGAAAAGGAACGCATCCAACGCTTGTATGATTTGGTGAAAAACATTACAGGCAAGGATAAAATCATCTTTGTCCTTGATGAGGTCGGCCATTTCATCAATGCCGACCCAACGCAAATCAACAAGCTCCAGGGCTTGATGCACACCATCAAAGACAGTTTCAAAGGCGATGTTTGGTTGATTGCCACTGCTCAACAGACGCTAACAGACGATAGTGGTAGTAACCTTGATAGCATCCGTACACTTGCTGAGCGTTTCACGACAAGAGTCAACATCGAGGCCAACGACATCAAGGAGATTATTACCAAGCGTTTGCTCGGCAAGTCAGTGGATGGCAAAGCCTATTTGAAGAAGCTCTTCAACGATAACGAGGCCAAAATCAAGTTGGCCACCAAGCTCAATGTAGGCGAAAAAACCCTCTATAAGTCCATCCTTGATGAAGAGGTCTTTGCCAATCTCTATCCCTTCTTGCCAGTCCATATCGACATCCTGATGTGTCAGCTTAAAAAGCTGGCCAGCAGCACAGGTGGTGTTGGTCTTCGTTCCGTCATCCGCCTCGTGCGCGATATTCTCGTCGACAACCACCTCGCCGATGAAAATGTGGGTGTGTTGGCCAATACTGAGCATTTCTACGACATACTTTTGGCCGATATGGAAATGTCAAAGGATTTCCGCGACATCACTGAGTCGGCTCAAAACGCCATCAAGCGTTTTGCCGATGATGCTTTGGCCATCCGCATCTGCAAGACGGTGGCCATCATGCAAATTCTCGATGACTTTGACCTTACTTTCGACAATCTCTGTGCTTTGCTCTACAACCGTGTTGGCTCTGATGTCGACAAAACCGCAGTCCGCAATGAGATTGACAAAATCATTGGCACTCCTGGTGTGACCTTGCAGGAAATCGATGGCAAATTCCGCTTCATGACCAATGCCATCCTGACCGTTCAGTCCGAACTGAATTATGCGCCACGCGAAGCTGAATTGTCTGAGGTGATGAAAGACCTAGTAACCGACATCTTTTCACCAGCGCCTTCGGTCAGCATCTTTGAATCAAAGCATATCAATGCCAGCGTCGAACTGTTCTATGGCAGGCACAATAGCAATATCATTACCAAGGACAACATCAAAATCAACATCCGTTTCGTCGATGCGGCCAACTTCCAAGATGCCCACAACGAGCTTACCACTGAAAGTACCCGTGCAGAAAATAGCCAAACGCTCTACTGGATTTGCACATGCAAGAACGATATCAACGTTCTGCTTACAGAAATTGTCCGTAGCCTGCGCGTCTATGCCAACCATAAGTCCGATTCCAATAAGGAAGTGCAGGATTACGTCCGCGCCCAAAAGGACGATGCTGAGCGCAAACGTCAAAAGGTGTTGAACTACTTGAAAGAAGCCCAAAACAACAGTGAAATCATCTTCCGTGGTTCGCCTCAGCAAGTCACTGCCGCCAATTATAAAACAGAAGCCTTGAAGAAAGCTGCCGAAACCATCTACAACAAATACAAGCTGGCTCCCGTGTCGATGAAAGCCACAGATGTCACTTCTTTGGCTAAATACACCGATACCAGCACACTTCCTCATTCACTGAACCTACTTGACATTTTCAAAGAAGACGGCTCTATCGACACCTCCAACCTCGCCTTCGTCGAGGTCAAGGAGTTCATCGCGCAAAAGGATATTACCTCTGGCAGCGAAGTGCTGACGCATTTCGATGCCACGCCCTACGGCTGGAGCAAGGAAACCACCCGCTATCTTGTGGCCACTTTGCTCAAAGCCTGTGTCATCGAACTTCGTGCTGGTGCCAAGTCCTATAAGGTCTTCTCTGAAACGGCAGCTAAGGAGATGGGCACCACTACAACCTTCAACAATGTCGGTCTGTCGCTCAACACCGATGAGGAGCTTACTAAAGCCCAGCTGATTGAAGTCATCAATAAGCTGAAAAAGCTCTTCAATGTAGGTCAAGTGTTGCCTCAAAAGGATAAGATTTGCGAAGCGGCATATCAGAAAATCTGCAAGGGGTTGTTTGTTCATAACACTCGCAAAATGCTTGACACCTATCAAAAATTCCAAATGGCGGGTGAGGATGTCTTGCAACGAGCCATGAACTATATTGATCAAATCGACAAGTCAGAAGGTGCTGAAGCACCTGCCTTGCTATTGACCAAGGATTGCGAAAATGCCTTCACTTACGCAAAGAGCGTGTATGATGAAGACACAAAATCGAAGTTCCTTGATGCCATCCGCAAGATTGACCATCGTATCATCGAAACCAATAAGTTGCCCAAATCTGATACGCTCAACGAATACTTCAAGAAGGTCAACGCGATAGAAAACAAGTACAATCTTATTATCGCCGACCCCGATGCGTATCTGCGTGCCGCCGAATTGAACGCTTTGCTTACCGACATTGAAACCGCTATCGACGGTGCTTGCAGCACCTATTGCGCTTCAGAAACGGCCAGTTATAATGCACAGGTCGAGTCAATCAAGCAGTCACAAGAATACATAAGCCTTAAAGACGAGCAAAAGGCCGTCATCGATACGCGCCTTTCACGATACGAGTTCAGCTATAGCGAGCCTTCTTTGGAAAACCTCAGAGACATGATCAATGTTTCCTTCGAGGTCAACATGAATCACCATTTTGAAAACATCAGAAAGAAGGTTCAGGAGTTTGTCGAAGCCAACAAGCCTGCTGTCATCCCCGGCACAGGTGGTGGCTCTCCAGTTCCTCCTGAGGGTCCAGGCATGCCTGGCACAGGTGGCGGCTCCTCGGTTCACGAAACCAACCCTCAGCGATATCGCTATACACTTAAGCGTCACATCACCACTAAAGCTGATTTGATGCAAATCATCAACCAGCTCCAACAGCACATCAACGAGCTTGACAACGGCTCTTCTATCGAACTTGAATTAAACGACTAATCGCATGATTTCTCAATCTGGTAAATCCGTCATCGAGCGTTTTGTCACAAGGGCGAAAACCCTTCTTACCGACAATGTAACGGCTCTGCTCCAACAGCACTACGGCATCTGGATGGATGGCCGTCAACTTGCTGTTGAAGAGCTGCCCACTGATGACACCACCATCCTACATACGGCCAAGCTCCTTCGCGACCGCCTGCAACATATCCAAAACGCTTTGCCAGCCAACACCGCCAATGCCGAGCGCATCGCCGTCGGCCAGCTGGTGGCCGAGCAGGCCTTCACCATCCTCAACCGTTTCTGCGCCTTGCGCATGTGTGAGGAGCGTGAACTGATTTTCGAGTCTATCCGCAACGGCTACAACTCTGGCGGCTTCGATGTCTATAAAGAAGTCACCAAAGGCATCGACATGCCTTTGTTCAATCGCTATGTGGCATACATTCAATCCGTCTTTGATGAACTTTCGGTCGAGCTGCCTTCCATCTTCAACCGTTTTTCGCCTTATGGCCTCATCTTTCCTGATGAAACAGCTATGTTCGCGCTCTTCGACCTCATCAACGATGAGCAGCTCACGGCTTCACAGGATGCGCAAACAGGCGAAACCCTCAACCTTTGGCAGGAAGACGAAACCATCGGCTGGATTTACCAATACTACAATTCCATCGAAGAGCGTCGTGCCGTGCGCGATGCTTCCAACAAGCCGCGCAATAGCCGTGAAATGGCCATTCGCAACCAGTTCTTTACGCCCGAATACATCGTCCGTTTCTTGACCGACAACGCCCTTGGCCGTTATTGGTACGAAATGACCAATGGCCAAAGCCATATCGGCGACATCTGTCAATACATGGTGTGCCGTCCCGATGAGGAGCTGCCTTCGGTGCCACTCAAAGAGCCTACCGAAATCCGCATCCTCGACCCAACTTGCGGCTCCATGCACTTCGGCATCTATGCCTACGAAGTCATGGAATACATCTATCTCGATGCTTGGGACAACCAACCCTCGCTGTTGCACGATTTCCGCTACACCGAGACACGCGAATCATTCCGTCACCTCATTCCTGGTCTTATCCTCGAACACAACCTTTACGGTTGCGAGATTGACCCTCGCGCCCTGCAGATGGCTGCACTCAGCCTTTGGCTTCGTGCGCAGCGTTCCTATAGCGAAATGGGTATTGCTTCCGAAAACCGTCCGCTCATCCGTCGTTCCAACCTCATCCTTGCCGAGGCCATGCCGGGCAACAAGCGTATGCTCTCAGCCCTCATGCAAGGTCTCGACAAACCCATGCAGCGTTTGGTCCGTAAGGTATGGGATAAGATGCTCTATGTGGGCGAAGCTGGCCTCCTCATCCGAATGGAGAAGGAGATTGAAAGCGAAATTGAGGATCTGCGCAGCAACTGGAGCAATGTCAACCGAGGCTCCCAACTCAGCATGTTTGCAGCCAACACCGAGGCCGACGAAGCGCAAGCGCTTCAGGCGGCCAAGCTTTCAAGCCGCGAGGCCAAGGCGCAATTCTTTGCTCAGGTCACGGATAACCTGCAGAACACCCTCCGCTCGCTTTCGCAACAGCTCAGCGAAGAAGAAGGCTACGAAAATGTGCTTTTCACCGACGATGCCATTCGTGGCTTTGCGTTCATTGAGCTGTGCCAGCAGCGTTACGATGTCATCCTGATGAATCCGCCTTTTGGCGAAGGTTCAGTGAACACATCAAAATATCTTGATGATAATTATACTAACTGGTGCCGCAACCTGGTCTGTGCCTTCTTCATCCGTATGCAACAGCTCCTTACCGATGAAGGCCGTCTGGGCGCTATCTTCGACCGCACTGTGATGATCAAGTCTTCTTACGAAAACTTCCGTAAGCAAAACCTTTGTGGCTTCATTACCCATTGTGCTGATACTGGTTGGGGTGTGCTGGATGCTTATGTTGAAACTTCTACGCTGGTGCTTCGCAAAATCAGTTCTGATGTATCTGGTGTTTTCTTTGATGTTAAAGATGTTAATCCTGAAGAAAAACATTTGCAGATTCAGGCAATGATAAACAGCCTCAAAGAAGGAGTACAGACCCAATGGACATTCATAAATAAATCCATTGAATTTGAGAATTTACCAAATACAATAATAGGGTATTATTTGAATGAAGAATTATTGTCTTTGTTTGAAAATAAAAACCTTGAATCTCGTGGCTTCACAGCTTTATTTGGAACATCTTTCATGCCTCCTGAAATGTTTTACAGGAATTTTTTCGAAGTAATTGAAAACAGAAATGTTTTTAAATGCCTCTATCATGGTGGGGCTTATACTTTGTTTTATAAAGTCTATAGAGAAATGATTGCGTGGGGCAATGGTGAAATACCAATGGCAAGTCGTTCTAATTTACGTAATACTTCTTCCCAATTCATGGCAGGAATTGGATATGGTAAAAGAGGAGAAATATTAGATGCCCATGTTGTAAAAATGGGCTTTTGCTTTACACATGAAGGTCATTTAATTCCAATTGAAAACCATTTACAGCGTATGGTTGTTAATTCATTTATCAACTCCATATATTCTCAATATGTAATAAATCAGTATTGTGAGCAGCATAAGTCAAATGGTTACGTTAATCTTCTTCCAATGCCAGACTATTCTATCAGTCAAGACGAGATATTATTTTTACTGAGGAAGATAATTTCTATAAAGCGTCACTGGTTCAGTCTTGATGAAACCAATTTGGAATATCATGGTCTGATAGGGCAGATGAACATCACCACCACCATTGCCGATGCCATCAATGTCATGCAGCAACAGCTGAGCAATGATAATGACACCTATTTAGAGCTGGTCAAGCAAAACGATGACCTGTGGATGGATTTGGCCAACATTGAGAAAGACAGCGATTTCCGTCAAACGCTTAACGACTATAAGAGCCGCCGTCCCTACGAAGAGCTGATTTCCATCGATGGAGCCACGCAGCAAAATGTCATCGACCGTCAAGTGATGGCGCAGGAAATCATCCAAGAGCTGGTCGGCATGGCCTTCGGCCGTTGGGATGTTCGCTTCGCTCAGCATCCCGACACCATTCCGCCTTTCGGCGATGTGTTCGATGCGCTGCCGTTCATGCCAGTTGTCAGCCTGGGCAATGCCCCCGCCAACTATCCCGTCAACATTCCTGATGACGGCATCCTCTCCAACGATGATCAAAGTCCGCTTTGCCTCGCCAAACGCGTCCGCGATGTCATCCACACCATCTGGCCAACCATCGCCGATGATGTGGAGTTCGAGCTTTGCAGGCTCATCGGTTATGATAGCCTTCAGCAATACTTCGATGAGCCTATGGGCTTCTTCGATTACCACTTCCGTCGCTACACCAAGAGCCGCCGCAAGGCTCCCATCTATTGGCCAGTCTCTTCGCCACAAGGCGAAATCACCTATTGGATATACTATCCCAAGCTCAACCAAAACACCCTGCCTTCGCTCATCCTAAAGCTCGAAAGCGAAGCAACCATCATCCGCAACAACCTTACCAAGGCACAAGCTGCCAACGATAAGACCGAAGCCAACCATTGGTTGTTGCTCCAGCAGGAAAACGAAGGCCTCACTGAAGAGCTGCGCCGCATCAACACCAATTACAAACCCAACCACGACGACGGTGTGCCAGTCACTGCGGCTCCGCTTGTCACCTTGTTCCGTCACCGTCAATGGCAAAACGAATGCCGCGACAATCTTGCCGAGCTGCAGCAGGGCGAGTACGACTGGAGCCATTTGGCTTACGCCATGTTCCCGTCACGCATCCGCGAAAAGGCGCGTCGCGACTGGTGTATGGCACTCACTCATGGTCTCGAAGAACTATGCGAAAACCGTCCTCGCGAAAGGGCTACGCGTCGCCGCACCAACACAACCCAAGGCGAGCTTGATATTGACGAATAAACAAAACGAATCATGGATATACAAGGTTTTATCATCGATAGCTGGATTTCTCGGATGAGCGACAAGCATCCTGTCCTCACCGTTTACGACCCCGAAGGCAAATACACTTCGTTGCTGCCTCTTGCCGAAAACAAAGGCATCACGGTTATCAACACCACCAAAACCCCGTTTGCCGCCTATGAGCAAGCCTTTGATTGCTATCTCAATAAGCTGGGGATAGACCGCGAGGCGCGTATGCTTATCTACCGCTCCAAACACATTCCAGCCACCGAAGGCGAGAAGAGTGATGATCCTTTTTATGCCTTGTCGCAAATCGGCGAGTGTTTCCCCTTTGGTCCCAACGACGATTTGCTGATGATAAGCAAGCGATTCCTGCCAAACAAGACTGCTGAGATTGACAAGCTGCAAGCCGAAGGCAACCTCAAATTTAATTCCATCAATGCCTTGCAAGGTGGCGCAAGCTATCCCGTGCTCGAAAACCTTACCCATGGCAAGAGCCCAAAGGAAATGACCCTTGGCTTGTTGCGCCTTGAATCAGTCGCCGATTTGTCGTGGATGCAGGAATGGAAGCAGTTGGCAGAGAACCATTATCCCGGCCTCAATGCGGATGGCAATTCGCTGGCCTCAGTGCAGGAAAACCTTTGGCAATACCTGCTTTTCAGCGAATTTGTCCTTGACTTGCCCACCAAGTTGCCCGATACAATGGCCTCTATTCCTATGGCTTTGCCTGAGAATAAGGAAACCATCTTCAACCTCTGCAACAGCATCCGTAACCTTTTGGATATGCGTGAGGACTATGTACGCCAAGCCAAACGCATTTCGGATAAATTGCACCTTGCCGATAGCTTTGCTAAAGCAACCAACCTTGGTGCCGTGGTCACCTTCGCTTTCGAGAACAAGGTTGAATATACCTGTTTCAACCAAGCTGTCAGCAGTGGCCAATACGAACAAGCTGAAGCAATGGTGGCAAAGAACAAGCAAAGCATCTGGTACGAAACCGACGACAGTGTGCGCCAGTTCTGGAACCTCGCCGACCATGCTTGCCAGTTGTTTGCGGTCATCTATGCTTCAAAGAGCATACCCGCCGATGCCTCATTTAAGGACATCGCTCAATGGTATGCCTCCACAGGCTATAAGGCCGACAATGCTTTCCGTCACTACATGACCATCGAGCAGGACATCAGCCATGTATCGCCCTATATCAACGACCTTTCAAAAGCCGTTGTAGATGCCTACCGTTCTTTCACCGAAATGGAAGTGCAGCAATACCAACAAACGGTGGCCAGCGAAGGGCTGCAAGGTGAAATTGGCATCCAGCGTAATACCAACGCATTCAACACCCATATCGCTCCTTTGCTTGCCCAAGGCAAGAAAGTGGTGCTTGTAATGGCCGATGCATTCCGCTTCGAGATAGGCATGGAAATGGCCGAAAAAGCCAGCCCTTATTTCGAGGTCTCTTGCGTTCCCTCGCTATGCGCTATGCCGCCTGTCACTCGCTTCGGCATGGCTGCACTCTTGCCCAATGCTGAGCAAAAGTTGACCCTGAAACCTGTCGAAGGCAAGCTGCAACCCTTCCTTGATGACACACTCATCGCACTGCCTTCTGAGCGTATAGACTACATTGCTAATTCCACCCAGGCCAAAGTCTTCGACATGGCCTCCGACACTTTTGAAGCCGCCAATATCCCAGCCGATACCCAGTTGCTTGTTATTCGCAGCACGGCCATCGACGCTGCAGGCGAATCATCCAAACGCACTGATTTCGGTTTCTCTTCGATGAAAACCGAAATCAACACCATCTATCGCTGCATCGATGAATGTCTGAAACCTGAGCGTGGTTTCCAGCAAGCCTTCATCATGGCCGACCACGGCTTTATGATGCAACCCGATTATATGCACGGTGATAAAATCACGCCTCCGTTGGGCAATATGGTGCTGTCCGAACGCCGTTGTGTCGCTGGCGACATCAACCCCGCGCCCAATGTGATGCTCCTCGAACCCGAACATCTGGGCATCCATACCGATGTGTTCCGCTTCGGCTTTGCCGAAAGCTTTGGCGTTTTCGAGAAGAGCTGTGCCTACTTCCACGAAGGCCTGTCCCTACAGGAAAACATCGTTCCAATCGTTACCCTCAAACGCATAGAGCATGAACAATCTCATTTCTCAGCTTCCTTGGCCTATAAGAACAAACAGTCAGGCACAGTACGCATCCTCAATCCATCACTTCAAATTGAAATAACCACCGACGAGTTGTTCAGCAACGAGCTCCATGTCATCATGCAAGTCACCGATAGTAAAGGCAAGGTTATGGCCAAACCAATTGAATCTTTATACTACAACGAAACAACAGGCATCGTCACCATTCCTGCTGATACGCTTTCCATCAAACAGGCCATCGCCATCGAAGAAGGCTTCTCTGGCGATTTCACAGTTACCTTGCTCGATGCAGATACCAAGCTAACCTTAGCCACGCTAACCCTTCAAACCGAATTCGATTTCTAATCTTTCACTGATAATAAACAAAACGCTATATGGATAAATTAGATGCCAAACTCGTAGATTTGTTCCCCGGCAAGGTCGTTCGTAAAGACCTGCTTCACGAAATCAAACGCGCAGTCAATGTGCCATCCTTTGTGCTGGAGTTTCTTCTGTCGCGCTATTGCGCTTCCGATGATCCAGAAGAGATTGAGGAAGGCAAAAAGGCTGTGCTCAAAATCATTGAACGCAATTATGTGCGCCCCGATGAATCCAACAAGGCCCAGTCCAAGGTGGAGCAGGAGAAGCACCATAAGTTCATTGACAAAATCCATGTGAAGTATGTGGAACGCGAAAAACGCTATTGGGCAGAAATGGAAAACTTCGGCTCATCGCGCATTGCCATCAATCCGCAGTTCTATCAAAAGAATGAGAAGCTGCTCGAAAGTGGTATCTGGGCTGAGGTCACGCTCGCATACAACGAGGTAGAAGAAGACAACTACGCTTTCTATGTCGAAGATCTTCGTCCCATCCAAATCGGTCGCTTCGATGTCAACCAGTTCATGGAAGCCCGCAAGCAGTTCACCACCGACGAATGGATTGACATCCTCATCCGTAGCATTGGCATCAATCCCGATTGGCTTGCTGAGCGTTCCCGCAAGCTCAAAGGCGACAAAGACGGTCGCCGCCTCAAATTCCACATCCTTTCCCGTTTCTTGCCCCTCGTTCAGAGCAACTACAATAGCATCGAACTTGGTGGACGCAGCACGGGTAAGTCATTCTTCTATTCAGAATTTTCGCCTTATTCAACGCTGTTGTCGGGAGGTCAGGCCAGCACTGCCACATTGCTCTACAACAACCAGCGCCGCCAAGTCGGTGCTGTAGGCTATTGGGATAATGTCGCTTTCGACGAGGTGGCCAAGATGAAAATCAAAGATTCTGATACCGTTCAAATCATGAAGGACTACATGGCCAACGGTCGTTTCTCCCGTGGTCAGGAAGTCACTGGCTACGCCAGCTTCTCCTTCGTCGGCAATTTCGACCTTAATATCCCCACCATTGTCAACTCCTATAATCACGACCTTCTTATCACATTGCCGCCAGCCTTCGACCTCGCCATCATCGACCGTATCTACAACTACATCCCCGGTTGGGAGATTCCCAAAATCGATGATAGCAGCTACAACAACAACTACGGCCTCATTACCGACTACCTTTCCGAAATTCTACACTATTTGTTTACCCACGATAGCGATTATGTAGGCCTCGTCAATCAACGCCTCAAAAAAGGCGATGGCATCGAGGGCCGCGACAGCAGAGCTTTGCAAAAAACCATTTCAGGTTTTATCAAGCTATTATTCCCTTATGGTGAGTTCACAGATAAGGATTTTGATGAGATTGTGGAATATGCCATCGAAGGCCGTCGCCGTGTCAAGGAACAACTTAACAAGCGCAAGCCTGATGATGAGTATGCCAACATCAATATGTCATACATCAACAGAGAGGGGAAGAAAGTGGTCGTCTATTGCCCCGAAAGCCGTTATTCACCAGCCACACAAAACCCACGCAAATATCCCGACATCGTTGTCCCTGCTGAGCCAGAGGATGAGAAGCAGGAAGAAGAGCAACCCGCACCGCTGCCCATTCCTGAAGGCAAGCCCGTCCCAACAGAAAAGTCCATCGATATCAGCTATGGCGATACCGGCTACAGCTACGACGAACTATTTGCAGCCTATATGGATGGTGCCAAAATCGTCCAGCTCGAAGAGCCATATTTGTCACATCCTTATCAGATGACCAACCTCGTGCGCTTCATTGAAATGCTGGTCAAGACCGGCACATGCAAATGCTTCAAGTTGGTCACCAACAATACATCTGAAGACGAAGCCATTCGCTTGCGCATCGATGAGGATCTACGCTCCATCAAAGAAACCCTCGAAGATAATGAAAGCACCGATATGCAATTCCTCTACGAGATTGACCCCAACCTGCATGACCGTTGCATCCGCACCGATACCCATTGGGAAATCATCCTCGGTCGTGGCATCCACATCTACAAAGACCTCAACCCCGACAAAGAGAACCGCAACTATTTCCAAATGGGCACTTACGACCTCGCCCTTCGTCCCTGCTTACAGTGTAAAATCACCTACCGTAGAACGGAGTAATAAGAAAACAGAAGTTTATTCCAAATCCATGGGATAGGCAGGACGGCTGAGATAGGCCATAAGTTCTTGTAAGCACTCTTGTGCCCTCGGGTCTTTAAGTCTCGCTACACGAGTAATAGACAATTTATTTATAGTTTCTTTGTCTAATTTGCCATGTTGAATGGCAATGGTTTGTATATCAACTTCTTCATCACTTGCCATATTATTATCAACAGCTCCTTCGAAAGAGGTCATGAGCGTAGCATATCTTTTTTGCATATTTGGCTGAATGATTTTTGATAGGGAGCTTATGTCGATTTCTGTTGTAACCTTGCCTTCATTATTATATGACACTAAATCTAAAACTCGGATGTCTGTTGGCAGTGCTTCGCTATAATTCAAAACATATTCTTGGCTTTGATATGTGATAATGCGACTGTTTGAAATCTGAAATTCTTTCATCGTTTCTTTCAGTTCTCTCATGGTTTTTGTTTTATGGGTTTCCATGGGAACTAAATAGACAAAACTCTTTTCATTTCTTTCCCCCTTTCCTCTGATTTCTAGATTACAAGGCTGGCAAAGAAGCATAAAGAGTTTTTCACCAACTTGGAATACATCCCCATTACCAATTTGGCTATAAAAGCGATTAATTATGTTGCCGTCTAAATACAGGTCAAGTTGGTTGATGTCTTTTGCGTAATCGGTTACCTTAGGGATAGTATTTTCATCAATTTGTCTAATAACTCGTAAATCGTATGTCTGTTTCTGAAATGCTTCAAACGACCTTTCAAACATATCCTTTTCCAGGAGTTGATTGAGTTTAAGACATCCAATTCGGTGTAATGTCTCAAACTCCCAACATCCTTCTTTCCCGGATTTTTTCATTACGAAGTAATCGAAAGTGGCAGGGTCAAGTTGAGATAAATATGATGATGTTTCTGTGACAGCTTTAGAGAGCAAGTCAGAATAAAGGCTCTTGATTTCAGAGATTTGTCTTAACCAAAGTATGTTTCTTAAACCTTCTATTATGCAGTTGGGATCATTGTTTGTAAACCTACTTTTTGATAAAGGATATACGCAAGGAGAATAATCGCATATGGTATTCCAACTTGATATTTCTTCGTCAATAGAAAAAGTTTGGGAAAACAATCCACACTGAACAAATCTTTGATTTTCAAATGATTTTAAATAATCGAAACCTTTGCCATAACCAACTAATTCTTGATCCATTAAAACAAGAATTTGATGGTCTTCGTCAATGATGGGATTTGAGTCTTTAAATGAAACAAACTCGTTTGGAGAATAACAAGTTAAACGCTCTTCTCCAAAGACATCTATTAGTGTTCTTTGAATATCTGTCTTGTCGCAAGAAATAGAGAGTTCATGGATGGCGTTCATTTTTGCTTCTTCGGTCGAATCTTCCCACCAAGCATCAAAATGACCCTCAGCAACCGCTGGATCAATCACGTTAAATGGTATTCTTGGATCAGACGAATTGACTTTCACGAAACTCCTAAAAAAAGGATAGTAAGCCTTCGAATCAAAGTCTTCATCAACATATATGACTTTAGAGATATGTCTTGTTTCTAATAGTTTTAATACAATTTCTTTGGTGTTAATGGCATCAACGGGGGGATTGGCTTCCATAATTATTTAGTTATAACATTAGACAAATTGATAGAAAAACGATAACGGCGTTTGTGCTCATTCCTAATGGGATCGAGAAAGATTTCACAGCCAACATTGTCCAACAATTGGCGAACAATGAAAAGCCCCAAACCCCTACCTTCACCTTTGGGCTTCCGGGTGGCAAAAGGCTCAAACAATCCTTCTTCTATGGTCGGGTCAACTCCTAAGCCATTATCTTCAACATAAACCCAAGGATGGTCAACTCGGATTGAGATGGTTGGTTTGCCTGATAATTTGTTTTGGTAGGCATTCAACCAGTATATAGAGTTGTTGATGAGATTGTCCATCACTTGGATAAACTTTCCTTTGTTCATGGTTACGGCAAAGTCATTCCCAACAATACACCGAAAATCTATATGCGAGCAATTGGGTTTGTTTTGATAGTATGCTATTTCTTCTTCTTTCAGCATTTCGCCTATTTTGAAAGTCTCTTTCTTTTCACGGGTATATTTCATCGAGGAATCCAAATGCTTCATTTGAGATTTCAACGAAGCAACGGTCGTCTTGATAAAATTGATAAGGCTGTATATTTGATTGATGCTGATTTCTTCAGATTGTTTGAGCTGTTGCTCTAATTCTGTACTTTTTCCAAGCAAGCGGTTGGCGATTCCTCCCAAGTCGTGTGATACCATTTCGGAAACTAAACCAAGTGAAGCCAATTCAGAAAAATCAGCTAATTGTTCTTCCAACAATTCCAGTTTTGGTTGTATCAAATTGCAAGCTTCCTCTAAATACTTTGAGTCATTCAAAACCACATTGGCTTCTTCAAGCACTTGTTTCGATTCTTCCAATAATTTGGAAATATCTTGTAAAGCTTGAATGGTTGCAGAATCAGTGGATTGCTCAAACAAATCGGTTTTACTGTTCTCCAATGCTTTTTTGACCTGCTTTTGTGCAGAATCGAGCTTGGCTTGAGTTTGAGCATAGGATGAAGCGATTCTTTTGCCTTTTTCAGCTTGTTCTGTAATTGTGTCGAAGGCTTCTTTTATTGACTTGATTTTTGTGTTTTCGGATGATAATGAGGAACGGTATTCGTTGTAGCTTCTTCGAAGGTTTTCCATTTCTTGGTTTGACCTTCTTATGACCTCAGTTATTAATGCATAGAAATTACGGTAATACTCGTTTTCAATGATACCTTCTCTGTCTGTTTTATCCTTTAGCTCTTTGTTTATAGATTCATCAATGGAAACAAATCCGATAACATTGTGAGGTCTGAGGCCATAGAATGAGGAGTTGCTTGTTTGGCCTTTTCCCAGGTTAAGCCAATCGTCTCCATCAGTAATACCATAAGGCTTTACGGAAAACCCATTCCGATAAATTCTAATGCCGACTTGGTTTTTTATAAAGGCTCTATACTCATCAAAGTTTGAATATAACTGAGTCCACCAATCGCTATTATTTGTGTTGTTATAGAAATAAAACTCTTGTATTTGACCAAAGAAATCACCTGGGTCAGCAATGCTATTGTTTTCAAATAAACTTTTGTCCGTTAACTCATTTAATCTAAATTCTTGATGGACATTCAACCAAAAATCTCCATCAGACAATTTGAATAAAGATGATCTTTTCTTGTCATTAAAGAAAAACTCAAGAAACCTCTTGCCGTTATCCGGTAGGATAATCTTTTCATACAAACAATAGTCGTTTCCTATCAGTTTTCGCATACGGATGTTCAAGTCGAATTTCATCAAGCCATCTTTATACTGAAACTCTATTTCCGAAATGCTCAATTGGTTTAATTTACCCACCTCATGTGTTATGTTTATGTCTTCTCCATTGATAGACAAATAAACATTAAATGGTCTAAGTTCTTTGTATGGGGAAATCAATTTGCAGATTGATGATTTGAACAATTCAAGGTTCTTGCCTCTCCAATAATCATCATCATTGATTCCTGTCAAAACAAGCTTTGTGCCGTGAGAATAATTAAGATGGGATTCGTCGTATTTTACGGTCACATCTTGAAGTTTATTAGCAGTATCAAACGTGTCCCAATCAAATCCAACATGGATGGCTGTTCCATTCTCTTTCTTTGTATAGATTTCACAAACTTGAGCCAATCTTTGCGTGCTAAGCCTTCCCAATCCTTTATCTCCAAGCGGTGTGCGTCCTTTTGGGGTTTTTGGTTTTACGCCGTCAACTGGACGCTTGTTTGAATAGGATATAACCAACCATGAATTGAGGATGGTATCTTCATCCATGCCAAAGCCATTGTCCTCGACAATGATATATCCTTTTTTGTTCGGATAGAACAAATCTTGTTCATCAAGGGTGTCTTTGGTGTTGATAGTGATTATTACATAATCAGCATCAGCATCGTAGGAATTCTTTACCAATTCCATCAATGCAGTCGTTTGGTCAGTAACCAACTCGGCACCTAGTTGTCTGATGACATGAGGGTTGATATCAAATTTGGGATCCTTCATTCAATTCTGTTTTAATGGAATATCAAAATATCCTCTTTGTCCATAGTTTTGGAGAAATTGTTCTTTTTCGGCTGGGTTTTGTTGGAGATTTGTCTGTCAGCACTGAAAAACAATTCAAATCCACGATATTGCATTAAGTCTATAAGTATTCGAGCATTGGGAATTTCCCTGCCTCCAACAGTCCTGTTTCCGATTGTCCAAATAAAGAAAGCATCTTTGTCCATTACCGAGGTAATACTGTCTAGACTTTCGTCAAAGTCAGCAATAAAGCTAATGGTTTTGTTGTAACGTTCCCTATCTTCTTCAGGGATAGAAAAATAAAAATCCTCAAAACTCTTCGATTTTTCGATGAGCCGGTTTCTTTGTCCAGAAAGAGCTTTCCTATTGATTGACCCGCCAAGACTCTGACGGTCAATTTCCTGTGTGGTTTTCAAGTAATCGTATGGGCAGTCAATGTCTTTGGGGTCAATCCATTGCAAAGGAAGATAGGATGTTTGTCCGTAGGTTACGGTCGTATGGTTGTCACCGTATGGGGGAGAAGAAACAAGGAGGCCAAATTTTTGTTCAGAGTCTATTCCCTTTTGTGTGTTTCCCCATTTAATCGTGGCATTTCCATAACGGCAATTCTTTTCATGGATTTTGTCTTGAAAATACTTGAAATCGGAAACGCCCTGTTGAACATATTCGAGAAAGTTTTTGATGTTGTCCACATGGCGTCGTTCAAGCTCTTCAGGGTCTCTTTGGTGCAATTTGAATGTAGAAGTCCTGTCATTACTACCAGTTCTGATGGCTTCCGACATTAAAACCCAAAGAAACTTACGGATGTTGCCGTTTGGCTCATCCATGATGGCTCTTCGTATTCTTGAAAACGCTATTTGGGCATCTTTAGTAAACCACTTGTCAATCGTATTAAATGAAACCTCGATGTTGGTGCTTTTGTCGTTCTCAATGTGTTGTTTTACTTTTTCGAAAGAGTCGTTTAATTGTGCAATGTCGTAATTGGTGGTTTTGGCTTGTGATAGTAATACGGCGAAAGGGTTGATGTCTTGTCCATAAACATCAAATCCAAATTCCATGCATGAAAGCAGAGCCGTTCCCGAACCCATGTAAGGGTCGATGGCGAGAATACTATTAGGCAGCTCGTGTGAAAAGGCTTCAATAATAGCGCTTTGCGTGGCAGGAACCATCATCGCAGGATACATGAAAAGCCTATGGAGGTTTTCTTTTCGGTCAGCATTTTCACCATCTAATATGCCTTCCATTTTGATAGTCTCGAGCTTGTTATGTAAATGGTTGATTTCCATTTTGCTACCCATCTGATGTAGATTGGTTCTACACCTTTATTTATATAGATACTGCAAAAATAGACATTTTTTCAAATTGATATGAAAAATATGGCATTATTTTAAAACACACCCCGATATGCAATGTCGGGTTTTAATAATAGGACAGATGACAATGACAGGCCGCAGCCATAGATCCCATGCTACCGCACATGCCAGCGTGGGGATGACATGGCTGCTGAATCCTGCCGCAGCCATAGATGCCCGCCAGCGCACGAGCCTATGCAGGCATGATATGGCTGCTGGATATTGCCCAAGCTGGCAAGACATGATTGCTTCGCTCTGAGAGAATGGGAACGCCAAAGACCGACCGGGTAGGGCGCGTGGGCCCGGCCGACATGGGGGAGGGGCGCCCGCCATGTGCGTTAGGCCCATGATGTCGGCCTTGAATTTTTGGTCCTTTTGTTTCAAGACAAAAGGACGGAAATACAATGATCGCACAGCCCAGCGTCGGCATGACATGGCTGCTGGAAGGCTAGGCTTACCCAACCCTTACTGTCTTACGCTGAAAAAAGTTGACACAATAGTCAACAAAAATGGAGAGAATCAAAAAGAGACGGAAGAAATTCAGTCAAGAAGAAAAAATGGAGATGG